>JASJDY010000069.1 GCA_030065025.1 Planctomycetota bacterium
TCACGGCCACGGCCACGGCCACGGCCACGGCCACGGCCACGGCCACGGCCACGGCCACGGCCACGGCCACGGCCACGACCACGGCCACGGCCACGCGCCCCTGCGCACTCCTCTGCGTCCTCTCCCACCCCCCAGGTACCTTCTGCCGATTCCCCTCCGGAACCCCACGATGGAAACCACCTATCGCTCCCACACCTGCGGCGCCCTCCGCCTCTCCGACGAAGGCGCCACCGTTCACCTCTGCGGCTGGGTCGGCTCCATGCGCGACCAGGGCGGCGTGCTGTTCGTGGACCTCCGCGACCGCTACGGCCTCACGCAGTGCACGTTCCGCGGGGATCTCGACGCCGACCTCCTCGCCGCGGCCGAGAAGGTGCGCGGTGAGTGGACGCTGCGCGTGACGGGGAAGGTCATCCCGCGCCCCGACGAGGCCCGCAACCCCAACCTCCCCACAGGCGACATCGAGGTCGAGGCAACGGCCCTCCAGGTGCTCTCCGAGAGCAAGACGCCTCCCTTTCCCCTCGACGAGCGCGCCGATGTCTCGCCCGAGGTCCGGCTGCGCCACCGCTATCTCGACCTGCGCCGCGCGCGCATGGGCGAGATCCTGCGCGACCGGGCCCGCATCGCATCCATCATCCGCCGCGGCTTCGACGAACAGGGCTTCCTCGACGTCGAGACGCCCACCCTCGTGCGCTCGACGCCCGAAGGCGCGCGCGACTACCTCGTCCCGAGCCGCGTGCATCCGGGGCAGTTCTACGCCCTGCCGCAGTCGCCGCAGATCTTCAAGCAGCTGCTGATGGTGGGCGGGCAGGATCGCTACTACCAGTTCGCGCGCTGCTACCGCGACGAAGACCTGCGCGCCGACCGCCAGCCCGAGTTCACCCAGATCGATGTCGAGGCCACGTTCGTCCGGCCCGAGGACGTCTGGGGCTTCTTCGAGCCCGTCATCGCCGAGCTCGTCCAGGAGTTCCATGGGCGCGAGGTTCCGCCTCCGTTCCGGCGCATGCCGTACCACGAGTGCATGGAGCGTTTCGGCAGCGACAAGCCGGACCTCCGCAACCCGCTCGAGCTGCACACGGTCAGCGCCGAGGCCTCACGCCTCGGCTTCCGCGTCTTCTCTTCGGTGGTCGAGGACGGCGGCATGGTCAAGGCCCTCGTCGGGCCGGGGGCCGCTTCCTTCTCGCGCAAGGAGATCGACGGCCTCGAGGCCGAGGCGAAGTCCATGGGCGCGGCGGGACTGGCGTGGGCCAAGATCACCGAGGACGGCGCGACCGGGCCGATCTCGAAATTCCTCGGCGGCGACGAAGGGGCAGCGTTCATCGCGGCCGTCGGCGCCAAGCCGGGCGACCTGCTGATGTGCGCCGCGGGCGGCCACGTGGTCGTCAACCGAGTGCTGTCTGCCTTGCGCGACCGTGTGGCCGGGAAGCTCGACCTGATCGACAGGTCCCGGACGGAGGTGCTCTGGGTCACCGACTTCCCGCTGCTCGAGTGGAACGAGGAGAGCGAGCGCTTCATGGCGCAGCACCACCCCTTCACCATGCCGGTGGAGGAGGACCTGCCCCTCGTGTTCGAGGCCGCGGCCGCCGGTCCCGACGGCTGGGACCGGGCCAAGCTCGAGTCCATCCGCACGCAGGCCTACGACCTGGTCATCGACGGGGTCGAGATGGGCAGCGGGAGCGTGCGGATCCACCGCCAGGACGTGCAGCAGGCGGCCTTCGCGCTGCTCGGCATCTCCGAGGAGGACATCGAGCAGCGCTTCGGCTGGTTCGTCGACGCCCTGCAGTACGGCACGCCGCCCCACGGCGGGTTCGCCATCGGCTTCGACCGGCTCGTCATGACCCTGCTGGGCGAAGACGGCATCCAGGACGTGATCGCCTTCCCCAAGACGATGACGGCCGTGGATCTGATGTGCCGGGCGCCGGCGCCCGTCGACGAGGCGCAGCTCGGCGAGCTCCACATCGGCCTGACCGTCGACCCGGAGGAAGCGTCCGACGAGGACGAAGCCGGGGCCGGCGAGCGTTCCTCCTGACGACCCGCGGAGCAAGCTGCCATGCGAATCCCCTCCTGGCCGTTGGCCCTCGTGATCGCCGCATTCCTCGCCACCGGTTGCGGGGAACGTCAGCAGACCTCGGGGGAGCCGCTCGAGGACGTGATCGACCGGCTGTACGTGACGGACGAGATCGAGGGGGCGAAGCTGTTCGCCGAGCTCGCCCGGCGCAGCCAGAGCGAGCCCGCCGTCGTGGAGCGCCTGATCGCCCATCTGCGGAACGAGCGGCCGAGCCAGATCCACGAGACGATCGACTTCCACGTCGATCTCAGCGAGCACGGAGACGATGCCGAGGCACGGGTGCTCGCCCTGCGCGAGGTCGCGCGGATCATGGCCCTGCGCCTTCAGGCTTACGGTTATCCCGCAGGCAGCTTCAATCAGCGCGACGTCGAGGGCTTCATCCGCATGGATATCCCTCGCCAGGACTTCAGCTCCGTTCCCGCGGCGGAGCGGCCGGAGGTCGAGCGGACCTTCGTGGCCACGCTCATCCGGCGTCTCACGGCGCCGGGGACGGCGGAGCTGCTCCTCGAGGTCGTGCCGCCGGCAGACGGGCTGACGCCGCCCAGTCTCTGGACGGGTAGTCGCGAGGCCTTCGACGAGTACGTCGGTGCCGAGATGAAGCGCATGGACGAGGCGATCGCCAAGGACGAGCGCTTCCGGTCCAGCCGTGAGGACTTCGTCCTCGCGTCCCTACGCCCGGCGTCGGCGGACGATGCCCCTGGGCGCGTCCTGCTCCTGCGCGCCCCCGAGGCGTCGCAGCGCTTCACGCGTGCTGACTTCCGGATCGCGTCCGCGGTCAACACGCGGACCGACGACCTCGTTCTCGAGCTCAGGTTCGCGCCCGGCCGGCTGGAGGATCTCGCCAGCTGGAGCAGCGCGCACCGGGGGCGGCGGGTCGCCTTCGTGGTCGACGGCGCCGCCGAGACGCTCCTGACGATCGGCGAGCCCTTGGGCGCCAGCGTGACGCTCCCGCTCGGCCCCCGCAGCGATCCGCGCACCCAGGTGTGGCTGCGCGGCATGCTCACCGGACTCGAGCCCGGCCGCTTGCGCTATGCCACGCGCGGCAAGCCGGTCCGCGAGGTGCCCCTGGACCGGCTGACGCCGATCATGCGCGCACTGGTCGAGGTCGGCGCCCCGGCAGCGGAGGCGCTCGTGGCACTCCAGGCCGAGGGCGGCAACATCGGCGCCCGCGCGCGCCGGACCCTCGAGCTCATCGGCCGCGGCAAGGTCAAGTAACGCCGCTTCTCCCGTGAGGAGCAGTGCGAGGACTGTGTCCGAACCCGCGACGAGGCGGGTAGATTGAGCCGTTCGCGTCCCCGGGCGCGTACCGTTTGCCGCGACCGGTCCACGCTGACCGCAAGCAGATGATCAGAACCAGAGGAACCAAGCCATGTCTTCGCTACTCGAGCTCCGACTTCCCGATGGGTCGATCCGCCAGGTCGCCCCCGGGACGACGGTGCGTCAGGTGGCCGAGGACATCGGGCCGGGGCTGGCCAAGGCGGCCGTGGCGGGCGAGATCGAGGGCGACGTCGTCGAGATCGATCGGCCGCTGCAGCAGAGCGGCGCGTTCCGCATCCTCACCGCGCGCGACGACGACGCGCTCCACGTCCTGCGCCACAGCGCAGCGCACCTGCTCGCGATGGCCGTGCTGGACCTGTTCCCCGGGACCGACCTGGGCTTCGGCCCGGCGACCGACGAGGGCTTCTACTACGACTTCAAGACTCCGCGTCCGATCCTCGAGGAGGACCTCCCCAAGATCGAGAAGCGCATGAAGGAGATCGTGAAGGAGGGCCGTCCGTACGCGCGCGTGGACCTCGGCCGCGACGAGGCCAAGGGTCGCCTGCGCGAGATGGGCTACGAGCTCAAGATCCCGCACGTCGACGAGATCCCCGAGGACGTCATCTCGTTCTACGACTCCGGCGCGTTCACCGACATGTGCGAGGGACCGCACGTTCCCGACACCTCGTGGATCGAGCACATCAAGCTGCTGTCCGTGAGCGGGGCGTACTGGCGCGGCGACGCGTCCGGCGAGCCCATGCAGCGCGTCCGCGGTACCGCGTTCTTCTCGAAGAAGGACCTCAAGGCCCACCTCGAGCGGCTGGAGCAGGCCCGCCTGCGCGACCACCGCAAGGTCGGCCGCGAGATGGACCTCTTCTCGCTGCACGCCGAGGGGCCCGGATTCCCGTTCTGGCATCCCAAGGGCACCATCTTGTGGAACGAGCTCGAGGGGCTCGTTCGCGAGGAGCTCCTCAAGCGCGGCTACGGCGAGGTGCGCACCCCGACTGTGCTGTCCGACGAGCTGTGGAAGCGCTCCGGTCACTGGGACCACTTCAAGGACGACATGTACTTCATGGACATCGACGAGCGCTCGTTCGCCGTCAAGCCCATGAACTGTCCCGGTTGCTGCCTGATCTTCGGAAGCAAGCCGCACTCGTACAAGGAGCTGCCGCTGCGCATGGCGGAGTTCGGCGGCGTGCACCGCAACGAGATGTCCGGCGTGCTGCACGGCCTGCTGCGCGTCCGCGCCTTCACCCAGGACGACGCGCACGTCTACTGCACCGAGGAGCAGCTCGAGGACGAGATCGGGGACATGCTCGACATGACCCACGCGATCTACGGCGCCGTCGGCTTCACCGACATCAAGACCCGGCTGGCGACCCGCCCCGAGGACGCGATGGGGGAGCCCGAGGCGTGGGAGCGCGCCGAGAAGGCGCTGGGCCGTGCGCTCGACGCACACGGCTTCGCCGGCTGGACGCTCGCTCCGGGCGAGGGTGCCTTCTACGGCCCGAAGATCGAGGTGCACGTCACCGACGCCATCGGCCGCTCGTGGCAGTGCGGCACCGTGCAGGTCGACTTCTCGATGCCCGAGCGATTCGGGCTCGAGTACACCGGCCCGGACGGTCAGAAGCACACCCCCGTGATGATCCACCGCGCGATCCTCGGCTCGATGGAGCGCTTCGTCGGCATCCTCATCGAGCACTACGCGGGCAAGTTCCCGCTGTGGCTCGCACCGGTCCAGGCCAAGGTGCTCTCCATCACCGAGAAGCAGGCCGACTACGCCCAGGAGGTCGCCGAGCGGCTCCAGGCGGGCGGCGTCCGTGCCGAGGCCGACGTGCGGGGCGACAAGATCGGCGCCAAGATCCGTGACGCCACCCTGGAGCGTGTGCCCTACATGCTCGTGGTCGGCGGTCGCGAGGCCGAGTCCGGCCAGGTCGACGTCCGCACCCGTGCGGGGGACCGCCTGGGCGCCCTGGAGGTCGACGCCTTCCTGGACCGCGCCCTGGACGAGATCCGGAACCGCGCGTGATCCCGCGCGTCCACCATGGCAAACTGAACCGCCTCCCGCCCCTCCACTCGAGGTCCGGGCGGGAGGTCCGTCTCACCCTTTGGAGGAAGCCCCATTCGCCGCCACCGCTATGACCGATCGATGCCCCGAGACACGGGTCCCAGGGTCAACGATCGCATCACCATCCGCCAGGTCCGCCTGATCGACCACGAAGGCAACAACGTCGGCGTCATCGACACAGACGAAGCCCGCCGTATGGCGAACGAGGTCGACATGGACCTCGTCGAGGTCAACTCGAAGACGCGCCCGCCGGTCTGCCGGATCATGGACTTCGGGCGCTACAAGTACGAGCAGAGCAAGAAGGCTCACGAGTCGAAGCAGAAGCAGCATCGCAGCAAGCTGAAGACCGTGCGCCTGCGTCCCAAGACGGACCCGCACATGCTCGAGATCCGCGTCAACAAGGCGCGCGAGTTCCTCGAGCGCGGCGACAAGGTGCAGCTGATGATCCTGTTCCGGGGGCGCGAGATGGCGCACCAGGAACTGGGCTACAAGCACTGCGAAGAGGTGGCGAAGCGTCTCGAGGACATCGCCAAGGTCGAGCAGCCGCCCCGGATGGAGGGGCGGCGGATGCACATGCTCTTGGCCAAGAAATAGGCACTGGCTTGCCGGACCGAAGGCGAGGCGCCCTCGACTCCGGACGCTCACAGACTCCGCTCCAGGCGGCCTCGCCCTCGACATCGAAGTCGAGGCGCCCTGGAGTCCACCGGACCGCTAGGGACGTCCTGGACGTCTCGCGATCGGGCTCGACGGCGAGGCCCCCCGCCCTTGCCGGGCTTCTAGCGGCCCCGAGGGCGGCCTCGCCTTCGATTCCGGGCACGGTGGCGAATGTTTGACCCCCGCGGCCCCCTCGCTAACCTGCCCCGTTCTGCGCCCGATTCCGCCCCCGAAACCCGGGGCCGGCCAGGGCTACACCCCAACCCGCTCATCGGACGTCAACCATGCCCAAGATCAAGACCCGCAAGTCGATCGCCAAGCGCTTCAAGGTCTCCAAGACGGGCAAGGTGATCCCGTACGGCTCGTCGAACTCGAGCCACATCATGAGCAAGAAGGACAGCAAGCGCCGTCGTCGTCTGCGCCACCCCACGCCCGTCGTGGGCAAGCAGGCCAAGACGATGCGCCGGTACATGGGCGAGTAGGCCCGAGACCTTCGAGGAACGAACGCCATGTCCCGCGTCACCGCAACGCCCCAACGCCTCGCCCGCAAGCGCCGCCTCATGAAGTTCGCCAAGGGCTACTGGGGCGCCCGCCGTCGCCAGTACAAGGTGATGAAGGAGTCCGTGCACCGCGGCTGGCAGTACTCGTACATCCACCGCCGCCTGCGCAAGCGCGACTTCCGCCGCCTCTGGATCCTGCGCATCAACGCCGCCTGCCGCGCTCGTGGCGTGATGTACAGCCGCTTCATTCACGGCCTCAGCAAGGCCGGCGTCGAGCTCAACCGCAAGGCCCTCAGCGAGCTGGCCATCCACGATCCGAAGGCCTTTGACGAGATCGTCGAGGTAGCGAAGGCCGCGGCCTAGAAGGCCCACCCTTTCCTTCGCTCCTCGTTCCCCTCCATGCGGACGGGGACGATCCGCATGGCGCCGGGGACGTGAAGCAGGACGCTTCACCGAGTAGAGTCGTCCTCAACTCCCGCGCGAGAAGCCCGATGCTCGACCAGCTCCAAGCCCTCCAGGCGCAAGCCCTGGACGAGGTGCGCGCCGCGACGGATGCGTCCGCCCTCGACGCCGTGCAGTCCGCCTTCCTCGGGAAGAAGGGCCAGGTCCAGCAGGTGCTGCGCACCATCGGCAAGCTGGACCCGGCCGAGCGCGGCGCGGTGGGCCGTGGCGCCAACGAGGCGAAGCAGGCCATCGAGGCCGCGATCCAGGTCCGTCGCGACGAGCTCATCGCCGCCGCCGACGCCAATCTCGCCCAGGACCAGTGGGTCGACGCTACGTTGCCGCCGCCCAAGGCGGCGCAGCTCGGCGGACGCGGCGGCAGCATCCACCCGATCACTGCGCTGGTCCGCGACATGGAAGAGGTCTTCCTCTCCATGGGCTTCGAGACGCTCGACGGCCCCTGGGTCGAGGACGACCACCACAACTTCGGCGCCCTCAACATCCCGCCGGACCATCCGGCCAGGGACATGCAGGACACCTACTGGCTCACGGACGGCAACCTCCTGCGCACTCACACCAGCCCGGTGCAGGTGCGCGCGATGGAGACGCGCAAGCCGCCCATCCGCGCCGTCTGCCTCGGGCGGATCTTCCGCAACGAGGAGCTCGACGCGACTCACGAGAACACCTTCCATCAGTGCGAGGGCTTCTTCGTCGATCGCGACGTGAGCGTGGGCCACATGATCTACGTGCTCGAGTCGCTCCTGCACGAGATCATCGGCAAGGACGCCAAGGTGCGCCTGAGGCCCAGCTACTTCCCCTTCGTCGAGCCGGGTTTCGAGATGGACGTCACGTTCCGTGGCGACTGGATGGAGCTCCTCGGCTGCGGGATGGTGCATCCCTACGTGCTCGAGGCGGGCGGTATCGACCCGAACGAGTACAGCGGCTTCGCGTTCGGGATGGGCATCGACCGTCTGGTCATGGTGCGACACGGCATCGAGGACATTCGCCACCTGATGAGTGGCGACCTGCGCTTCCTGCGGCAGTTCACCGGAGGGCTCGAAGGATGAAGCTCTCCTACCGCTGGCTCGGCGAGATGGTCGACCTGTCCGAGGCGACGCCCGACAAGGTCGAGCACAAGCTGACCTTCCACACCGCTGCGATCGAGGATCAGGAGTCCGTGGGCGGGGGCCTCGGGGCGCTCGTCACCGGCCGCGTGACCGCGGTGCGTCCGCACCCGAACGCCGACAAGCTGCGCCTGTGCACCGTCGACGTGGGCACGGCCGAGTCCGAGGTCGTGTGCGGCGCTCCGAACGTGGCCGAGGGCCAGACCATCGTGTACGCCCCGGAAGGTGCGACGCTGCCCGGCGGCCCCGACGGCAAGCCGCTCACGCTCGAGCGCCGGGCCATCCGTGGCGTCGAGAGCTGCGGCATGATCTGCAGCGAGCGCGAGATGGGCCTGGGCGAAGACCACGACGGCATCCTCGTGCTGCCCGAGGGCACGCCGGTGGGGGTGCCGTTCATCGAGGCGCTCGCAATCGAGGACACGCTCTTCGAGGTCGACAACGTGTCCGTCACGCACCGTCCGGACCTCTGGGGCCACGTCGGCTGGGGTCGGGAGCTCGGCGCGCTGCTGCGCCAGCCCTTCGAGGCGCCGCCCGTGCTCGACACGGACGTCCTGCCGGCCGAGGGCGAGCCGTTCCCCATCGCCATCGACGATGAGCAGGGCTGCCGCCGGTACGTCGGCATCGTCATCGAGAACCTGACCAACGGTCCGTCGCCGCTGCCGCTGAGGCGCCGTCTCGAGTCGCTCGGCGTCCGCAGCATCGACCTGCTCGTCGATCTGACCAACCTCGTGCTCCTCGAGCAGGGGCAGCCGCTCCACGCCTTCGACATCCGCGACGTCCGTGGCGGCGAGATCCGCGTCCGCAGTGCGACGGACGGCGAGGTCATGACTACCCTCGACGGCCAGCAGCGCTCCCTCACGACCGAGGATCTCGTGATCGCCGACGGCGAGGGGCCGGTGGCGATCGCCGGCGTCATGGGCGGCGAGAACAGCGAGGTGCGGGCCGACACGACCGCGATCCTCTTGGAGTCGGCGACGTTCGATCCGGTCCGGATCCGCCGCACCGCGACGCGCCTGGGTCTGCGCACCGAGGCCAGCAGCCGCTTCGAGAAGAGCCTCGATCCGGAGCTGGCGCTCCAGGCCGCGCTCCGCTTCGCGTACCTCGTCAAGGAGCACGTGCCCGAGGCACGCTTCTCACGGCCGCTGTCCGACTGCTACCCGCGGCCCTACGAGACGCGGGAGCTCTGGATGCCCTACGCGCTCGTCAGGCGCCGCCTCGGCGCCCGCATCGCGGACCACCGCGTGCGCGCCATCCTCAGCTCGCTGGGCTTCGGCGCCCGTGAGCAGGGCGACGGCGTGCACGTGACCGTGCCCACCTGGCGCAACACGAAGGACATCGAGCGACCCGACGACCTCGTCGAGGAGGTCGGGCGCGTGGCCGGGTACCACCGCATCGCCTCCGTGGCGCCGATCGCGCCCATGACGCCGAAGCGTCCGCGTCCGGTGCGCGCGCTCGAGCGTCGCGTCGCCTCCGTGCTCAGCCTCGAGCAGGGCTACGCCGAGGTGAAGCACCGCAGCTTCTACAGCGCCCATGAGGCCGAGCGCATCGGTCTCGGCGACGTCGATCACCTGCGTGTGGTGAACCCCAGCTCGGAAGAGCACAGCCACATGATCCAGACGACCGCGCCGGAGATGCTGCAGACGATCCTGCGCAACCAGGTGCGCGAGCCGTCCGGGCACGTGTGGGAAGGCGCACGCTTATTCGCGCCGCGGACGGAGGGCCTGCCCTTCGAGAAGGCGGTCTTCGCCCTCGCGACGTGGGCTGCCGACGAGGACACGCCGGGGGAGCGCTTCCTCGCGCTCGTGCACGACGTGCGCTCGCTGCTCTCACGACTGGGTGTGCACGACATCATGGTGGCGAACGCCGAAGCGCCCGCTCTCGATGCGGATCTGCCGGCGGCAACGTGGCTCCACCCGGGACGCACGGCGCGTGTCATGCACGGCGACGTCACACTCGCCATCGTCGGCGAGGTGCTGCCCGCCATCGCACGCCGCTACGAGATCGCCGGCAAGGCCGCGCTCGCGGAGATCGACGCCGAGGCGTTGCTCGCAGCGCATGGCGAGGGCGGCATGCACTACGAACCGGTACTGCGCTATCCCGTCGTGCCCTTCGACGTCGCGGTCATCGTTCCGCGCACGACACCTGCGGGCGACGTGCAGCGCGTGATGCAGGAAGCGGTCACCGGATCCATCCGCGGGCTGCACGTGTTCGACGTGTACGAGGGCGAGAACATCCCGGATGGCGCGCGCAGTCTTGCGCTTCGCTGCGAGCTGTTCGACCGCGAACGCACGCTCTCGACGAAGGCTGCAGATGCACTTCGCAAGCGCGTTACGGACGCGCTTGCAGAGGCAGGTTGGACAGTGCGCGCAAGCTGATTATCGGCATCTTGGGCGGTTTTCCACAATGCCCATTGCGCCCCGAAATCGGGTCGCTATCGGCAATTCCGTCAAAGCCGTCCTCAGGTGATCCAGTTGTGAACGCGAACGCGAATTGTTCGCTCGCCGGATCCTCCGAACGTGCTATGTTCCAACCACGCCGGAACGGGGCCGTTACGGTCCCTGGGCCTAATCAGCGTCATGGATTCCCTTATGCGGGAGGCCTAGAGCCTGTTCGACGTTGACCTTCGGGTCTTCGTGATTACGGGGTCGAAACCTTCGCTGGCGAGCCCACTTGGAAGAGTTGGGCTCAGTTTGGACTCATGGGTCCCTTCCGGCGGTTTGAAAGGCAGGCACCGCCTGCCTTTCAAAGTTTTTGCCCGGGGGGCAAGCCCCCCGGCGGTCTCGACGTGGCCGTCTTGCGAGACGTGAGTCGATCGACTGCACCCGAAAGGGAGCGCGCCTCTCCGTACCACCGCAGCAGTCGCGCCACGATCTCGACCTGCCCCCCGATCAGGGGTTGCACCCCTTCGCGACAGAGCATGCTGCGCACGCTCATGTCGCTAACCCCGCGGTAGGCACGGGCCGATTGCATCTGCACGGCCACGGCCACGGCCACGGCCACGGCCACGGCCACGGCCACGGCCACGGCCACGGCCACGGCCACGGCCAC
>JASJDY010000070.1 GCA_030065025.1 Planctomycetota bacterium
CTGTGTTGCGGACCGTCAATCGTAAGCGCTGCTTACATTCGCTCGCGCACGCTTGCGTGCGTTCCTGTAGCGCGAATGCCTCACAACGTAAGTGGCACTGAACAGCAGTATCTGAACGCACGCCGCCTTTGTCGAAAGGTTCCTCACGCGGGACAGGAAGTCGCTCCGCATGGACGGCTTCTTCCCTAGGGAGAACCAAAGGTGTGTGAGGGCAACGCTCAGCAAGGTGCGAGCTTCGGCTGCTCAACATGCACGATGCATGTGGCGAGCGACCGCAACTTGTCCCGCAGCACAGACAACGAGCCCCGATATCGGGGCGAGAAAGGGATACGTAGAATGCGTCGTTTCAAGAACACCGAGCGTGGGTTCACTCTCGTCGAGCTCGCCGTCGTGGTCGTGATCATTGGGATCCTGGCTGCGTTCGCCGTGCCGAAGTTCCTGAACTCCGTCGAGCGGTCGAAGGCCGCTGAGGCCTTCAACTATCTGTCCACGGTCCAGACGGCCCAGGAGCGTTACCACGCGCGTCAGGGCTCGTACGCCAGCGAGATGGCGGCGCTCGACGTCGACCTGCCGGTCCTCGAGTACTTCGAGACCTCCGGAATCGATGAGTCGGACCCGCAGACGCTGCAGACCGAGTGGTCCATGACGCTCACCCGCAAGGGTGCGTCGGCCGGCTTCGGTGCGTACACGGTCGTCTTCAACCAGGACGGCTTCAGCGGCGAGAACAGCACGATCACCGAGTTCCCGGAGATCAACCCGATGCAGACCAAGACCACGGAGTAGTCCGGCTCTTGGCAATCACGGACGAGCGGCCGGGCCATGCATGGCTCGGCCGCTCGCGTATGTAGAGGCGTTGTCGGAAACATGTGGCCCCTGAACCTCATTCGCTGGAAGAAGGCCACGGGCGTGCTCATCGGGAACGAGACCGTCACGCTCACCGTTGCCGCTGCCACCGCCGGCGGCGTGCAGGTCCTGAAGACGCAGGAAGCCGCCATCGGCGAAGGCGGCGTACGCGCCACGCTCACGGAGCTGAGTGAATCGAAGAAGGGGCTGCCGGGGCTCGTCGTCACGGGCCTGGACGCCCGCCAGACGTACTACTCCACGAAACCGGCCCAACCCGACACGGCCGAGGAGTCTCTCGACCTGCTGCCGCCCGCGCTCGCTGCGAGCTCGAAGTACGTCTCGCATCACGTCGACGTGAAGATGCGCAAGCAGGGGTTCATGTCGGTCGGAGCGTGCGGCCGCGCCGTCGCTCGTGACGTGCTCGCCGGCCTGCGCGGTGTGAAGTCGACGCGCATGCGGCTGGAACCCGCACCGTGCGCCGTGCACGGCACCGCGCGTCGTCTCGGCAAGCTGCCTCGTCGCTGGCGCTGCGTCGTCCGTGTGCTGCTCGACGGCTCGCAGGGGCTCGCCTACCTCGAGCTCGCGGGCAAGCCGCTGGCTTGGCGCCCGTTCCGCTTTCCGGGCGACAAGGCCGCGCCGGCGGTAGCGACCGCCGTCCGCGGATTGCGCGCATTCGGGCGTAGCGAGCTCGAGATCGACGACGTCGACGGCGTGGTCGTCCACGAGAACGGTGACATCGCCGAGCTCCAGGAGGACTGCGAAGAGCACTGCGGCATGGAGGTGCGCCTGCAGAAGCCCGTCGCGTTGGACGAGGCCAGCGTCGCGGGCTATCTCGCATCTGCCGGACTGCGCTCCCGCGCCTCCGCGCCCGACATGCTCACGAAGCTGAAGCCGCCGCCCACGATCCGGGACATCTTCCCGTGGGGGACGGCGCTGATCCTCTTGCTCGCCGTGCTGGGTACGGGCTACGAGCTCAGCGGCACGGCGGATCGCGTCGAGAGCCAGACACGCATGGCGAAGGCCCAGATGAAGCTCGACGCCATGAAGGCGCGCGTGAAGGTCTCGGACCTCAAGAAGAAGCACGGCGAGCTCTCACTCGAGCTCGAGCTGCTCTACAACTTCGTCGTCAAGCGCGTGGCGTGGGCCGAGGTCCTCCAGGAGCTGCCCAGGCGAGTGCCGGGTGCCGTCGTGCTCGTCGGCGTGCGCGGCCGCGACAGCTTCACGATGCCGTCGGCGACGAAGTCCGGCGTGCGCAAGCTCGAGACGAAGGAGGTCAGCCTGCAGGGGCAGGGACGCCTCGCGAGCGGCAAGGCGGCGCCGGTGGACATCACGGCGCTGATGGAGTCGCTGGCGGCCTCCGAAATCATCACGAAGAGCTTCCCGCGCGTGGACGGCGCCAACGTCATCCGCAAGCCGGGCAAGGAGATCGACGCCGTGACCTTCGTTGCCAAGTGCAGCAAGCCGAAGTGGTAGCAGGACGATGGAAGCTGGAATCGACCGCGAACAGCTCAACGCCCTCAAGGCGAAGCTCCAGAAGGCCTGCCAGGATCCGGTCAAGCTGAAGCTGATCGTCTCAGCCGTCATCATCGTCTTCGGCTTCTTCTTCTACTGCAGCCCGCAAGCGGGTCGCCTCGCCGAGGCGCGCACGAAGTACGGCAAGGCCGCCGAGAAGGCGCGCCTGGCCAAGGAATCGCGCCACGTCGTGAAGCAGGGCAAGACGTTCCTCGACCGCCTACCCAAGCTCGAGGACGTCAGCGACTGGCAGGAATACGTCATGCAGCGCGTCGACGAGGCCGGCGCGAAGCTGCGCAAGATCGAGCCGCGTCGCGGCCTGATGAAGGGCAAGTACCGGATCATCGTTCTCGAGATCGAGGCGGAGGGCATGTTCGAGCAGATCGTGGACTTCGTGGATCGTCTCGAGCGAGGCGAGCGCATCGTGCGTCTCGATCGCCTGCAGCTCGAGAAGCGTGCCGACAGGATGAGCTTCCGCTTCGTCCTGATGGGATTGGCGAAGCTGCGTGCTTGATTTCCTGAAGAAGTTCGGACACGTCATCGCGGCGATCGCGATCGTCTACTACGGCTACTCCGCGATCGAGGCCGGCGGCGGCGGCATGGAGAACAAGCAGAAGCCGCTGCGCATCCCCAAGTCGGCATTGTGGCTGCGGGCCGCCGAAGAGGTCCTCGAGTCCGAGGGCGATCCCTTCTTCCGTGAGTGGTCGCCGTACGGTCCCGAGTACGCCCCCGAAGCGATCGCGGCGCGCAAGCGGGCGAAGCAGGAGGCCGAGGATGCGGCGCGCGTCAAGGCGCGCGAGGCGCGAATCAAGCAGCGTGAGGGTGCGGCGAAGAAGAAGGCTGCAGCCGAGCGTGCCTCGGGAGCGTCTGCGTTCCAGCCGTTCGACATCGAGCTGCAGTCCGTGCTCGCGCTCTCCGGTGGCGGTGTCGCGCTCATCTCGGGCCGCACGGTGCGTGTCGGCGAGAAGGTGAAGGGCTTCGACAAGAAGCAGCCGCCGGTGCTCGTGAGCGTGTCCGGCACGAGTGCGGTGGTCGAGTACCGCGGGCAGCGGATCGAGCTGGACCTCCGTACGAAGCCCGTGCATCGCGTGAAGTCCTTGCCGGGGGCTCCGGTGGTGAAGGCCGATACCGAGAAGCCCGTGGAGACCGCGCAGGCGGTCGTACCGGAGGGGCCGTGAGCGTGCGAATGCAAGCAGCGGCTGAATGCATGGCCCGACGGTCTCGGACGGAGTGCGTCCGCGGTCGACGGGAGTACAGCGAATCAATGGGGCGGTCCCGGGGGAACCACAGGTTCCCATACCTCCAACCAGCACTCCGACAACGCCAGTTCCCCGGGTCGCCCCCCATTCGCCTTGACGCGTAGCGTCAAGGCGAATGGGTCCCGGATTGGGTAGCTCGAGAACCAATGCGCGCTCCGCCGGCTCCGCGCGCTGGTTCGGTCAACCTCTGAGCAGTTCGTCGCGGCGCTTCGCGCGCTGGCTCGGTCGATCATCCGGTTGCTGGGGTACGCACGGAGCCCTGTAGGGGCGGCCGGAGACGGCGCCAACGGCGCCGGCGAACGCCCGCCCGGTTCGAATGCTCCAGCGACGTGCACGTTTGCTGTGAGCCTTCCCTCGCCCCATTGCGGCCTGCACGTGAAAACGCACGGTCCCAAGGAGCATCAACGGGCCGGGCGCAGATTCGCCCCTCGACTCGCTTCGCTCGCTCGGGGCTCCCAGGCGCCCCTACAGGGCGTCGTGCAATCGATCATCCGTTGGTTGCCGCATGGCCAACGCGCCGTAGGGGCGGCCTGATCAGACGCTGCAGCGCAGCGTCTGAGGTTGGCCGCCCGAGGGCACGCAGCGACATCCGGACCTACCCGGTAGGGGCGGCCTGCATGGCCGCCCGACGTCACGCTCGGTTCGTCTACGACGCCCTGCGGCCGCTGCGCAGGTTCGCCAGCAGCGGCTGCACCCGCTTCTCGTAGCAGGACGGGCACACCGCACGCGACAGCTCGACCATCCGCTCCGCGGCATGCAGCCGCGCCTTCAGCTCCGCCGACTCGTACGGCTTCGAGATGAAGTCGTCCGCACCCGCGAGGATGCCCGTCACGACGTCCTCGGTCTTGTTGCGCTGCGTCACGAGCATCACGTAGATGAACGGCCTGCCCGTACGCGCACGCACGCGCTCGCAGAGGTCGAGACCGTCCACGACCGGCATGATCCAGTCCGTCAGCAGGACGTCGAAGTCCTCGGCCTCGAGGAGCGACCACGCTTCCTCACCGCCCGACGCGCTCACGACCTCGTGGCCCATCCGGCCCGCGGCCTGCGCTGCCACCTTGCGCGAGATGCCGTCGTCGTCGACTACCAGGATGCGCATCGTTCTCTCCTCTACGCCGCCGCCAGCATCTGCCGCATCTTGCGGCACGCGCTGACGTAGGCGCCCTGGGCGCTCTCTACTGCTTCCCGCAGGCCATCGGACGTACGGCCCCGGGCAGACTCTTCGATCAGCTGGAGGTGGCGTGCGGCCGTCTCCGCGCCGATTGTCATCGAGGAGCCCTTCAGGGCGTGGGCGAGCTGGCGTACCTGCTCCCACTCCTCCTCACGCACCGCGCCGACGAGCATCGGCCATTCGATCTCGGCGTGACCCGTGTAGAGATCGACGAGCTCACGCATGAGCTCCTCGTCCCCGCCCGCCATGTCACGAAGCTGCTCGGGCGCGAAAACCCGAATCTCGTCCCTCTGCCTGCGATCCATCGCTACGGCCTCCACCTGGGCTGACAGTTCCCTGTCGGCCGCGAGCTACCCCTTTCACGAGCAGCAGGTGGGCATATGGAGCGCCGCTTACATTCGGCGCAGGAAGACGAAACGAGCGCTTGTGCGCAGCGCTAGTGCGGGCTTGCGACCACCGTCTCGAGCTTGTAGCCCTTGCCGTAGACGGTGCCGATCATGCTCGAGTGTGAGCCCAGCTTCTTGCGGATCTGCTTGATGTGCATGTCCACCGCGCGGGAGGTTGCCGGATCGGCGACGCCCGAACCGCGGTCGAGCAGCTCGCGACGCGAGACGATCCGGTCGCTGTTCACGACCAGCGTGTGGACGATGTCGAATTCGGTCGGCGTCAGGCTCAGGCCGTCGCCGCCCAGCGTCGCCTCGCGACGGCCGGGATCCAGCACGAGGGGGCCCATCTCGAGCTTCTCGTCGCGCGGCTCCTTCGTCGCCCTGCGGAGCACGGCTTCGATGCGCCGGCGGAACAGCCCGGCGCGGAAACGCTGCTTGCGCACGAAGTCGTCCGCACCGGCGTCGAACAGCGTGAGCTCGAGCGAGTCGCCCGTCTCACCGGTGAGCACCACGATCAGGATGTCGCGCGTGTGCTCATGCGTACGGACGTAGTTGCAGACGTCCAGCCCGCTCACATCGCCGCCCAGGTTGAGGTCCAGCACGATCAGATCCGGGCTCCACTCGTCTACGAGCTTGACCGCCGTCGTGCCGTCCAGGGCCGCGTTCACTTCATGTTCGGTGCCAACCAACGAGTCGCGAACGACCTCGATGATGATCGCCTCGTCTTCCACCACGAGGATCCTGGCCATGATCTTCCCTCCCCCAAGGAGTGCCCTATCTGCACCAAAAAGTACGGCTATCGCGACGATCGGGCCACGCAGGCAGGTTGCATCGTAAAGGGCCCACTTACGATTGTGCCGGGGACGGGCCCACAACGCACCTCGCAAGACAGATTGTTTCAGCGTGCGACGTCTTGGCCGTCCCGACGGGCAGCGGACGATGGGGGCTGCGCCTCAAAGTAAGCGCCGCCTTCACCGGCCTGCATCGCGTCTCCGATCCCTGCCGTGACCCGTCCGACGACGACCCTGAGATCACGGTCGGATTCCAGGATGCGCAGGACAGCGTTGATGCTCGCGATGCCCAACGTGCGCCGCTTCGGCGACGCCGCGCCCCTGCCGATTGCGGGGGCACGATGACGAGCATCGCCATCGCCGAGGAAGGGTTCCTGCGCGACTCGCGCAACGTCGCGACGACGCTTCGTTTCCTCGTGCTCGCCGCTGCAGCCGTCCTCGGTCTGAGCAGTCCGCTGCAGGAGCCTGAGGCCTTCTGGCTTCTGTCCTGTCTCTATGCGGCGACGGTCCTCGCGCCGATCCTCATGCCGCGCAACCGCATGAGCGCGGCGCGCTTCGGCTGGCTCGTCTTCCTGTGGGACGTGCTCGCGATCAGCGCGATCATCATCCTGCGCGGACAGGACATGCAGAGCCTGCTCGTCGCGACGTTCACGCTCATGCTCCTGGCCGCCGTGATCGAAGGCCTGGGCAACGTCTTCATCAACGTTCTGCTGGTGAGTGTCGCCTTCCTCGCGCTCACACGCTGGGGCAAGCCGGCGAGCGAGCTCTTCGATTTCAGCAGCCTCTCGCAGCTGGCGCTGTTCTTCGTCACCGCCGTCCTCATGGGGTACGCCGCCGAGCAGGCGCGACACCAGGCCTCGGCAAGGCGCAACGCCGAGCGCAAGCGCCGGCGCGCTCAGCAGCAGCTCGTCAAGACGTCGCACCACCTGCACCACAGCGAGGAGCAGCTGGAGGAAGCACAGCAGAGCCTGCGCGCGAACGAACGCCTCTACACGCTGGGGCTCCTCTCCGCCGGCGTCAGCCACGAGCTCAAGAATCCGATCGCCGTGATCGTGGCCGGCGTCGAGGTGGCGGAGGAGATCACCCAGGAGGTGCAAGAGCAGGAGCAGCCGCCGCGCGACGCGGTGGAAGATCTCGCCGCCGCGCTCTCGGAGTGCCGCCTCGCCTGTGATCAGCTGCACCGGATCGTCGGTGATCTCAACAACCTCGCGCGCGCCGGCGAGATCCGTACGACTGGCGTCGACCTGGCGACGTCGATCGACATCGCCGCACGGCTGCTGCGCAAGCTCGCCGGCGACATCGGGGTCGAGGTGCAGGCTCCCGCCGTGCAGGCCGCCATGGCGGATCCGGGCCGCGTGCTGCAGGTCATCCTCAACCTCGGCAAGAACGCGCTGGATGCCATGCACGAGCACGGCGGCACGAGCTTGCTGCTGGCCTGCCGCGACGCGGGTGAGCACGTCGAGCTGCTCGTCCGCGACGACGGCCCCGGCATCCCACCCGATCTGCAGGCGCGCATGTTCGAGCCGTTCGTCAGCACCAAGGGGCCCGGCAAGGGCACGGGCCTCGGACTTCACCTCGTGCGCGAGATCGTCACGTCGCACTGCGGCACGGTCGAGTGCGAAAGTCAGCCGGGCGCCGGCACGCTGTTCCGCGTGCGGCTGCCGGTGTCCTCTTCGAATCCGGAAAGAGACTGAATCATGATCCAGAACACCGTGAAGCTCCTGATCGTCGACGATCAGGAGTCCGTGCATCGGGCGCTCGCGCTCTCGCTCAGGCGGGAGCCGTACGAGATCCTGCATGCCTACGACGCGGCCGAGGCCTTTCACATCCTCGAACAGCACCCGGAGGTGCTCGGCATCATCTCGGACCACAACATGCCGGGACTCAGCGGCGTGGACTTCCTGGTGCAGGTGCGCCTGAAGTGGCCCGAGATCCAGTCGGTGCTGCTCACTGCCGAAGCGACCGTCGAGCTCGCCGAGTCGGCTGTCAACGCGGCGGGCGTGCGCGGCCTGCTGGCCAAGCCCTGGAAGGCCGACAACCTCCGCAGCCTCCTGCGCGAGATGCTGCTGCCCGGCACCGAGCAATCTGTCTCGCAGCAGGCCGCCGAGGCTGCGGAGCGCGCGCTACGCGAGCAGATGCAGCCGGCACGCGATCCGGAGACCGGTGCGTTCATCATCGACGAAGACCTGCCCTGAGGGTTCCGGGCTGCGCAGGGCGACCGTCGTCGTCCTGCTGGTCCTCCTCGCCACCTGCCTGATCCCTGCGCCGCCTGCCGCGGCGAAGGGAGGCGGCCGCGCTGCGCTCCCGCCCGCGAAGAAGGACCGCGAGGCCGAGATCGCGCTGTGGATGGGGCGCCTCGAGGAGGCCAAGCGCGAGAGGAAGCCCGAGCGCTGGGCGCCCATCGCACGCAAGCTCGCAGGGCTGCACGCCTATGTCGGCCGCTATCGGGAGGCGCGGCAGTACCTCGAGGACGCCCTCGGCTGGCACGTGAGCCAGGACGAGAAGGGCGCCATCGTCGAGACGCGCACCGCCCTCGGTATCGTCTGCGAGAGCCAGGGCGACTACACCATGGGGTCGATCTACCTCGGCCGCGCTCTCGAAGAGGCACGCAAGATCGGCCACCGGCGCTGTATCGCCATGAGCCTCAGCGCGCTCGGCGTCATCAACCTGCGTCTCGGCGAGTACGTGGCCGCCCTGGAGTACCTCGAGGAGGCGCTCGTCGTCCGCAATGCCTTGGGCAACAAGCGCGGGCGCGCGGCGACGCTGTCCAACATCGGCATCGCCCGTCTGGCCATGGGCGAGTACGAAGCTGCGCTCGAGTGCTTCACGGAGGCGCTCGAGATCCAGCAGCTCATGCGGCTGACGATCGATCAGGCCCGCACGCTCGCCGACATCGCCGGCGCTCACGAGCGGCTCGGGGCGTACGCCACTGCGGCGGCGCACCTCAAGCGCGCGCGCCGCATCTGCGAGACCTGCGGACACCGCTCCGACTTGGCGGCGATCCTCTCGGGCCTCGGCAACGTGCACGTACTGCTCGGCGACTACGCGGCGGCCATCCGCTACCACGAGCAGGCCGTCGACATCCTCCGCGAGCTGGGCCAGCGCCAGCGCTACGCCGTGGCCCTCGGCAACCTCGGCGCGATCCACGAGAGCATCGGCGGCACACAACGCGCCCTCGAGCTGCACGAGCAGGCTCTCGCCGTGTATGGCGCCCTGGGGGACCGCGCCGGCGAGGCCGCCGGCCTGCGGCGTGTTGGCGCGCTGCACGGGCGCCTGGGGCGCCACGAGCATGCGCTGTCCTTCCTGGAGCGTGCGCTTCGAGTCTGTCGTGAGCTCCTGGACGAGTCCGCCGAGGTGCTCGTCCTCTGCAGCCTGGGCAACGCCAACCTCCTCGCCGGACAGCTCGCTGCGGCCAAGATGCGCTACGAGCATGCGCTCGAGCTGGCCGAGAAGCTCGGTGACCGCGCGCAGATCGCCGGCGTGAAGGGCAACCTCGGTCTTGTCTACCTGCGGCTCGGCGAGGCCGAGCGCGCGCTCGAGTTGCAGGAGGAGGCCCTCGAGATCGCGCGGGAGCTCGGTCTGCGCCGCACCGTGCTGCTGAACCGTTGGGGCATCGCGCTCGCGCGACTCTCCCTGGAGGAACCAGCGGCCGCACGGGAGCAGGTGTTGCTCGCCGCCGAAGAGATCGACGCCTCCGTCGCGGGCCTCGACGATCTCGCCGGGCCCGACGCGCGCGAGGTGTGGGCGGGCCTGTTCGACGTCGGCGTACTCGCGGCCGTCGATCTCGATGACGTGGAGCACGCCTTCGGCTTCATGGAGAGCGGGCGCGCGCGGAACCTGCTCGACGCACTCGGCGGCCGCGGGACGCTCGCCGCCCTCACGCTGCCGCCGGAGCTTGCGGAGGCGGAGGCGCGGGCCCGTTCCTGGGAGCGGCGCGCCCTCCTCGCGCACCGGGACGCACTGCGACGTCGCAAGGTGCAGCAGATCAAGCGCTGCGCCGGCGATCTCGAGGCGGCGCGGGCCCAGGTGGCGGAGGTCATCGCCCGTGCACAGCGCGAAGCGCGGGCCGCGTCCGACATCGTCTACCCGGAGCCGCCGAGCCTCGATGCCGTCCAGGAGCGGCTGGGCGAGCACGACGTGTTGCTGGAATACGCGATCGTCGGCGGCAAGACCGTCGCGCTCGTCGTGACGAAGACGGGCCGGCGCATCGTCGATCTCGGCAGCGCCCGCGCCGTCCGCGAGGCCTGCGACGCGCTGCGACCCGAGCGTCCCGAGTCCAAGCCGGCGAAGGCGATCGTCCGCTTGCGCGAGCTCGTCATCCTGCCGCTCGACCTGCCCCGGGATGCCGAGCGCCTCCTGGTCTCGCCGCACGATGCGCTCAGCTACGTGCCCATGGCCCTGCTCGCGCCGGGGCTGGACGTCGCATACGTACCGTCCGCCGCCAGCTACGTGCTGCTCGGGCGGCTCGCCGAAGAGCGCGGTGAGGCCGTGCTGGCGCTCGGCGACCCGCACTACCGCGTCGTGCGCTCCGGCAGCCACCGCGGTCGTCTGAGCGGGCGTCCGCTACCGCGGCTGCCGGCGACGCGCGACGAGGCCCGTGCGGTGGGGGACCGTGTGCTCCTCGGGCGTGAGGCTTCCGTCTCCCGCTTCTTCGAGGTGCTGGGCGAGCGGAAGCGCTGGCGGGCCGTGCACTTCGCCTGTCACGGGTTCGTCGATGCGGTCCGGCCGTTCGACTCGGCGCTCGCGCTCAGCCCCACGGAGGAGAGTGACGGGTACCTGACGGCGCTCGACCTGCTGGGACACCGGGTGCCGGCGGACCTGAGCGTGCTGAGCGGCTGCGAGACGGGCCGCGGCCGTCTCTACCGGGCCGAGGGCATCGTGGGGCTGACCCGGGCCTTCATGTTCGCGGGCTCCCCGCGCGTCCTGTGCTCGCTCTGGAAGGTGGACGACGACGCCACCCGCGCCCTGATGACCCGCTTCTACGAGCTCTGGAATCCCCGAGCGAAGCTCGGGGACCCTGAGCGAGCGAAGCGAGTCGAAGGGCCCCCGGGCCCGAAGGAAGGCCTCTCAGCGGCCATGGCCCTCCGGAGGGCCCAGGAGTACGTGCGCGCCCAGAAGGAGTGGCGGCATCCGTACTACTGGGCGGCGTGGGTGCTGTG
>JASJDY010000071.1 GCA_030065025.1 Planctomycetota bacterium
CGGGCCAGCAGGCGGCGCAGCTCGAGCACGCCCGGCGTGGTGTTGCGCGAGGGCTCCGGCATGCCGTCGCCCAGGTCGTGGGCGATCGTGCCCAGCACGGCGGGGCGCAGGTCGCACGCGCGCAGGGCGGCCGCGGTGATCCAGGCCGAGGTGGTCTTGCCCTTGGTGCCGGTGATACCGACCAGCGCCAGGTCGTCCTGCGGACGCCCGTACCAGGCGTCGGCTGCGCGCACGAGCGCGGCGTCCACGTCGGCGACGACCAGGGCCGGGAGCTCGGCGTCGACCGCGTCCTGCGTCACGACGGCGACGGCGCCGCGGTTCACGGCGTCGCGGGCGTAGGTCGCGCCGTCGGCCTGGGAGCCGCGGCGAGCAAAGAAGACGAAGCCCGGCTCGACCTCGCGCGAGTCGTCCGCGAGGCCGGCGACGGGCGTGGCGATGTCGAGACCGCTCGACGGGCTGGCCGCCAGGAGCTCGACGAGATCGCTCAGCGTGCGGGGGCGTGCGAGCGCGGCCATCATGAGGTCACGTCCCAGTAGGCGAGCACGCGCTCGAGAATGGTGCGGACGGCGGGACCCGCCACGGAGCCTCCGAAGCCGCCGGCGTCGTCCGGCAGCTGGGCGAGGACGAGCACGACGACCTGCGGGTTCTCGGCAGGCGCGTAGGCGACGAGACTGCAGTTGCCCAGGAGCACGCGCCGGCCGTCGTGGGTGCCCCACTGCTGCGCCGTGGCCGTCTTGGCCGCAGCGCGGAAGGGCGCGCCGTCGAACGCCTTGCGCGCCGTGCCTTCGCTGACGCACGCCTCGAGACCGGCGCGGATCACCGCGAGGTGCTCGGGCTTGCACACGACGGCACCCGGCGCGGCCGGGCGGTCGTCGTCGAGGAAGAGGCGCGGCTGCACGATGCGACGGTCGGCGCGCGCGAAGGCGGCGAAGCTCGCGGCCATCTGCAGCGGCGTGACACGGAAGCCCTGCCCGTAGGCGGCGCGGTGGGTCAGCCACCACGGCCAGGCCTTGTCCTGGGAGGGCAGCGCGACGCGGGCGCCGCGCTCGTACGGGAGGCCGCTGTCCGCACCGTGCTCGCGCCCGGGGAACGTACGGCGGAACAGCGCACGCATGCGCTCCGGCCCGAGGCGATCGCCGAGCTCCGCGGAGCCGGTGTTGCTGCTGTGCGCGATCAGGCGCGCGACCGTGCCGGGGCCGACGAAGTGCGAGTCGCGGATCGCCTGCTTCTCGTGCTTGAGCAGCACGGAGCCCGGCATGGCGAGCTCCTCGTCCGGCTTCACGACGCCGTGGCCGAGGGCCCAGCCGACCGTGAAGGGCTTGAAGAAGCTGCCGGGCTCGAACAGGCCCTGGATCGCCGGGTTGGCGTTCGCCGGATGCCGGTTCGGGTCGAAGTCCGGACGACCGGCCAGGGCCAGCACGTCGCCGGTGTGCGGATCGAGCACGACGCCGCAGGCGGCGAGCGGAGTCCAGCGCTCGATCAGGTCGTCGAGCGCGCTCTCCAGCGCGTGCTGGATCGTGATGTCGAGCGTCAGCCGCACGTCGCGGCCACTCGCTGCGAGCCGGCGACCGAGACCATGCTTCGCATACGCCCGGCGGCGTCCGTCGCGGTAGAGCGTGACCCGCTGCGCGGAGCCGGTGAGCACCGCGTCGAAGGCCTCTTCGGCGCCGGTGCCGGCGGCCCCGTCGGGGCGCGGCATCTGTCCGAGGACGTGCGCGGCGTAGCTGCCGTTGGGGTAGTGGCGGCCCTCGGCCGGCTCGACGACGACGCCGTAGATCCCGAGCCTCACCTTGCGCCGGATCGGAATACGCGCGAGGTCGTCGATGCGATCGACGAGCGTGGGGTCGTCGGTGAAGGGCACGAGCACGCGGTACTGCGGCACGGGCTCGCCGCGCTCGTGGGCTCCGTCCTGCGCCTTGCGCACGCAGTTCTCGATCTGCCAGGGGCGCGGCTCGCCGCCGAGCAGGTCGGAGAGCACGAGTGCGAAGGTCCGCGGATCGTGGATCTGCGAGGGATCGATGCCCAGCTTGCGTGCGGGCTTCGGAACCGCCAGCGGCGTGCCGTGACGGTCGAGCAGGCGGCCGCGACGCGGCTGGAAGAGCCACGCGCTGCGGTGCTTCGACTCCGCCTTGGCGCGGTACTGGGCGGCGTCGACGAGCTGCAGTTGCCCGAGGCGCGCCAACAGGAGCGCCATGAGCACCAGGAGCGTCCCGAACAGGAAGTTCATCCGGAAGCGGCGGACAGCGATGCGTGTGCTGCCGGTCATCGCCCCTCCCCCTCGAAGTTGCCCCCGGTCACGAAGCCGGAGGGCAGGGCGATCTCGGGCGTGGGCGCGAAGTCCGTCCTGCGCTGCACCTCCTCGACGGGCTCGACGGCCGGCTGCTGCCGGATGTCGTGCTCGACGAGCAGGCGGCGCGGCGTGCGGATGGCCTCGATGGCGGTCTGGAGTCGGTCGGCCTGACGCTCGAGGCGGATGCGGCGCTGTTCGAGCTGCCACACGCGGTGCTGCAGGCGGCGCGTCTCGCTGTGCTGCGATACCGCGACCAGCGCCGTGGCCACCACGGCGAGGAGCACGGCCATCGTCACGGCGAGTCGCATCAGATCCCTTCCCGTTCGTCCAGCGCCTAGGCGCCGACCTCCACCTCGAAAGCGCGCAGCCTCGTCGGTCGCGCCCGCGGGTTCCTGCGAACTTCCTGCGCCGTCGCACGAACCGGTTTCTTGGTGAGGATGCGCCCCCTGCCCGCGCGCTGCACTTCGCGGAAGGCGTCCTTCACGAGACGCTCCTCGCCGCTCTGGAAGCACAGGACGACGAGGCGACCGCCTGGGGCGAGACACCCGAGCGCCGCGCGCAGGCCGCGCTCGAGGTGCCGCAGCTCGTCGTTCACGGCGATGCGCAGCGCCTGGAACGTGCGCGTCGCCGGATCGATACGCTTGACGCGCAGTGCCGAGCGCCGAGCCACGTCGCGCAGCTGGCCGATCGAGCGGATCGGACGCGCCCGCACGATCGCGCGGGCGACTGCACGTGCGCGCGGCTCCTCCCCGAACTCGTGGAGGATGCGTGCCAGCTCCCGCTCGTCCGCGTGGTTGAGCAGGTCCTGCGCCGTCAGCTCCTCGCCGGTGGCGTCGAAGCGCATGTCCGGGATCTCGTCGCTGCCGCGAAACGAGAAGCCGCGCGACATGTCGTCGAGCTGGAGCGAGGACACGCCGAGATCGAGCAGCACCCCCGCCGGAGCGGGTAGCGCCTCGGCCTCGAGCACGCCGGGCAGCTCCGCGTACGAAGCATGTACCAGCTGCGCTCGCTCGCCGAAGCGGGCCAGTCGCGTGCGCGCGTGCTCGAGGATCGCGGGGTCGCGATCGAGTCCGAGCAGGCGAACGTCGACACGGGCGTCGAGCAGGGCGGCCGCGTGACCGCCCGCCCCCACCGTGCCGTCGACGACGAGTGCCTCGGGGCCAGCGTGGACGAGTGCCAGGTAGTCCAGGACCTCCTGGACCATGACCGGTTCGTGGACGTGAGAAAGATCGTCGGAGCCCGGGGCCATCCCCGAATCAGCTCGTCCCGGCTCCGGACCCGGGCAGCGGCGGGGGCTTGATGGCCGCGCCGACCATCTCGTCCCACCACTGGGGGTGCCAGAGCTCGAGGTAGGTGTTCATGCCCGCGATGCGGACGAGGCCCTCCGGGAAGTACTCGAGGAACTTCTTCGGCAGGGTGATGCGGCCGGGGCCCTTCAGCTCGACCCGCTCGGCGCTCTGGAAGAACAGCCGGCGGTCCTGCTGGGCCCCCTCGAAGCGGTTGGGGGTCTGCCCGGCGGCCAGCTGCTCGAAGACGCTGGCGGGATAGGCCTCCAAACAGGGGAATTCGCTGCTGGGGACGAGGAAGAGGCAGCCCTGGCTCTCGGCCTGGATCACGGCCGCGAAAGCGGAGGGGATCACGACCCGATCCTTGGGATCGAGCCGGTGGTCCTTGTGGCCGGTGAAGAGGAGCATTGCCGAAAACCGCCTGGGTGCCAGTGTCTGACGGAACTGTACACTTTCTGACACCACGTGACAAGGCCGGAAATCACGCCCCCACTGCCGACGCAAGCTCATCATTTACAATGAGTTACGACACCTAACGATAGACGAAGACGGGGCCTCGGAGCCCCATTGGCTGGGGAATGTCCGTGGAAAACGGTGCAGGAGGGGGCCATTCGGACCGATCTGGTCCCATTCGGGTCAGCAGGTGTCACCGCTCGCCCGGCGCATCGTTCTCCGGGCCGGCCCGCGGCGCGTAGGATGCGCGCTCGCGCTGTCTGGAGGACGGTCACGACCTGAGGGGTCGGTGGCCTCGAACCGGGTCAGGTCCGGAAGGAAGCAGCCCTAAGAGTTCCCTCTCGATGTCTTCAGGCCCCCGTGGCCGTCCTTCAGGCAGCGCTGCGCACCCAGGGGGGCGCTACTTGCCCTCTTCCTTGCGGCGCTTGAAGACCTCGCTACGCAGCTCGAGGACGCGGCCGCGGACGACGGGGTGGTCGCGCAGGACGGCCTCCGTCTGGGAGGCGAAGCGCGGGCGAACCTTGCGGATGCGGGGCAGGTGCTCCTCGAGGGCCGCATAGAGCAGGAGGCCCTCGTCGCACGCATCCAGATAGACGTCGGGGTGCAGCAGGCCGCGATTGACGAACGACGCGGCGAGCTCCCAGTACGTCATCGTCTGGCGCAGGTGCAGGTTCTCCGGGTGGCCCTCTTCCAGCAGCTCGCGTATGCGATCCCACTCCTTGCCGAGGATGTGGTTGCGAAGGAGATCCCGGGACGTGCGTAGATCGGGCTCGCGGCGCAGCTCGTACAGCTTCAGGGCGATCATCGCGTCGCGGAAGCCGGGTCGGCGCATGCTCTCCCCCTACTCCTCGATCTCGGGCTTCTGCGGCGGGCCGGCGCAGACGTCCCGCAGCTTCTCGAGGCCGTCCATCGGCCCGACAGCCACCAACACCGCGCCTTCGTGCAGCTCGAGGTTCGGTCCCGGGTTGAAGTGACGCTCGCCGTCGCGCTCGATGACCGCGACGAGCATGACGTTGAAGTCACGCCGGATCGGCGAGTCCTTGAGCTTCATGTCGATGAGCGACGAGCCGGCAGAGACGGCGAACTCGTCGAGCTGCACCCCCACCTGCTTGAGACCCTCTTCGCCGCCGGCGGAGGCGAGATTGAACACCTGGGCCAGGTTCGGTGAGAGGATCTGTCTCGCCATGTGCGTGGCGCCGATGCTGTACGGCGAGACGACGTAGTTCGCGCCGGCTCGGATGAGCTTGCTCTCGGCGCGGCGATCCCGTGCCAGGGCCACAATCGGCATGTTGGGCCGAAGCTCGCGGGCGTTCAGGATGACGTAGACGTTCTCCGCGTCGGTGGGCAGGGTGCAGAGGAGGGCCCGTGCACGCTCGATGCCGGCCTTTTCGAGCGCCTCTTCCTCGGTGGCGTCGCCGAGGATGCCGAGCACGCCGTGCTCCTCGGCATCCTCGATGGTCTCGCTGTCGCTGTCGATCGCGACGAGCGGCAGATCCTTGCTGACGATCTCCGCGCCCGTGATCTGTCCGAAGCGTCCGTAACCGCAGAGGATGAAGTGGTCGCGGAGCGCCTTGATCTCACGTTCCATACGCCTTCTCCCGATGACCTCGCCGACGCGCCCCGCCACGAGCGCGGCCGCGAGCGTGGAGATCGTGAGCGAGAACACGCCCACGCCGATGATGATGTAGACGACGGAGAACGCGTGGCCGGCGTCGGTGTCGACCCTGTCCCCGTAGCCCACCGTGCTCACGGTGATGATCGCCATGTACAGGGCGTCGAGCGGGCCGATCTCACCAGCCCCGACGATCCAGTAGCCGAGCGTGCCGAACAGGATCACGCCCACGACGGCCCACGCCATGCTCTTGGGGCTGCGGGCCGAGAGCCACGTCAGGACGGCTCCCTCGATCGCGGTCCGCTCAGGTCGTTTCTTGGGCCAGAGGCGCATCTGGCGCGGATCTTACCGCAGCGCCTCCTTCCAACAACGCGCTGCGTTGTTGGAGTGGCGGAGAGGACAGGATTCGAACCTGCGACCCGGTCTCCCGAGTACGCGCTTTCCAAGCGCGCGCCTTCGACCACTCGGCCACCTCTCCGCGCTTGTCGTCAGACAGGGGTGGGAGCATAGCGCTCCCCGGCCGCGAGGCCCCGGATTTCGCTACGGACCCTGGCGGAAGATGCCCGAGCCCGCGGTCGTCAGGCCGGCCCGGAACAGCACGACGTCGTCAGCGCCGGTGTGAGCGGACGTGGGCTCGAAGGCCGTGAAGGTGTCCCCGCCCGGCGCGGGGCCGCCCTCGGCGGCAATGGCCGTGGTCCCCGATCCGCGGACCAGCCAGAAGAGGGCGGACGTGCCCGAGAAGGCCTGGGCGAACACGAACGAGCCGTCGGTCGAGGCCTCCGTGTAGGGCTGGCTGGTGTTCGACAGGTCGATCGTGCTCGCGGGCACGAGGGCGCCGCCGCTCAGCACGAGGTTGCTGCTGTCGAGCGTGTGGTTGCCGGCCGTGTCGAACACGCCGAACGTGCCGCGCGTGACGCCGCTGCCGGAGCCGAGCACGGTGGACTCGATCTGCGGGAACTCGCAGCTCGGCGCCGTGCTGAGCATGTCGATCACAGCATGCTGTCCGTTGGCCGTGTCCGTGGCGGTGTCGCCCGAGCGGATGAGCTCCACGTAGGTCACGGGCGCGGGGATCGGATCGAAGTACATCAGCACGTCGTCCACGCCGCCCTGGTTGCCCTGGGCCACCCACGCGACCTCGCCGCCGGGGAAGACGACGAGACGGCCGCCCTTGTGGGGATCGAGCACGGTGCCGGGCCCCGTGGGGAAGAGGTCGCCCGTGCGGAAGAACTCGAGGTTCAGCGTCGCTCCGACGGAGGTCTTCACGAGCATGCGACGAGCGGGGCCGGCATTCGCCGTGACCACCACGCAGAAGATGGAGCCGGCGGTGTCGATCCCGAAGGCGTCGATGCTCGTGACGACGGCGCCGCCGTCGAGCGCGTCGCCCACGGCCCGATGCACGGTGAGGCCGGTGCCGTCCTTCTCGACGCTCCAGAGGTCGGTGGTGCCCGTGCCGCTGTCCTGCCCGAGGAACCAGAGCGTGCCGTCGCTGGCCTTGAGCGCCGTCTCGAACTGGATGAACTGCAGCAGGCCCGTACCGCCGGACCCGCTGACATCGTCCAGGTTTGCGACCATGAGCGCTTTGTCGACGGCCGCGCCGCCCGTCACGCGTGCGGAGAGCACGGCGAAGCTGCGTCCGAGCGTGTTGCCCTCGACGCCGACGTGCGCGACGACGGTGCCGTCCGGGCACATCCACGCACGGTCGATGTTGCCGATGGTGCCGTCGGTGAGGTCGGGCACCGGATCGCCGGAAGCAAACACGGGCACGACGGTCACGACGTCGTCGGGCTGGGCGACGTACAACACGTCGGGCTTCGTGACGTCGGTGGTCTGCGCGACAAACGCGCACCAGCCGCCGTCCGCGGCGTCCATGACGGGATAGGTGTCGAAGGCCTCGAAGTCGCCCGCCGTGCCGGGGGCCGGCTGCCCCTGGATGGCCAGGGCGCGCAGCGTGCCGCCGGGCGTGACGGGGTTGGGGCCGTCGCCGCCGCCACCGCCGCCGCCGCAGGCGAGGACGAGGGCCGCAAGGGACAGAAGGAGGGTGCAGACTCCGATACGCAGCATGGGGGCCTCCGCGTCGGCTAGCGCAGGGACTCGACGATGTCGTCGAGCGCCTCGCGCGAAGGCCGCAGCTTCTCGATCGGCATGTGGCTCAGCGGGTCGGGCGAGAGGTCGAGGTCCTCCTGCACCGAGGCGCGATCCGGGTTCACGTACATGAGCCCCGTGAAGAACTCGTGCTCGTTCTGGTAGTCCTCGGCGAGGAGCTTCAGGGCCGAGGCCTTGTCGCGCGGATCGTGGTCGGTGTTCTCGAGGGGCTTGACCCAGACGTGGCCGCCGTCGGGCAGCTTGACCTCGACGCGCTCGCTGCCCTCGAAGTCGGCCTCCTCGTCCTGCCAGTGCGGGACGAAGCCGACCTCGTGGACGGGACCCTGGTGGTCGCGGCCCCAGTCGTAGGACTTGGTGGAGCCGGCGTGGTTGTTGAACGTCACGCACGGGCTGAGCACGTCGAGCATGCAGGTGCCGTTGAACGCGATCGCCGCCTTCAGGATCTGCAGCAGCTGCTTGCGATCGGCGGAGAACGAGCGGGCGACGAAACCGCAGCCCAGCTCGATAGCCATCGTGCAGAGGTCGATCGCCGGCAGGTCGTTGACCGTGCCGTTCTTGAGCTTGCTGCCCTCGTCGGCCGTGGCGGAGAACTGCCCCTTGGTGAGGCCGTAGACGCCGTTGTTCTCGACGATGTAGATGAGCGGCACGTTGCGGCGCAGCAGGTGCACGAACTGCCCGATGCCGATGGACGCGGTGTCGCCGTCACCGGAGACGCCGATGTTGACCAGCTTGCGGTTCGCCAGCGCGGCGCCCGTCGCGACGGACGGCATGCGGCCGTGCACGGAGTTGAAGCCCCACGCCTGGTTCAGGAAGTAGGCCGGCGTCTTCGACGAGCAGCCGATGCCGGACAGCTTGGCCACCATGTGCGGCTCGACGCCCATCTCGTAGAAGGCCGAGATGATCGTGTTGGTGATGACGTCGTGCCCGCAGCCCTTGCAGAGGGTGGAGACGCCGCCCTTGTACTCCTTGACCGTCAGGCCGATGTGGTTGGTCTTCGGTGCGGCAGCCATCAGTTGGACTCCTTCGCGGCCGAGGCCTTCTCGTGGGCGACGACGGCGTCGCTGACCGTGCGGGCGTCCAGGGGCATGCCCGTGTAGTGGCGGAGCGAGGTGATCTGTCCGGCGATCTCGGGGAACTCGAGTCCGATGAGCATCTTCATCTGGCCGTCGCGGTTCTGGTCGATGACGTAGACCCGCTCGTGGCTCTCCACGAACTCACGCACGGAGGCGGCCAGCGGGAACGCGCGGATGCGGAGGTAGTCGGTCTCGATGCCCTCCTCGTTGCGCAGCTGGTCGCGCGCCTCGCGCATGGCGTCGTCGCTCGTGCCGTAGGCGATCAGCCCCACCGGGGAGCCGGGCGCGTCGAGCAGCGGCTGAGGCAGGTAGTCGGCCGAGCCCTGGATCTTGCGGCGGAGGCGGTCGACGTTCTCGGCGTACTTGTCGCCGTCCTCGGTGTAGCGCGCGTACTCGTCGTGGCCGGAGCCGCGGGTGAAGAACGAGCCCTTGCCGCCCGGCGTGCCGGGCAGGGTGCGGTACGGGATGCCGTCGCCGTCCACGTCCTTGTAGCGGCCCCAGTCCTCGAGCTCGGCGAGGCCCTGCTCGTCGAGGACCTTGCCGCGGTCGATGTCGCCCTCGGGGTACTCGAAGGGCTCGGCCATCCAGAGGTTCATGCCGAGGTCCAGGTCGGACATCACGAACACGGTCGTCTGGAAGCGCTCGGCGGCGTCGAACGCGTCCTGCGCGAACTGGTACGCCTCCTCGATGTTCGCGGGGTAGAGGCAGGGGTGACGCGTGTCGCCGTGCGAGTTGTACGCACAGAAGAGCGTGTCGCCCTGCATCGTGCGCGTGGGCAGGCCCGTGCTGGGCCCGGTGCGCTGCACGTTGAAGATGACGGCCGGGACCTCGGCGTAGTAGCTGAGGCCGATGAACTCGCTCATCAGGCTGATGCCCGGACCGCTCGTGGCGGTCATCGAGCGTGCGCCGGCCCAGCTGGCGCCGATCACCATGCCGATGGCGGCGAGCTCGTCCTCGGCCTGGACGATCGCGACGTTCATCTTGCCCGTGTCGGGGTCGACCCGATGGACCGCGGCGAGATCGATGAGCGACTCGGTGAGGCTTGACGACGGCGTGATCGGGTACCACGAGGCGACCGTGACGCCGGCGAACAGCGCGCCGATCGCCGCGGCCATGTTCCCGTCGACGAGGACCTTGCCCGCCGTCTTGTCCATGCGCTCCACGCGGAAGCGCGGGCGCTTGGTGATGTTCTCGCGCGCCCACGTGAGCCCCGCCTTGACGGCGTCGACGTTCATGTCGAGCGCCTTGGGCTTCTTGGCGAACGCCTTCTGGAGGGCCTTCTCGATCTCGCCCGTGTCGATGCCGATGAGCTCGGCGACGACGCCGACGTAGATCATGTTGACCACGAGGCGGCGGAGGGCCACGACCGGGCAAATGTCGCGCACCATCTTGTTGAACGGCACACCGTAGAAGTCGAGGTCGTCGCGGGACCCCTCGAGCTTCAGGCTGTCCTCGTAGATGACCGACGCACCGGCGGGTACGCCGGCGACGTCTTCCTTGGCCGTCTGCGGGTTCATGCAGACGAGGATGTCGATCTCGGGGCGACGGGCGGTGTAGCCGTCCGCGTTGGCGCGGATGGTGAACCAGGTGGGCAGACCCGCGATGTTGCTGGGGAAGAGGTTCTTCCCGGACACGGGGATCCCCATCTGGAAGATGGAACGCAAGAGCGTGTTGTTGGCAGTCTGGCTGCCGGATCCGTTGACCGTCGCCACCTGGATGGAGAGCCGGTTCACGATCGGCTCTGCATGGGCGGGCGCGGCGCTCTCGGGCGCGGTGCTCGGCTCGGACATGGGCGTGGAGGTTCTCTAGGAAGGGAGGGGGTTTCGGCCACGAGACAGGGAACGGGCCGGACGCCGGATTGTACGGAAGGACCTGACGGCCCAAGGCAAAGACAGCCCGCCGAAAGGCCGAATCCGGGGAGGAACGGCCCGCTCAGCGACGGCGGGTCTCGACGCCGCGCAGGGCGTTCCGCACGGCCTTCAGCTGCGCGCCGAGCCGCGCCAGGCGCTCGGACTCCGCGACCTCCGGCTCCTCCAGCGGACCGGTCTCCACCCAGCGCTCGACCAGCTCCCCCAGCGAACCCTGCTCGCCGAGCATCGCCGCGCCGAGCATCGCTGCGCCGAGCGCGGGGCCCTCCCGCTGGGCGACGCGGCGGGCGGGTACGCCGGCCGCCGAAGCGATGGTGCGGCGCCACAGCTCGGACGCAGCGCCGCCCGAGGTGATCCGCAGGCTGTTCACCGGCACGCCCGCCCCCCGCATGAGAACCAACACCTCGGCCAGGGCGAGGGAGACCCCATCGACGAC
>JASJDY010000072.1 GCA_030065025.1 Planctomycetota bacterium
TCCGGGCAGGCGGCCCGCTGTATCGGTGCTCCGTGCTACCGTCCCGCGCCATCTGCGATCGGGAAGCCTCGTATGTCCTCGTCTCCTCCGCCCCAGGTCGGCATCGTCATGGGCAGCGCCTCCGACTGGCCGACGATGCAGCACGCCGCCGCCTGTCTCGACGAGCTGGGCGTGCCCCACGAATCGCGCGTCGTCTCCGCGCACCGCACGCCGGAGCTGTTGCGCCGGTACGCCACGGAGGCCGAGGGCCGGGGGCTGCGCGCGATCATCGCGGGCGCCGGCGGTGCCGCCCACCTGCCCGGCATGCTGGCCGCTTGGACCCAGGTGCCCGTGCTCGGCGTGCCGGTCAAGTCGCGCGTGCTCAACGGCGTCGACTCGCTGCTCTCGATCGTGCAGATGCCGGGCGGCGTCCCCGTGGCCACCTTCGCGATCGGCGAGGCCGGCGCACGGAACGCCGCGCTGTTTGCAGCACGCATGCTCGCGCACGACGACGGCGAGGTACGCGCCCGTCTCGAGTCCCATCGCGAGACGCAGGAGCGCGCATCCCTCGAGGCGAAGCTGTCGTGACGGGACCGATCCTGCCGGGCGCCGTCGTCGGTGTCCTCGGGGGCGGCCAGCTCGGGCGGATGTTCACACTGGCCGCGCGCCGGATGGGCTACCGCGTCGATGTCTTCGCACCGGAGGACAGCACGCCCGCCGGGCAGATCGCATTTCGCGAGATCCGCGCCCCGTATGACGACCTCGAGGCCGTCGAGCGTTTCGCGCGCGGTGTCGAGGTCGTCACGTTCGAGTTCGAGAACGTGCCGTCCGCCACCGTGGAGACGGCGGCACGGCATGCGCCGGTCCGCCCCGCCGGCTCGCTGCTGCACACCACGCAGAACCGCCTCCGCGAGAAGGGGGCGCTCGGCGTGCACGGGGTGCCCGTTGCCGCCTATGCCGAAGTGAACGGAGTCGAGGACGTCGCGTCAGCCGCAGCCGAGGTCGGCTTTCCGGCCGTGCTGAAGACCGCCTCGTGGGGTTACGACGGCAAAGGGCAGCGCCGCGTGGCGGACGAAGCGGAGCTCCGCGCCGCGGTGGGGGAGCTCGACGGCGAGACGGCGGTGCTCGAGGCCTTCGTGCCCTTCGTCGCCGAGCTCTCGGTGGTCGGCGCCCGCGGCCTGGCCGGCGACGTGGCGCTGTACGAGCCGGTGCTCAATCGGCACGTGAACCACATCCTGGACGTCACGCTCTGTCCGGCGCCCGTACCGCGACCGGTGCGCGACGCCGCGCAGGAGCTCGCTCGCAGGGTGCTCGAGCGCTTCGAGGTCGTCGGCGTCCTCTGCGTCGAGATGTTCCTGCTGGAAGACGACAGCCTGCTCGTCAACGAGCTCGCGCCACGGCCGCACAACAGCGGCCACATCACGATCGACGCGCACCCGGTCTGCCAGTTCGAGCAGCAGGTCCGAGCCGTCTGCGGCCTCCCGCTGGGCTCGCCGCGCCGTCATGCTCCGGCCGCGGCGATGGTGAACCTGCTCGGCGACCTCTGGGAGAGGGGCACGCCGAACTGGGCGGCTGCGCTCCGCGATCCGCTGGCTCACCTCCACCTGTACGCGAAGTCGGGACCGCGCCCGGGTCGCAAGATGGGCCACCTCGCGGTGACGGCCGACACGCTCGAAGACGCCGAGGCCCGGGCCCTGGCCGCCCGACGCGCGCTGCTCACGACGCCCGAGGAGGCCGCGTGGACTGGGCGCTGATCCTCGGGAACCTGCTGACGCCGCCGGTGCTGTTCTTCGTACTCGGCATGGCTGCCACGCTGCTGCGCTCGGACCTCGAGATCCCGCAGGCGGTAACGCGCGGTCTCTCGCTCTATCTGCTCTTCGCCATCGGCATGCATGGCGGCGCGGAGCTGGCGCGTGCCGGCCTCTCGCTCGATGCACTGACGCCGCTCGCCGCCGGCATCTGCGCCAGCGCGCTGTTCCCCGTGGCGACCTTCTTCGTGCTGCGCAAGCGCGTCGGCGCAGCGGATGCCGCGGCCATCGCCGCGACGTACGGATCGATCTCGGCCGTCACGTTCATCACGGCGAGCAGCTTCCTCGACGACCGCGGCGTCTCGTGGTCGGGCACGATGGTGGCCGCGATGGCGCTCATGGAGTCGCCCGCGATCCTCGTGGGCGTTGTCCTGGCGCGGCGCGCGGGCGTGTCCTCGGGCAACGGCAACGGTCACGGCAGCCTGCTGCGCGAGGCGTTCCTCAACGGTCCGGTGTTCCTGCTCGTGGGTTCGCTCCTGATCGGTCTCGTCAGCGGCGAGAAGGGCTGGGAGAGCGTCCGGCCGTTCGTCTACGACCCATTCAAGGGCGTGCTGTGCCTGTTCCTGCTCGACATGGGCTTGATCGCAGCACGTCGCCTTGCGGCCCTGCGCAGCTCGGGTGCGTTCCTCGTGGGCTACGCGGTGGTGGCGCCGTTGGTGCACGCCGCGATCGCGATCATGGCGGCGCGCCTGCTGGGGCTCGAGGCCGGAGACGCCCTGCTCTTCACGGTGCTGTGTGCGTCGGCCAGCTACATCGCGGTACCGGCTGCGATCCGCTTGACGGTGCCGCAGGCCAACCCGAGCCTCTTCCTGCCGATGTCGCTCGCCATGACCTTCCCGTTCAATGTTGCCCTCGGGATTCCGCTCTACATGAGCGTGATCGAGGGTGTCTGGGGGACCGTGTGAAGCCCGTCAAGCGCTTGGAGATCGTGATCGACGCGCCGTACAGCGAGCGCATCACGGGGCTGCTCGAGGAGCACGACGTCGAAGGGTGGACGCTCATGCGGGGGGCGGCCGGCCACGGCGAGCGCGGCGATCGGTTCGGCGACGAGATCACGGGCGTCTCGAACAACCACGTGATCATCTCGACGTGCGCACCGGAGCGTCTGGACGATCTGCTCGCCGATCTACGTCGCCTCCTCGAGCAGTACGGCGGCGTGTGCCTCGTCAGCGACGCCGGCTTCCTGCGGCACTGACGCAGGTTCACCGGGTTCGCCAGGAGTGAGCCGCGGGTACGCTGCCGGCCACATGCAGCGCCTTCGCTTCCTCCTCGTCGCCGCCGCCGTGGTGGCGGTCGACTACGCGGTCGCGCATCTGGTCGGCGACTACGTCGTGCGCATGCTGGGGGCCCTGGCCGTCGTGGGGCTCGGGTCCGCAACCCGCTTCTGTACGGGCTGGAGCCTGACGTACGGCAACGTGCGCGCCTCCCTCGCGCTGACGTGGCGCGTGTCCTGGGTCTTCTGTGTCATCGTCGCGGGGCTCTTTCTCCTCTTGGTGGTGCTGGTGCGCGCCTTCGGCTGGCAGTGGGAGGTCGAGCTCCAGAACGTGCCGCGCCTCGAGCGCTTCTGGCCGTGGTTCCTCCTCGCATGCATCCACGCGCCTTTGTTCGAGGAGATCATCTACCGGGGTGTGCTCCACCCACCGCTTCGGCAGGCCCTCGGACGCTGGCCGGCGATTCTGGTCAATGCGCTCGTCTTCTGGATCAGCCACTGGGTCGTCTTCGGCTACGTCACGCTGCCGAATCACTTCGTGGCTGGGGTGGTGTTCGCGTGGGCTTACGACAGGACACGCTCGCTCCTCGCGCCAACGCTCCTGCATCTGCTCGGCAATCTCTTCGTCGCCCTCTGCGACGTCTCGTGGCTGCTGTGGCAGGAGCACTACGAGCGTCTGCTCGGCTGGGGCTAGACTCACCCACCCCAGTCCCATGCAACGACGGGTGCTGGGGCGAGACGTGCCGACGAGGCACCGTAGGGAAAAGGAGCCGCCGTGTCCGCGCCCCCGCAGGCCGTGTTCGCCGTCGTCTGGGCTCTCGTCGGTCCGGTCGTGATCTTCTATGCCCTCACACGGGCACGCCGCGGGAACACACGGCTGCACGCCCGTCTCATGGTGGTGTGCATCGTCTTCGAGCTCGCGGCCCTCTTCTCGTTCAGCCTCTTGGAGGAGCGGAGCCCCAAACTCCCGGAGCTCCAGGCACTGTGGATCTTCAAGGTGCACCTCGCTCTTGCCGTGGCCACCTTGGTCGGCATCGCCTGGCAGGTCTTCAGCCGCTTCGTCTTCCGGCTGCGCTCCCTGCATCGAAGGACCGGGCCGTGGGTCGCCTGGGTCTGGTGCGCTGCACTGTGGACCGGCATCTACAACTTCGTCTTCCTCTATCTGCTGGACTGAACCCTCGATGCCGTGACCCGCGACCGCCTGTTGGCGGTTCGCGAATCCAGGCTCCTCGTCGCGAAGCGGGCTAGAATTGGCTTACGCGAAGCGGGTCACCGCCGTGGGCGCGGCCCGCAGCACGTACCAACGCAGCCTCAGAGAGGTGGACCCATGCTCCGCGTCCTCACCGCCGTGCTCGGCGCATACGTTCTCGCGACGGCAGCCGTCGCGCTCCTCGGAGTCGGCAGCTTCGTCGGCGAAGTGCAGGCCGACGAGAAGAAGAAGGATCCCACCTACATCAGCGCGGCCAAGTGCAAGAAGTGCCACCTCAAGCAGTTCAAGAGTTGGAGCAAGTCGAAGCTCAAAACGTCCTTCGACGCACTCAAGCCGGATCAGCGTGTGGAGGCCAAGAAGGCGGCCAAGCTGGATCCCAAGAAGGACTACACGAAGGACCCCACGTGCCTGAAGTGCCACACGACGGGGTACGGCACGGCACACGGGTATCCGGCCGTGGTCAAGGGCAAGACGTGGACGGACGCGGAGACGGCACGCGCGGCCCTCACCGAGGGCATCCACTGCGAGGCCTGCCACGGGCCGGGCAGCCTCTACAGCGTGCTGAAGAAGAACAACAAGAAGTACAAGCGTTCAGAGATCGTCGCGCTGGGCGCGATCGCTCCGCCCAACGCCGCCAGTTGCGCTCCCTGCCACGTCAAGGAGTGCCCGACGATGCCCGCGGACTACAAGTTCGACTTCGAGAAGGACAAGCTCTCCGAGGGCATCCACAAGCACAAGAAGCTCAAGTACAACCACGACGGGTAGGCTGACCGCCCCGCCCTGCGGATCGATGCGAGCGCTGGTGGGTGCCGAGTCCGGATGATCAGGACGGGGCTTCGCCCTCGGCCGGCATATCCATGCCGGCCCAGCAGTTCGGCGTGCCGAGGTCGGCGCGGCCCGCGGCCTTCGCCTGGAGGAAGAGCTGCATCCGGTAGGCTACCAGGCTGGCGTAGGCCAGCTCCTGAAGAGCGTGTCCCAGCTTCTGCGTGTGACCCCACGGCTGGGTGAACTCACGCGTCTGCATGTCGTCCTCCGTCACCTGCGCGAAGAGGTCGGCCAGGTCCTGCTTCTGCTTCTCCATCGCCGCGGGGAAGTCCTCGGGCGCGAGCGAGGCGGACGCCTCAGCCAGCTCGGTGTAGCGCTCCCACGAGCCGTTGATCACCGCGGCCGTGAAGCCTGTGCCGGCAAAGCTCAGGTACTGAAGCAGTTCGTTGGTGCTGCGCTGGGGCTCGGTGAAGCGGAACTCGAGGCCCCCCTCGGGGATCTTCGAATGCAGATGGCTGCAGATGTCGCACTCGCGCTGCATCGCGGCCAGGAGCTGGTCCTTCGTGATCATGGTCTCTCCTCCTCGTGGGCGCCCAGGGTAGCGATCGACGCTGGGGACGTCACCGCGGGGCCGGTCGTGACCGCGGGGAGCCGGTCGCCGGCCCCGTGCGGGTAGGATCTGGCGCTTCCCCGCGAGACCGCGCCGCCTGATGACCAGTCCTGCCGACTTCCGTGAGCTGCTCTGCGCCGACCTCGCGCTACTGCGAGGGCAGGCCGACGCACGCCAGGTCGCCGCCGCGCTGCTGCGCTACTGGGACCGTCGCGACCGGACGGACACCGACCTCGCTGGCGAGCTCGCGGGCATTGCCGGCATCACCGATAGCGAGCTCGAGGCGCTACGCGCCGAGGTCGCGGGCCTGGTCGACGGCGCGGGCGGGGATGCGCGGCTTGCGCTCACGCGGCACGGGGGCATGGCCCACGAGCTCCACACGGCCATCTCGCGCAAGGACGCCGCCGTCTCGAAGCAGCTGACGCAGATGGGGGCCGGCATCCGGGTTGGGCTGCGCACGCTCCCCAAGGACCGGTACCTCGACTTCATGCCGGTGGGCGAAGGCGGCATGGGCATCGTGTATTGGGCCCTCGACACCGAGCTGGGCCGACAGGTCGCGTTCAAGGTGATTCGGCCGCCGGTCGAGGGTGCCGGCGCGGGCGTAACGCCGCCCGCCCCCGTGCGCATGCGCGCTCCCGATGGCGGCACGGAGACCGCCGAGGCCTTCGAGGAGCTGAAGGCCCGCTTCCTTCAGGAAGCATGGGTCACCGGCGGCATGGAACACCCCGGCATCGTCCCGGTCTATGAACTCGGGCGTACGGAAGGCGGCGTGCCGTACTACACGATGCGCTTCGTTCGCGGCCAGCGCACCTTCCTCACCGCCATCGACGAGGTCCGCGAGCGGGAGCTCGAAGATCGCCTCGCTCTGCTCGAGCCGTTTCTCAAGGTCTGCGACGCCATCGCCTACGCGCACAGTCGCGGCGTCGTGCATCGCGACATCAAGCCTGCGAACGTGGCGCTCGGAGACTTCGGCGAGGCCATCGTGCTCGACTGGGGTCTGGCCAAGCTGGGCGGGCGGCCCGACGTGCACGCCAGCCGGTGGCAGGCTCACGTGAGCGAGTTCCGCAGCGAGACCGAGATGGCCACGCTGGCCTCGGCGCTGGGCACGCCCGGGTACATGGCGCCCGAGGCCGCAGCCGGCAAGGTGGACGATGTCGATCACCTCGCGGACGTGTACAGCCTGGGCGTGATCCTCTTCGAGATCGTGACGGGGCGGCTGCCCTTCGCGTTCGACTCGTTCGACGACTATGCAGCGCGGGTCATCGGGGAGGATCCGCCGGATGCGCGCACGATCGACGCCGCCGTGCCGCCCGGGCTCGCCGAGATCTGCGCAGGCGCCATCGCCCGGGACCGCGCACGCCGGCCGACCGAGGTGGCCGACCTCGCACGTGCCGTGCGAACCTGGCAGAAGCAGAGCGCGCAGGACCGTGAGATCGATGTCCTCCTCGCCGAGGCCGAGGGCGCCTTGACGGAGACGGAGGGCATGACCGTCCTCGCGATGCGTGCGCAGTCCGAGCGCGCCGCGGCCGCCTGCCGCCGCGTCCTGGACCTGCGACCCGGGGAGCAGCGCGCGCGGACGATCCTCGAGCGGGCGCGCCACCTCGGTGAGACCGGCATGCGTACGGAGGCGCACCAGGCGCAGCGTCTGCTGCTGCGCCGCGTCGGTCTCACGGCCCTCGTCCTCGTGGCGGTGCTCGGGGCCGCGGTGGCGTGGTTGCTCGAGCAGCGCCGCAGCGAAGCCGAGACGGCGCGCGAGATCGCGCGGCGCGAGGGCGATCGGGCTGCTCGACATCGGCTCCGCGCCGAGGAAGCCATGGGCTTCATGACCGCCGAGCTGCGCGAGGCTCTCGAACCTGAAGGGCGGCTCGACGTCCTCGCGCAGATCGGCGAGCAGGCCCGCGCCCACTTCGCCTCGATTCCCCTGGACGAAGAGACGCCCAAGGGCTTCCGCCAGCGCACACGCGCACTGCGGCAGCTGGGGGAGGTCTACCTCGCCCAAGGCAACCTGCCCAAGGCCAGGAGCGTCTTCGAGGAGGCCGTCGCGGCGAGCGACACGTATGCCGAGCGTGACGCGTCGTCGGCCCTCGCTCGCTTCGAGCGCGATCGTGCACGCGTGAACCTGGCGCGGGTGGATCACGCGCAGGGCTACCCGAGTCGAGGCAAGAAGCGGCTGGAATCGGTCGTCGAGCGCCTTGCGGCCGATCCGCCCGAAGGCGTGAGCGCCGGGAGCTGGGCAGAAGTGCGTATACGCGCGCTCAATGCGCTCACGCAAGCGCTACACGGCACATCCGAGAACGCGCGCGCGCGTGAGCTGAGCGAACGGGCCTATCGCCTCGTCGGCGACCTGCAGGATCGCGAAGACGTGACGACGGCGCAGCGACGCCTGGCCGTGGAGACTGCGCTGGTGACGGCCGCTGCCCGCTTCCGCGCCGGCGCGGGGGATCACGCGTTGCGCTTGGCCGAGGAGGCGTGCTCGGATGCGGCGCGGCTGCGTGGCGCGCGGCCGCAGGACCTCACGCTCAAGGTCCTCGAGCTCCGCGGAGAGCACATCGCCGCGTGGATCTCGCTGTACTCCTCCCGCTTCGAGCAGGCCGCGGTACGTGCGGAGCGCGTCGTCGCGGGGATGCGGGAGCTCGTGGCGCTCCGGCCCGGGCACTTCCAGTGGCGGGACGGCTTGATGGCCGCCTTGCTGCTCCTCGGGGACGCCCGCGCGGGACCACGTCAGGAGATGTGGACGTCGCGCGAGCTCTTCGACGAGGCCTTCGAGCTGGCGGAAGCGTTACATGCCCACGACCCCTCGCACGCCGGCTGGGTGACGAGGCTGGTGAATCTCTGCGATCGCCGCGCGAGGGCGGTCGGCCCGGACCTCGGTGCCGAGCCCGAGAAGAGGCTCGCCTTCCGCCGCCGTGCCGCGGAGTTCGCACGCAAACTCTCGAGCCTCGAGCCGGCGAACGCCCGCTGGCGCTACTACCTCTCGTTCACGCTGGGTACGCTCGCCTTCCGCACCAAGGGCGCCGAGAAGCTGCGTCTGGGGCGCGAGGCCCTGGGTCACGTGCGCTATGCGTTGGAGCGCATCCGCAACGCGCCGGACGTCAATGACTTCCACGTCAGCATGAGTGCGCTCGTCGTGTTCCAGGAGGTCGGCGCTCCCGCCCGCATCGCGGCGGCGCAGGATGCCTTCGACACCCTTCTCCGCGTTGCGCGCGAGTCGCCGCAGAGCTACTGGCCGCAGCGCATGCTCTTGAAGGGGGTGACCGCCTGGCGCGCCACGCTCCTCGAGCACGGCGCGCCTGGGCGCGCGGAAGCGCGCCGTCAGGCGCGGGGCGCGCTGGCTCACTACGAGGCGCAGGCAGCCGACGCGACGCCATTGCCCCCGGCGATTGCGAACGAACTCCAGGGCTGGATCGACAAGCTGACGAGCCTCGAAGGCGACGAGGGCGGATAGGGAGACGCGACTATGGCCATCATCGAGACTTCACGCCGCCTGCGCTCGATCGTCACACGCAAGTCGATGCTGCCGCGGCTGGCCGACAAGGACAGCCCGGCGTGGGCCGAGAGCTGGCAGTTCCTCTTCTCGCTCTACACGCCGGCGATGGTGCGCTACGTCAAGAGCATCCTGTCGCGTTCCCTCAAGCGTTCCGCCGACGACGACGAGGCGCAGGACATCGTGCAGGACTACTTCTCGGCGTGTCTCGAGAAGGACTGGCTCACGCGCGACGTGGAGTCCATCCGCTGCTTCCGCGCCTATCTGCAGATGCAGCTCAAGCGCTTCGTCTACAAGCACCTCGATCACAAGTTCGCGCAGAAGCGCAATCCCGGTGCGCTCGCCTCGGCCGAGACGCTCGAAGGCGTGGTGGGGGACGCCGTCGATCCCAGCGCCGCCGAACTCGACGAAGGGTGGGTTGGCGTCGCCGTCCAGCAGGCTCTCGCCGAGCTACGCCGGGGCAACGAGCTCTACGCCGAGGTGATCGCCGACCTGCTGCGCACCGAGGGAGAGGGCAGCGCCGATCTGAGCGAACGGCTCGGCCAGAGCGCGCAACAGCTGACGCACCTGCGCCACCGTGCGCGCAAGCGGTTCGGCACGCTGTTCCACGAGCAGCTTCGCGAGACGGTGCTCGACGACGAGGCCTTCGAAGACCTCTGCTCGCGGTTGGAGGCGTATCTCCCGTAGCCGTGGCTACGAGAGGTCTTCGGGCTTGAAGCCGTAGCGGACCTCGGGGAAGCGCGCGCGCAGCGCCTTCACCTCGTCGCGGACGTCACGGGTGCCTTCGACGGAGGCGTGCATCAGGTCGGCGATGACGTCCATCTCGTCCGGGCCCATGCCGAAGCGGGTCATCTCCTGCACACCGAGACGCACGCCGCGCGGGTTGAACGCGTTCTTGCCGGGCTCGCCCGGAAGGAGGTTCATGTTGCAGACGATGTCCTGCTCGCACCAACGCGCGGAGACGTCCTTGCCGCCGCCGTAGGGCGCCACGTCGACGGCCACCTGGTGGCTGGCCGAGTAGCCGCGCTCCGGCATCGACACGACGAAGCCGCGCTTGGCGAGACTCGCGCCGAGCGCCTGCGCGTTGCCGATCGTCGCCTTGGCGTACTCCGAGCCGAACGCCTCGACCTCGAGCGCCGAGACCAGGAGCGCCGGCAGGCTGAACAGATGGTGGTTCGACGACGAGCCGGGGAACACGCCCTTGTCGAGCTTGTTGTTGAGCTTGTCGTCCTCGCCGTTCGTCAGCATGACGCCGCGCTGGCTGCCGAAGAACGTCTTGTGCGTGCTGCCGTTGAGGACGTCCGCGCCTTCGCGCAGCGGGTCCTGGAACGTCCCGGCGGCGATCAGACCGAGCACGTGCGCGCCGTCGTAGAGCATGCGCGTGCCGTTCTCACGGCAGACGTCCCGCAGCTCGGCCACCGGCTCGGGGAAGAGGAACAGGCTGCGGCCGAGCACCACGATCGACGGCTTCTCGGTGTTGATCAGATCGCGCGCGGCGTCGACGTCGATCGTGTAGCCATCGGCCTGCATGGGCCACGAGAGGATGTTCTTCGTGCGCTTGCCCAGGGCGCCGATGCGGGCGTGGCTGATGTGCCCGCCGCCGGCGACGGTGTGTGCGATCGCGGGAGAGCCCTGCGGCACGATGCGCGAGAACACCGCCTCGTTGGCGACGGTGCCCGAGATCGGCCGGACGTCCGCCCAGCCGGCCTGGAAGACGCGCTCCATCGCCTCCCGAGCGAGCGTCTCGATGACGTCGATGTACTTCGTGCCCTCGTAGTACCGCCCGCCGGGATGTCCCTCCGCGTAGCGGTGCTGCAGGTCCGAGTCGAGGACACTGCGTGCCGCCGGGGAGAGCACGTTCTCCGAGGCGATGAGGTTGATCGTCTGGCTGCGCCAGCGATCGTTCGCGTCGACCGTCTCCCGAACGCGCTTGAGAACGTCGCTGGGGACCACCTTCGTCTCGACCTGCATGACCGAAGTGTAGCGCTGCCCGGATCGGCCCCAAGACAAGGCGGGGGCCCGCCTTGATGGGCGGGCCCCCAGGAAT
>JASJDY010000073.1 GCA_030065025.1 Planctomycetota bacterium
GAACTGATCGTAGGCTTTGGGGGGCTTGGGCATGCTCATGCGACGGTCTCCTGGTGCAAGGCGCGTTCGGCAATCCGCTCGCGCGGCTGAGAAGCCTGGATGGTGGCGGGCTCGATCTGGATCGAGCGCGAAGGGCAGAACTCGGCGCATGCGTCGCATCCGACGCAGAGCGACTCCACGAAGTCGAGTGCCCGTGACTCGGAGCCCCGCTGACGCACGAGCGCTCCGGTCGGACAGATGGCCGCGCAACGTCCGCAGGCATCGCAGTCGTTCCGGACCACGGCCCGGAAGGTCGTCACGGGACGCAACCCGCGAGCGACTCCGGATGGCAGGCGTCGCAGCGCGCTCTCCAGGTCCACGCACGAAGCCGGCACGTGTCTGCCTGCGGCGGACGCCTCTGCGTCCGGGGGCGTCGGCCTGCCCGCGAAGCCCACGCTCTCCTGCAGGAGAGCCCGCAGGAGTCCTCGACGGGGAACTTGCCGGGGCTTGACGTGGAGGTCGCCGGAATCGACCAGCTCGAAGCGCTGGTCGAGACCGTGCTCACGCAGGGCGCCGAGCCGCGCGCGAAGACCCCGCAGCGCGCGCTCATTCAGGCAGCCGGAGCAATGCGTGGCGTTCAGAACGATGCGGTGCGGCACGGCCGCCGCGAGGCCGACGAGGTCCGAGAGCCCGAGCGCAGCGAGGCAGGGAACGAGCGCGTGGCCCTGCCCGCCGCCACGCTCCGTGCATCCGATGACCGGGTTGTCGACGGCTCGCAGGCGGCTTGCTAGCGCCTGCGCACGTGGACCGCCGCCTGCCAACGCATCGAGCGGGCAGGCCGCCACACAGGCTTCGCATCCGCTGCAGCGCGCCACGTCGATGCGAGGAAGCGGCTCCAGGCTCACCGCGTCCCGCGGGCAGCTGGCGACACAGAGGTCGCACGTACTCCTGGAGAGCCGGGCCCGCGTGCAGCGGCGGGGGCTGGCGGCCGGCGCGGTCACGCCTGCCTCGGCGCACGTCCCTCGTCGATGAACGTGACCAGGACTTCCGACAGATGCCGGTAGACCGGTTCCGTCGTGTGCTCCTGGATGCGCTGAGCGAAGGGCTGCGCCCAGCGCCCGAGGTGCTGCGTCAAGAAGCCGTGTGCCGCGTCCTGGGCCCTGTCGGCTTCTTCGAGGGCGCTCCTTGCCAGCGCTTCCTGTTCCCGCCAGGCCAGCACGTGCAGGAACTCCAGCTCGGCCGCAACGTGGTCGGGCAGCTCATGCTGGACCTCGTCGAGCACCAGGCCCGCCTCCTCGTAGCTGTGCGCGGCAGCGGACGTGGACGGACCGAAGAGACGGCGTCCCTCGTCGAGGTAGACCGAGCCATAGGGCGGGGCCGGGAGCTCCCCCGGACCGATGAACAGCCGCGCGTGCTCGACGCGGAGGCCCTCGGCGTCGGCGTTCGCGAGCGCGGCCGACAACGCTCGCGCCGCTGCGACGGCCGACGATCCGGCCGCCTCGAGCGTGCGCTCGAGGCGGGCCGGTACGTCTTCGGCGAGCAGGGACGGTACGTCCGGATCGCAGAAGAGTGCGGAGAGCAGGCGATAGGCCTCGGCGCGAGCCGCGGCCCGGTGGCTGGCCGTTACGGGGTTCATGGCCCGTGTCAGCGGGTGCCCGCGTAGTTGCGGACGTAGTAGACGTTGGGCTCCGTGCCCTCCTTCTCCTTGAGGCGCAGCGTCTTGTGCTTCTGCTTCCGCTTGCTCACGTTGCTGTTGGGATCGTCCTGGTCGCCGAAGATCCGCGCCTCGGACGGGCACGCCTCGACGCAGGCGGGCTCCATGCCGTTGGCGATGCGGTGCGCGCAGAACGTGCACTTCTCCACGATGCCCGGACGCCGCGTGCTCCCGTAGTCGGGGTGCTTGAAGCGGGTGCGATCCGGCGGCACCTGCTCGGTGCGACGGCTGATCTCGGCGCCCGACGTCGTGCAGGCTTCGATCAGGGTCTTCCCGTCAATCCAGCGCGGGTGGGCGCTCTTGTCCTCCTCGTTGTAGCTCAGCACGCTGTACTGCCGCGGCTCGTCCTTCATGCTCTGCACGCTGTAGGGGCAGGCCTCCTGGCAGTTCTGGCAGCCGATGCACAGCTCAGCGTTGTGCATCGTGAGCCCTTCCGGCGTCTTGTAGAGCGCCGTGGGGGTGGTCGGGCAGTTCTCGACGCACGGTGCCTTCGTGCAGTGGTTGCAGAGCACCGGCATGACGTGCGTCTTGGCCTTCGGGTAGCTGCCCTCGGTCCAGATCAGGAAGTCGGCCCAGTTGAACGACTGGCCGTTGGCTCGCTCGCGCGTGTTGTTCTCGGCCTTGCAGGCCAGGGCGCAGGCGCCGCATCCGACGCAGCGCTGAAGGTCGATGACCATTCCGTAACGCATGGCTGCTCCTTTCCTAGACCTTGGTGATCTTCACGCGTGCGAAACCGCCGTTCCGCGCGGTGCTGCCGGACAGCCGGTCGTACTCGGCCGGCATGATCTCGTTGTTGTTGACGCCGCGCGCCTCGGCCTTCGCGAAGTCCGTGCTGGCGACGCGTCCGTAGGCCCAGTGGCCCTGCCCGAAACACTTGGAGGCGACCCCTGGACGGATGCCCTCCCAGGGCTTGGCCTTGCACGTGAACGTGCCCGTGGCGCTCGTGACGCGGACCATGTCGCCCGCCTTGATGCCGAGCTTGCGTGCGTCGGCCGGATTGAGCTTCAGGACGTCGTCCCAGCTCTCATCGCCTGGATCGAGTCGCTTGAACTCCATGTACCAGGGGCTGTTCGCGCTCCGGCCCTCCCGGTTGAGACGGGACTTGAAGTCCAGGAAGGCGAAGGGGTACTCCTCCGTGCCCTCGACGACATACGGTTCCTCGTAGTGCGGCACGAAGGCGTAGTCGCCGCGTGCCTCGTACTTGGTGGCCTTCAGGACGTCGTCCACCGAGACCTTGTGCTTCTCGGCGTGGGCCGTGAGCGCCTTCTTCAGCGTCTCGCTGAAGAACTCGAACTTCTTGGTCTTCGTCTTGAACTTGCCCCAGCGCTTCTTGTACGCGTACGGCACCGAGTTCCACATCCCACGCTCGACGAATGCGTCCCAGCCTGCGATGTCGTCACCCAGGTCCTTGCTGGAGCCGTCCCAGAGCGGCTTCGTGTAGTACTTGAGCGCGTAGACCTCGAACTCGCTCACGTTCTTGGGCTCTGCACCCGTCTCGGGGTCCTTCATCTCCTTCTTGTAGAAGTCGAGCAGGTTCGTGAACCCACGCTCGGCCAGCTTCTCGGCAATGAGGTAGGGCACGGCCGTCTCATCGCCGTAGACCTCCCACAGCGGCTCGACGACCGGCTTGAGCAGCGACACGAACGAGTGCCGGTTCTGCTTGCTCTTGACCCAGCCCCACTTCTCGAACATCGCCGTGGGTGCAGGCAGGATGATGTCGGCGAACTGGCTCGTCTCGCTGATGTGTGTCGTGATGTGCGCGAAGAAGGGCAGCTTGGCGAGTGCCTTCTCCCATCGCGCGGCGCCGCCGCAGCTGAACGCGAAGTTGTTCATGTAGCCGATGGCCACCTTCACGTCGTAGGGGTCCTCGTTGAGGATGCCGTCCGCGAGGTTGTTCGTGACGACACCGCCGCCGGGCTTGCCCTTCTTCAGCGAGGGGAACTCGAGGTAGCCCCGCTGGTCCATCTTCTTGTGCTTCTGCTTGGCGAGCTCGTCCTTGTACGCGTCGACCTTCGGCATCTTCTTGACCGGGATCTTCGAGGCGTCGAGCGTGCCGCCGACGTTGTCCACGCAGCCGAGCAGGCCGTTGAGCGCGTGGATCGCCAGGGCGGCGTAGGCGCCGCGCACCTGCATGCAAGCGCCAGGGCCGAGCCAGACCATGGCGTTGGGCGCCGCCTCGGCCATGCCTCGCGCCACCGAGTAGATGTCGTCCACGGGGATGCCCGTCACCTTCGCGGCCCACTCGGGGTTGCAGCGGCGGACAGCGAGGTTCCACCACTTGACGAGGCCATGCGTGTGGACCTCGGCGAAGGACTCTTCGTCGACCTTGTCACCCGCAGCGAAGAGGTTCTTGCCGTCCTTGAAGTCGCCTACGAACTCCTTGAACCAGAGGCCTTCCTTGAGGATCACGTGTGCGAAGGCGAGTGCCAACGCGCCGTCCTGACCGGGCACGATCGGCAGCCACTTGTGGGCCTTGTTTGCCGTCGTGTGCTGCTGGGGATCGATGGCGATGACCTTGCCGCGGTCCAGCAGGTCGCCCCAGCGTCGGATGGCCGCCGGAACCTGGCGGTTCGAGCTGAGGGGATCGCAGCCCCAGATGACCGCGTACTTCGTGTTGGCGATGTCGTAGTCGCGGTAGCCCCACATGCCTTCCGTGTAGTACGGCCCGAACTTCTCGGCTTCCGCGCAGATCGCGCTGTGGGAGATGTTGTTGGGCGACCCGATGATCTTCGTCATCGCGTCGTAGATCATGTCGCGCATGTAGGTGTAGCGGCCGCGCATGAGGAGGTACTTGTGCGCTTCCTTGTTCTTGCGCAGCGCGATGATCTTGTCGGCGATGGTGTCCAGCGCCTCGTCCCAGGAGATGGGCACCCACTTCGGGTCGACGCCGCGCCCCTTCGCGGTGTTGGTGCGTTTCATCGGCACCTTCACGCGGTCGGGGTCGTAGAGCTGCTGTAGCGCAAGGGAGCCGCGCGGGCACAGCGTGCCGTCGTTCTGCTTCGAGTGCTGGTTCCCGCGCACCTTCACGGCGCGTCCGTCCTGGACGAAGACCTCGGCCGGACACCAGGTCGTGCATCCCTGGCAGGTCGTGGAGACCCAGGAGCCGGGTGCGTAGCGCGCACGGTTCGGCCGCCGGTCCGCCCGACCGTCCGCGAACGCATTGAGCGCGGGCCCCGCGCCTAGTCCTGCCAGGGCGCCGGCTGCGGCACTGGCCTTCAGAAACGTCCGTCGACGGACTCGCATGCGTTGCCTCCCCGCGCTCGCGGGCTGCACGTGCCCCCACCCGGGGAGGCTCACCCGCGGCTAGGCAGCCGCGTCCGCAATGCCCGGGCCATTCACCTCGAGCTGCCGCAATCGAGCAGGGCGAATCGAATGCGTGTGACGCAGCCTTCGGGCAGATGCGGACGTGCGCGCACACACTCAGCCTCCTTGCGGAATCTTGCGCATGCGGCGCCCGTCTCGTCGTGTGTCTCGAGTTGAACCGCGCCTCGTTGCGTGTCCGGCGTCGCTTCCTAGAATTCGCGCCCCTGGCCCCAGGCATGACCGAACGCACCCGTGGGTGCGTCGTGGGAGGTACTGCATGGGGCCGAATCGAGTGCTGGTGCTCGTGATTGCCTTGGCTCTCGCCTGGAGCGTCGCCCTTGGCGGACAGAGGGCCTACGCCGACTCGTTCAGTGACGACTTCGAGAGCGGCCTGAGCCAGTGGACGGGCAGATATGGCGGCGGGCACACGGGGGAGTCGGCCACCGATCCCAAGGACGGCTCCAACACGGCCCTGCGCTTCAGCGCGGTGAAGGGGGGCGGCGACCTCTTCACGAAGGAGTTGTTCTCCGCAGGTGAGTACACCCTCCGGTTCGACTACCTCGGGACTTCCGGTGACGACGACTCCGGCGGCTTCGTGGGCATCAGCCGGGACTACTACTCGAAGGCGCACAACTCCATGTGGCTGTTCGCCACGGCGTCGGGCCCGAGCTGGCCCCAGGACGTACTCATCGACGATGGCACGTGGCACAGCTACACCTTCATCATCGATGCGCCGTGGGACTTCCACCTCATGCTCGAGGACAACCGGGGCGTGGCGCGCGATGCCTGGTTCGACAACTTCAGCCTGACGGCCACACCGGAGCCAACGTCGGTGCTGCTCGTCGGCATCGGTGTGTTTGCGGTTGCCTTTGCACGTCGGCGTCGCGGCGTCTGAGACACGGTCTGCTTGTTACGTAGCCCTACGGCGTGAGCACTCCGTGCTCACGCTTCAGTTTGCGTTCGACGAAACGCGCCAATGACCCAGAGTCCGATCAGGGCCCCCGCAATGTCCACCAAGAGGTCGGTGACGCGTGCCGTGCGGCCCGGCTGGCGGCTCTGGATCAGCTCGTCGGCGACGCCCACGAGCACGACGACGAGCAGGACCGTCCACACGCGTCGGTGACGCTGGGACAGCATCCACCACGTCAGCGCGGCGAGGAGCGCGTAGGCGGGTACGTGGAACGACTTCCGGACTACGTCCGTCCACGTCGCGGCGGCCTGCTCCGAGAGGCCCAAGGTGTCGTGGAAGAAGCCGAAGACGGTCCAGTACGTGTCCGGGAACCCGCTTGTCTTGGCAACGACCAGGATCGTCGCAGCAACGGCGACCAGCGCGAGCAGGGCCAGGATGCGTGACAAGGCGTCCCTCGGTCGTAGGCGGCGTCAGGCTTCGACCAGGAACACCACGGTCTCGGGCAGCACCCCGTCGTGCGCCATCGCATCCGCCGCCTCAGGAGAGGCCATCGCGGCCATGAGCGCATCCAGGTCCGCGACATCCATCTGTACCGCGACGCGCGTTCGGTTCTGCGGATCCACGAACGTGCGGATGTTGGTGACGCCCAGCGGACCGAAGAACGCTTCGCGCCGAGACGAGGCGAGCCAGTGGTCGGTGTCCTTGACTTCGTGATGGGCGATCACCGTGGGCATGCGTATCTCCTCTTGCGAACCAGTAGTCCGCGAGCTCGAAGGCGGCGATCCTAGGCCGGACGCCTCACGCAACCAAGGAGCACGGGTTCACACAGGTCGGACCGGCCTCGGACACACCCGCTATCCTCTATGCGCCGAAGGCTGTTGGATCGGGAGACCTTGCATGGACCACGGTAGGCGACGGAGCTTCGGGCACGCACGCGTGCGAGTCTTGGCCGCCCTCCTGCTGTGCGCGCTCGTGATGGCGCACGCCGCTACCCTCGGCGCCGATGAGAAGAGCGACATCCTCGCCGGCGTGCCGGATGCGTGGCGCAGCGGCGTGTCGAGTGCCCTCAGCGGCGGCAACGGCACGGCGCTCCGCGCCACCTACGCCAAGCTCGACGAGGACGAGCGGAGAGGCTGGGCCTTCCTGCTCGCCCACATGCGCAGTCACCACCGCGCCAAGCTCACGGAGCCCCTGCTGACGGAGCATCTGAAGTACGCGTACCGCGCGAGGCGCGAGCTGCCGTGGACGAAGGCGCTGCCCGAGGAGATCTTCCTCCACTACGTGCTGCCGATCTTGTCCGGGGACGAGCCGCTGCAGCGCTGGCGCAAGCAGTTCTTCGAAGAAGTGGTTCCGGTGCTCAAGAAGAAGCGCGCCAAGTCGCTGGAGAAGGTCGCCCTCGAGGTGAACAAGTGGTGTGGGCAACGCGTGACGTTCAAGCCCACGCCCGCGGAAGACAGCGGCCCGCTCGACACGCTGAAGCGCGGCTACGGACGCTGTGAAGAGGAGGGCATCTTCTTCAACGCCGTGGCGCGGTCGGTGGGGCTGCCTGCGCGCATTGCGTCGACGCCGTACTGGACGTTCAAGGCCAGCAACCACGCTTGGTGCGAGGTCTACATCGGCAAGAGCAAGAAGGCGGCGCGCGATTGGGGCTTCCTGGGCGCCTGCGAGCCCGGCGGGAAGCTCAACAGCGCGTGGTTCGTCGGCGACGCGAAGCGCGCCGCGCTGGTGCTGAGCCGTGCCATCGGGACGCCGGAGAGCGACAGCGTTCTCTCGAATCGGGGCGGCTACTCGGTCATCAACACGACGCGCTACTACACGAAGGTCTGCGACATGGCCGTGCGCGTGAAGACCGCCGAGGGCGAGCCGGCCTCGAACGCCAGCGTCACGATGTACGTCTTCAACGAGGTCGGCAACGAGCCGTACCTGAGGTCCGTGTTCCAGGCCTCGACCGACGACGCAGGCACGTTCCGCTTCGAGCTCGGACCGGGCGACTACGTCGTTCAGGCGAGCCAGGGCGGCGAGACCGGCTGGGCGATCGCGTCGTCGAAGCCCGGCAAGAAAGCCACGTGCGACATCGTGCTGGGGGCGCCCGGCTTGGATGCCGTCTCGAAGCGGGCGCAGGCTTCGGACAGTCGATTGCGGCTCGAGCTGGGCTCCGGTGCGAAGAAGACGAAGGTCGGGATCTGTCGCCTGAACGCCCTGCCGTGGAAGCCGCAGCAGTTCGTGGACGTGGACAAGGCCGGTGCGGACGTCGAGCTGTCGTCCGGCTTCTATCTGCTCCAGGCGTGCCGGCGCAAGGGCGACGGTGAGGTGCACGTCGTGCTCGACGCGGTCGAGGTGAAGGACGGCGAGGTGGTCACGGTGGTGCTGCCGGGCGGCAAGCCCAAGAAGCGCAAGAGTCGCAAGAAGGGCGCGGGCCCCGGCCCGGTCCTGCACGTGTTGCGCTACCCGCGTCCGTAGGGAGGCGGCGCTTCACGCACGGCGTCGACGCAATCGGACCACGGGTTGCACTGTGGCGGCCGTCTCAGTCTGACGCGCTTCCGGTGTCGCACGCGTCTCGTCGTGCACCACTTCGCACGCGAACCGTCTTCGCTCGAGTCACTCGCTCGAGTCACTCGCTCGATTGCTTCGCGAATACCGCGGAAAGTGTTCAGGCGTCTTCACAAAGCTGGCCGACACAATTCGTGCGAGGCACCGGTGGAAGTCCGAGAAGGACCATGAGGACGACGAGCCAACGCCGCGCCAAGCGCATCCCCTGTCGCATACCCATTCGCATCTTCGGCCGCCACACGGATCTCGACGGCACACTGCACGACATCAGCCGTCTCGGTGCGCGCCTTCGCGTGCCCCTGGATGCCTACGGTCGCGTGCGCACGGACAACATCCTCCGCCTCGGGCAGCTCGTCGAGCAACACCTCGGTGGACGCTTCAATGCCGACCTCAACCAGGACGAGCTGGGCTCTCTCGTGCGCAAGCGCATGCGCGTCGTGCGCATCGGCCAGGAGCGCATCCAGGGGGATCTGCTCGAGGTCGGCTGTGAGTTCGGGATACCGCTGACAGGGGAAGAGGTGCGGGCCCTCCAGATCGAGTTGCCGATGCCCGTGCGCGCGTCGATCCCCTTCGGTCCGGAGACCGCCACGCCCAAGGACGACGCCTGCCTGCTGCCCACCGAGGGCTGGAGCGGAGGCATCCTGACCGGACATACGCGGGTGCTGGGCGAGGGGCGCGCCGTGTTCCAGGCGAGCCGAACGAGCCACCTCGTGCGCGGCGAGCACGACCTCACGGCGCTGACCATCGCCTTGGCGAAGGCGTACGGTCCGGCGCCCGTGCTCGAGGCGGTCGATGGCCACCATCAGCTGTGGGTGCGCAAGACGCGGATCCGACGCGTCGAGGCGACGGAGTACGCGACCGGGCTGCGCGTGCAGCTCGAGACGTGCCACAAGGGACGCCAGCCGGTCAGCGCGTGACGCGATCGCGGACGCCAGACCCACACGCACGGCGAGTCCCGCTCGGTATGATCTCGCGTCCCTGCCCACAAGGCGCGCGAGAGGAACTCCATGCTTCGGACCGCTGCCCGTGTAACCCGCTACGCCCTGCTGACAGCGCTCCTCGTGTTCGTGGCCGACACGGGCCGGCCTGCCGTGGGCGAAGAGGAGGGCTCCGAGGCGAAGGGAGCGTTCCAGAATCCGTACTTCGAGCGCGCCGCGTGGAAGGTCTGGCGCGACGACGACATGCCCGTCGAGGGCCTTCTCAACATGGTGCGCGAGGGGAAGAAGAAGAAGCAGGTCCAGCTCACGCTGAAGCCGCCAGCGAAGGAAGGGCGCATCTACCCCGTCGCGAAGAAGCCCGGCGCGGAGCCGGCGATCGTGTTCGAGAAGCGCGGCACGCCGTCGAAGACCTTCGCCGGCATGTGGGACGACGCCTACAGCAGCTGGTCCGGTCTGCACGGCTACGTGCGCACGCGCTGGCGTGGTGCCGACGGCAGCAAGGTCACCGTCCGCGGCCACATCATGGACTTCGTCGATCAGCGCCCGGCGGCGATGCTGGCTGCCGGCGTCAACTTCGTGCACCAGTCCACCACCGGGATGGGCCACGCCATCACGAACGGCGGGAGCTTCGACCGCACGCAGGGCTTCGAGAAGCTCTACTTCGCGAACCTGCTGGTCACCTCTCCGGCGCACGCGTCGCTCACCGACCACCGCCCCGACTACAGCACCGACCTCTACACCGCCCACGTGCCCACGCTGTTCAACTCGGTGGGGTCGTCGAACAGCGAGACGATGGCGATCACGAAGCTGGCCATCGCGGGCGCCTACCTGCCGCCCGAGACGAAGCTGCTGCTCAAGCGCAACGGGCTCTACGCGGCGGCGCTGCTCTACCTCTGGAAGGCCGCGCTGCCGTACGACGAGCCCTACGCCCACGAGCTCCGGCACCGTATCGCCTACAAGGCCGTTGGCGACCGCTTCGCGTACTCGAAGATCGAGAAGTACGGCGCCGCCGGCATCGACCGCGGCGACCTGTCCCTGCCGTTCCACCAGTACGACGACGGCGCCCACATGCGCGCCATGACCAAGCTCGCGCAGTCGATGGACGTGGCGCTGCCCGAGGCATTGCTCAGTGCACTCAGCGACGAGGGGACTGCCGACGGGGGCTACAGCCTGCGCAAGTCGATCGTGGTGATCCAGGAGCCGGGGAAGGATGTCAAGCTCGAGGTTTCGACGGCCGGTAGCTACGACCTGCAGGGCCTGCCGCTCACCAAGCGCTGGAAGCTGCTCTACGGGAACAAGCAGGCGAAGGTCACGCGCAGCACGGAGGATCCGGACGAGTACGTCATTCGCGTGCCTTGGGACGACGCGCTACCCGAGGGCCGTACGGCCATCGCGCTGATCGCGAACAACGGTCGCTTCGACTCGAACCCCGCGATCGTCACGGTGTACCGCAAGAAGGCCGACGCGCTCCCGCCGCCGGGGCTCAGTCCCCAGCAGTACCGCTGGCCCGGCACCCATGCCAACCGGCGCCCCGTCATCCTCGGCCTGCAGGACACGTACGTGAAGCGCGGCCGCAAGCTCGAGCTGCCGCTCCGCGCCGTGGATCCGGAGGGCTTTCCTGTCGCGTTCCACAAGCGCGCCGGCGAGGTGGGGGCGATCGAGGGCAGCCGGTTCACGTGGACGTGTCCGAAGAAGGCGCCGAAGGG
>JASJDY010000068.1 GCA_030065025.1 Planctomycetota bacterium
CTCGGTCGTCCGCCTGGGCATCGTGTCGGGCCTCCTGGGCGACGTACGGCTGGAGCGGATCAACGAGCTCTTCGTCCTCGTGCAGCCGGCCCACATCCAGACGATCCGCGGGCGCGTCATCGATCCGCCCGAGCGCGACGCCGTGCGCGCCGAGTACGTCCGCGAGCACCTCGCGTAGCCATGGCCGCGAAGAAGCGCCAGTACTCGCGCTATCAGCGCAAGGTGATCCAGCGCTACTACGAGAACCGTGAGCAGATCGACACGCAGCGTCTGCAGGAGATCGTGACGGAGATCTACCTGGCCGGCTCCGGCAAGAAGGCAGATCGCCTCTGGGAGCGGGCGGCGGACATCCTGGGGCGCGCCGAGGGGCTGGACGGCGCCGAGGTGGCCCGGGTGCTGGGCGACCGCGATGTGGAAGGTCTCGCGAAGCTGGCGGGCGCCCTGTAGGGGCATCTGCAAGCGCCTGGCGTCCGCCGCTGGGCGATCGCACGCAGGTGTCCAGACCTCAACTGGGGCATATTCCACAGGTCTCGGGGAGCAGTACGCACCGCCGGGCGCCAGCCTGGGCCTGTGCTGACGATGTCTACATATCTGGTGCCCATTGGCTGCTTTGTGTGGATTCGTCCGCGCTTTCTTGCGCAATGGGCCTCTGGTTTGCCAGTAGGGCCCGCGGAGCGCGTTGGAGGGCTCCGTACATCACCAACCGACGCCGGGCTGGGAGGGCTGCCCACGAGTCCGCGGCTGCCCGCCCGAGACGTCGGAACCGGAGCCGACACCAGACCCCGATTCCCACGTCTCCCGGCCATGCCTCGGATCGAGGCGGGGAGGCAACAGTGAACATGAAGCGGATCGCATTGATTGCGATCGTGTCCCTGGTCGTCGCCGGCTGCGGCGGCGGCTCGAGCGGGACACCGCCCGTCACGACGGGCATCAACGGTCTGGTCTCCGCCAGCGGCGGAGGGGCGCTGGACGACTACGTGATGCTGACGCTCGTCCCCACGGGGGGCGGCGCGCCGATCACGTTCCCCTGCGCCAACGACGGGACGTACACGCGCAATCTGCCGGCAGGCGACTACCAGCTGTCGGCGGACCGGCCCGGGTACGACGACTATCCCGCGACGGTGGTCACGGTGCCCACGGACGGGTTCCTGACCTTCGACTTCGCCCTGCTCGCGATGGCAGCGGGCGCGTATGTCGGCTCGGATGGATGCGCGGTCTGCCACCCGATCCAGCACGACATCAGCCTGCAGTCGGGGCACCCGTACAAGGTCACCAAGGTCGAGGGCGGTGTCCCGCCCACCTACCCGTTCACGGACATCTCGCCGATGCTCGCCTTGCTGGACGACACGGACGACGCCGACATGGCCGATCCGGGCCCCGGCACGGACAACCCGGAGGGCACGCCCACCTCGTGGAACGACATCACGTACGTGATCGGCGGCTACCACTGGAAGGCGCGCCTGATCGGCCTCTCCGGCGAGATCGTCACGGGCACGACCGTCCAGTACAACTTCGTGATCCCGGGCGGGAACCTGACCTCGGAGACGATGAGCTCGTATACGAACAACAACGCGGCCAAGTCCTACAGCTGCGGCAACTGTCACACGACCGGCTGGATGCACGAGGACGGGGTCCTCAACCCGAACCGTCAAGACGGGCTTGCGGGCATGGACGGCACCTTCGAGGAAGGCGGCGTCCGCTGCGAGGCCTGCCACGGCGCGGGCAGCACGCACGCCCAGACCATGCTGGCAGCGGACATCACGCTGAAGGCGGAGTTCCGTCAGGTCGGTGACTTCACGGACGGCTCGCTCGGCAAGGGCAAGCCGATCCACTGCGGCGAGTGCCACACGCGCGACGGCGAGCGGGACTACCCGACCTTCATCAGCGCGGCGGAAGCCGCGGGCTGGACGGGTGACGCCAACTGGCCGGCGGGCGGTGGTCGCATCGCGGCCTCCGGCGGCCTCGTGAAGCACCACGAGCAGTACGACGAGATCCTGGGGCTGGATCCGAACGAGACGGCCCCGACGGTCTACGGCGTACCGTTCAGCGTGCGCTCCGCGGGCTTCGCCGCGTCGCACGGTGACTGCACCACGTGCCACCTGAACACGCACGCGTCGACGGTCAACCGGAACAACCCCGCGTACACGGGGCCTCCCGGCGTCAACGACACGAGCGCCTCCTGCATGGTCTGCCACCCGGCGGCAACGTACGACCCCGCGAACAACAACCGCGGGTCGATGCTGAGCCTCGAGTGCGCGGACTGCCACATGCCGAAGACCGCGAAGTCCGCCACGCTCGTCACCCTGCCCAACGGCGTGACGCGCGGCGACGTGACCTCGCACATCTTCGGCATCGACCTGTCCGGCGCCCCGGCGTTCACGACGGACGGCAAGTTCCGCTATCCGTACCTGACGCTGGATCAGGCCTGCCGTCAGTGCCACTACGCGGGCGGCCCCGGCCTCTTCGATGTGGCGAACCTGCCGGGCAACTGGGCTTCCGGTGGCGGCTTCCACCCGGCGCCCCCGTAAACCGCTCACCCAACCGTGAGATCCACCCGGGCCCCCGCGACGGCGGGGGCCCGGCCTTGTTTTTGGGGGCTGGGTCCCGGCACGCCCTTCGCAACCGAGGGGGCATACAGCCCGTCGAACCTGTGGAACCTGCCGAAACGGCACGGACGGATCCGGCCGTCGTGTCGGCAGCGCATAGACTCGACCCGAAAGCCCCCCGTTTCCCCCCCGGTCCGGCAGGGCACATCACCGCCCCCCCCTTGGCCCACAATCGTGGGCCGGAGAAACCATGTTCGATCGATTCACCGACCGCGCACGCAAGGTCATGGGCCTGGCTCGCCAGGAGGCCCAGCGCTTCAACCACGACTACATCGGCACCGAGCACGTCCTGCTCGGGCTGGTGCAGGAGGGCTCCGGCGTCGCCGCGTCCGTGCTGAAGAACCTCGACATCGATCTGAAGAAGATCCGCCACGAGGTCGAGAAGCTCGTCAGCAACGGCACCACGATGGTGACCATGGGCCAGCTGCCCTTCACGCCGCGCGCGAAGAAGGTCCTCGAGCTGTCCCTCGAGGAGGCCAGCAACCTCGGCCACACCTACATCGGCACGGAGCACCTGCTGCTCGGCCTCATCCGCGAGAACGAGGGCATCGCCGCGCAGGTGCTGCGCAACCTGAAGGTGAAGCTCGAGGACGTCCGCGAAGAGGTGCTGGAACTGCTGGGCGCCGACCCGTCCGATCCCGACACGAGCGACGAGCCCGGCGAGATCGGCGCGACGAGCGGCGGCTCCTCCACGAGCAAGTCGAAGACGCCGGCGCTGGACGCATTCGGCCGCGACCTGACGGAGCTCGCCCGCGAGGACAAGCTCGACCCGGTCATCGGCCGCAAGGACGAGATCGAGCGCGTGATCCAGGTGCTCTCACGCCGCACGAAGAACAACCCGGTGCTCCTCGGCGAGGCGGGCGTCGGCAAGACGGCGATCGTCGAGGGCCTGGCCCAGTCGATCAACACGGGCGACGTGCCTGAGGTCCTGCGCGGCCGCCGTCTCGTCGTGCTCGACCTGGCGATGATGGTCGCCGGCACGAAGTACCGCGGCCAGTTCGAGGAGCGCATCAAGGCGGTCATGACCGAGGTGCGTCGCTCGAAGAACGTCATCCTGTTCATCGACGAGCTCCACACGCTCGTCGGCGCCGGCGGCGCCGAGGGCGCGATCGACGCCAGCAACGTGCTGAAGCCTGCGCTCTCGCGCGGCGAGGTGCAGTGCATCGGCGCAACGACGCTCGACGAGTACCGCAAGTACATCGAGAAGGACGGCGCGCTCGAGCGCCGCTTCCAGACCGTGATGGTCAATCCGCCGACGCGCGACGAGGCCTACGAGATCCTGCTCGGCCTGCGCGACAAGTACGAGGACCACCACCGCATCAAGTTCACGAACGACGCCCTGCGCGCCTGCGTGGAGCTGAGCTCGCGCTACATCAACGGCCGCTTCCTGCCGGACAAGGCGATCGACGTCATGGACGAGGCCGGCGCCCGCCTGCGCCTGCGCTCGATGACGCAGCCGCCGGACCTCAAGGACATGGAGCAGGAGATCATCAAGCTCGACCGCGACAAGGAAGAGGCCGTCGCGGCGCAGGACTTCGAGCGCGCCGCGCGTCTGCGTGACGAGGCCCAGCGTGTCCGCCGCAAGAAGGACCAGCTGATGCGCGAGTGGCGCGAGGAGACCCAGAACATCACCGGCGTCTGCGACGAGGAGGTCATCCGCGAGACGATCTCCAAGATGACCGGCATCCCGCTGACGCGCTTCCAGAAGGGCGAGGCCGAGCGCCTGCTCAAGATGGAGGAGAAGCTCCACGAGAAGGTCGTCAGCCAGGACGACGCCATCCACGCCATCGCGCGCGCGCTGCGCCGCAGCCGCTCCGGTCTCAAGGACCCGCGCCGGCCGATGGGCTCGTTCATCTTCCTGGGACCGACCGGTGTCGGTAAGACGCACCTCTCCAAGTGCCTCGCCGAGTTCATGTTCGGCGACCCGGACGCGCTCATCCAGATCGACATGTCCGAGTACATGGAGAAGCACACGGTCAGCCGCCTCGTCGGCGCGCCTCCCGGCTACGTCGGCTTCGAGGAGGGCGGCCAGCTCACCGAGCAGGTCCGCCGGCGCCCGTACTGCGTGGTGCTCTTCGACGAGATCGAGAAGGCCCACCACGACGCCTTCAACATGCTCCTCCAGATCATGGAAGAGGGCCGCCTGACCGACTCGTTCGGCCGTCACGTCGACTTCAAGAACACCGTCATCATCATGACGAGCAACGTCGGCTCGGACGCCATCAAGAGCCAGGGCGGCGTGGGCTTCGCCAAGGACGACGAGGAGATCACGCACGCGCGCATGAAGGAGGAGCTCATGAAGGAGGTGGAGCGCCAGTTCCGCCCCGAGTTCCTCAACCGCGTCGACGAGATCATCTTCTTCCGTCAGCTCACGCGCGACGATCTCACCGAGATCATCGACATCGAGACGCGCGGCCTCGCCGAGCGGCTGCAGGAGAAGAGCATCCAGCTCATCCTGACGCCCGAGGCGAAGGAGCACATCATCAACGAGGGCTACAACCCCGAGTACGGCGCGCGTCCGCTGCGGCGGGCAATCCAGCGCATCCTCGAGGACCCGCTCGCCGAAGAGGTGCTGCGCGGCAACTTCCACGAGGGCACGAAGGTGCTCGTCGAGATGAAGGAAGGCGTCGTCCACTTCCAGGCATCCCAGGAGGAGATCCTGCCTCCGGAGGAGCCCGAGGAGACCGTCGAGGCTGCGGCCGATGCCGGTGGTGATGACCCGCAGCCGGAAGGCGACAAGCCGTCCGAGGACTAAGCCCTTCGCGCTCGCGATCTCGCTCGCGCTCGCTCAACGCTCGGCCGCCGGGGGCTTGCCCGATGGTCGAGCGCGTGAGCGAGCGAGAGCGCGGATGAGGTACGCTCTGCCCCCATGCATCTCCGTGTCCTCGGCTGCGGCGGCGGGAGCGCTCCCGGCGTCCAGCTCTCCTCCTACCTGATCGACGACGTCCTGGCGATCGACGCCGGCGCGCTCACCACCGGTCTGGACTACGAGGGCCAGTGCCGCGTCGAGGCCATCGCGCTCACCCACGGCCATCTCGATCACGTCTGGGCACTGCCCATGACGCTCGTGCATCGCCTCGGCGCGTCGACACCGATGTGCCACCTCTACGGCTCGGCGTACACCTTCGAGACCGTGCAGACGCACCTGTTCAACGAACGCATCTGGATCGACCTGCAGACGGCCCGTGCGGACGACCCGGACCGGGTCGCGTGGCACGTGATCGAGCCCGGCGAGCAGCAGACGGTGCTCGGCCGCTACGAGATGACGGCGATCGGGCTGAATCACGGCGTGCCGTGCCAGGCGTACCGGGTCCGTTCCGACGACGGCTGCTTGATCGTGTGCGGCGACACCGTCACGACGGACGAGCTGTGGCGCGTCGCCAACGAGACGCCCGACCTCGGCGGCATCCTGATCGAGTGCAGCTGGCCTCCGGACTGGGAGCAGCTGGCCCTGGACTCGCAGCACTACAACACGTCGCTGCTCCTCGAGGACCTGAAGAAGCTCGAGGTCGACGTGCCGGTGCACGTGATGCACCGCAAGCCGGGCTTCGAGCAGCAGATCGAAGAGGCGCTGCGCGCATCCGGGGATGAGCGGTTGCGCTTCCTGGTGGATGGGGACGAGATCCGGGTGTAGGGGTCGGCGCAGCCGCCCCCTACCACGGCCACGATGATCGAGCGCCGCAATGTTCCCGCAATGAAGCTCGGGAATCCGTAGGGGCGGCCGGAGGAGGCCCGCAGGGCCGACGAACGCCCGCCCGTCGAGTGCAAGTGCACGTGCAAGTGCAAGTGCAAGTGGGCTGCGCCGAACCCCCACCGTTCGCCATCCGTTGGCCATCATGACCCGCGCCACGGTCCGTCCGCGCCGCGGGGGCCCGTACGATGGGCCGTTCCCGCGCTGGAGCCTCCATGAACGGCAAGCTCACCCTCTCCTTCACCGTCGCCACGTTCGTCGCCGCGATCGGGATGCTGTTCTTCCTCTCCGAGGTCCGCAACCGACTCAAGGTCGTCGAGCGCGAGCTGGACACGCGTGCCGTCGTCGAGACCCCCGCGCGGCCGAAGCAGCCCGCCCCGAGCGCCGACGAGTCCGATCTGCTCAAGTCGCAGGACGTCCACAAGAAGCTCAACTGGATCATGCAGAAGCTCGAGGAGCTCGATACGCGCGTCTACGAGGGCGTCGTCGACCTCGAGTCCACGATGTTCCAGCTCAAGCGCCAGACGGACCGTGTCCACGTGGTCACGAAGCGCATCCTCGAAGGACTCCGCAAGAGCGGTGACTTCGAGGGCTTCGAGTCGAGCCTGCCCGAGCCGAAGAAGCCGCTCACCATCGAGCAGCGCAAGGAGTTCAAGGCCGAGGCCGCGCGCTGGGGCATCAAGGTCGAGGAGGGCAAGGTCACGGCCCGCGGCCTGCTCAACGGAGCGCAGGACAAGGCGTACCCCATCGAGTACTTCATGACCCGCTTCCCCGACGCGGGTCACGAGACGCTCGTGCACCTGATCGGCACGGCCAAGATCGAGGAGTTCGCCGAGCCGCCGTTCCCGAACCTCGCGGGCCTGTGCACCGCCTTCTACAAGGCAATGCTCGCGGCCGGGTTCGAGCAGGGCGAAGGCAGCCACTTCGAGCGCCCGCCCGAGGGACCGGACGACGTCCCGCCGTGGATCCTCGCCTCCGGCGACACGGTGTACGTCTACGTGCGCTACGAAGAGGAAGGCGAGACGAAGCTCGCGCGTGCGACCGACTGGGTCATCGATCCGGCGACGAAGTCCGTCCTGCCCGAGGACTGCTTCAAGTTCACGGGCAGCCTCCGCGTCGAGCACCGCGAGACGGGTGACGAGCTGCTGCTCGCCGAAGCGCGTGGCTTCCTCATGTCCGTGTATCCGGACCGCGCCGCGATGATCGAGGTCGCGCTCGACTCGGCCCGCGCGAACAACTACCTCTACAACTGGTCCCGCCTGCCCAAGCACGATGGCAGCAAGCCCTTCTACGTCGACCTGATCTTCACGAAGACGCCGCTCGAGAAGTGAGCGCCGACCCCGCCCGCCCCCGACTCCCCTGGCCGCAGGCTTCCGCCGCGTTGGCCGCCCGCGTGCGGCGTCGCGCGCGGCGCAGCGCCGCCTTCACGCGCGTCGGCGCGGCGTTGCTGATCGCTGCCGCCCTGGCCCTGCTCTGGCGTGCAGCGGGCCCTACGCTCGCGGGCGTGCCGGGCACCTTGGTCGTCGCGGCGATCCTCGGTGTCGGCCTGCTCGTCGGCGTCGTGCTCGCGGCCGGCGCCGCACGGCGCGCTCCGCGCGTGGGCGACGACGACGCGGCCTGGGCCCTCGACCGCCTGGCCCAGGCACGCGGACGCGGCCTGGCCGCCGCGGCCGCCCGCGGGCCTGCGGCCGGCGAAGCCGCGTTCGGCGGAGACGGGCTCGGTGCGCCGCCGGCGGTACGCCTGCATCCGCCCGGCGGTCTGGCCCTGGTCGTGGGCGCACTGTTGCTCGCCGTGCTGGCCGTGCTCGCCCCGGAGCGCAGCGCGGAGGCGCCCGGCACCCCCGGCACCGACGGCCCCCGCATCGCCGTCTCCGGCGAGGGCGATGACGGTGCGGCCGCCGCCGGTCGCGCCGAGGCCGAGGCACGGGCGCTCCAGGCGCGTGCCGACGCCGCCAGGAAGGTGCGCGAGGCCCTGAGCCTGCCGCCCGACGGCCCGCTCGATCCACGTGAGGTGGCCGAGCGACTGCAGGATCCTGAAGCCCGCCGCAAGGCCGCGGAAGCGGCCGCCGGCGGCCCCGACCTCGAGTCGGCCCTGAACGGATCCGAGACGTCCGGTGAGGCCGTCGCTCGCCTGATCGAGCGCGGCGAGGACAATCACGGCGCGGCCTCGCAGACGCGCCGGGAGGCCGCCGCGGCCCGTGCCCGCCTGGGCATTCCGGCCGTGCCGTCCGCCCGGCGAGATGTGGTGCAGCGCTATCTCGAGTTGATCGACCGGGAGCAGGGCGGATAGCCCGGAGCAAAGGTCCCCATGACGAATCGCAAGACCGGTGTCTGGATGATCGGCGCGTGCGGCGCGGTATCGACCCTGACCTGCGTAGGCGCTCGCGCCATCGCACGCGGCCTCAAGCCCGCCGTCGGCGTGCTGACGGAGAGCCCGCTCTTCGACGGCCTCGACCTCGTCGGCATCGATGACCTGGTGTTCGGTGGCCACGAGATCCGCGACACGGACGTCCACTGCGCGGCGCGTGAGTTCCGCGATCGCGCCGGCATCCTGGATCAGCCCCTGCTCGGTGTCCTGCACGACGACCTGATCGAGATCGACCGCAATCTGCGTCCCGGCTACGTCGTGAACCCCACGACCGCCGTCAAGGAGCTCGCGAAGAACGGCAAGGTCGCCCGCGCCCGGAGTCCGCGGAAGATCGTCGAGGGCATCCAGCGCGACCTGCGCGAGTTCCAGGAGCGCCACGACCTCGAGACGGTCATCGTCGTCAACGTCTCGAGCACGGAGCCGCCCGGGCACCTGCCGATCGAGTACGCCGACCTCGATGCGTTCCGCAAGGCACTGCAGAGCCAGCGTCCGCGCAAGGGCGTGACGTCGAGCGTCCTCAACGCCTACGCGGCGATCGACGCCGGCTTCCCCTTCGTCAACTTCACGCCTTCGCCGGGCTCGACGATCCCCGCCCTCGTGCAGCTGGCGCAGGAGCGTGGCGTGCCGCACATGGGCTCGGACGGCAAGACGGGCGAGACGCTCGTGAAGACGGCGCTCGCGCCCCTCTTCGCAGGCCGCGCCCTGCGCGTGCTCTCGTGGGAGGGCTACAACATGCTCGGCAACCGCGACGGGTTCGTGCTGAACGACCCGAGCGCGCGTGAGAGCAAGACACGCTCGAAGGACCGTGCGCTGCGCCAGATCCTCGGCGACGACGACACGCACTCGAAGGTCACCATCGACTACGTGCCCAGCCTCGACGACTGGAAGGTCGCGTGGGACTACATCCACTTCGAGGGCTTCCTCGGCGCACGCATGTCCATGCAGTTCACGTGGCAGGGCAACGACTCCGCGCTCGCGGCGCCCCTGGTGCTCGACCTCGCACGTCTGGCGGCGTTCGCACAGGCGCAGGGCGAGAGCGGACTCATGACCTGGACGGCGGCGTACTTCAAGAGTCCCGCAGCCGTCGAGGACCAGAGCTTCGTGAAGCAGTTCGAACTGCTCGAGTCGTACGTCGCCCGGCACCGCGCCGGCGGCACGCGCTCCAAGCAGTCGCGTTGATGCCGGAATCCGGGCAGGAGCGCAGGGCGCGACTCGCGGACGCGCGCGTCTACCTGATCCTGACGGTGCGCGACGACGAAGGTGCGTGGCGCGCCCCGCTCATGGAGGCGCTGCAGAGCGGCGCGATCGACGTCGTACAACTGCGCGACGTGCGCGGCGACGACGCCCACACCTACCTCCAGGCCGGCTCGCTGCAGATGCTCTGCCACGCCTTCGGCGTGCTGTTCATCCTCAACGACCGGCCGGATCTCGCCGCCGAGCTGGATCTCGACGGGGCACACGTGGGCCAGGACGACATGCCCGTCGCCGAGGCACGTCTGCTGCTGGGTCCGGAACGCCTGCTGGGCCTGTCCACGCACGATGCTGGCGAGATGGAGGCGGCCCTGCGCGCCGACGTGGACTACGCGGGGCTCGGCCCTTGCTTCCCCACGGAGACGAAGGAACTCGTGCTCACGCCCCGCGGGCCCGACCTCGTTGCCGAGTGTCGCGCGGCGGCCGGCGACCTGCCCGTGTTCCCGATCGGCGGCATCACGCCGGAGAACGTCGGCGCGCTCGTCGACGCCGGCGCGACGCGCGCGGCCGTCGGCGCAGGCGTCCTCGAGGCGGAGGATCCGGCGGCGGCGGCGCGGACGCTGCGCCGGACGCTTCTGGGCCAGTAGGCTGGGCGGATGCGTCAGCCCCCCTTTCGCCGCCTGCCCGGGGCGGCCCTCCTGCTCCTGCTGCTGCTCCTCGCCCCGCCGCTCCATGCGGAGGAGGGCGGCGCCTCCGTCGAGGAGCGCTTGAACCAGGCCAAGGACCTCGAGAAGATCCAGCGCGACCCCGAGGCAGCGCTCGCGATCTACCAGGACCTCGCGCGGCGCAAGGACCTGCGCGGCGAGGTGAAGGGCCAGGTGCTGGCCGGCGCGGCGCGCTGCCACGAGCGTGTGGGCAGCATCGACATGGCCGCCCGCTACTGGGACCGCATCATCGCCGACAAGGAGCTGCCGGCGACGCTGCGCGCGTGGGCCCAGCGCAAGAACACCGAGAAGACCCGGCGCGAGCAGGGCACGGCCGCGGGCAACGACGACGCGGCACTCCGGGAGCGTGCACGCCTGCGCGCGGAGCAGCGGCGTGCGGCGCAGGAGAAGGTCGAGGAGGCACGCAAGGCGCTACAGGCCCGGCGCTTCGACGCCGCGATGCACCTGTGTCTGCTAGCGCGTGAGCTGGACCCGGACAACCCCGCAGCGCAGCAGCTGCTGGGCGAGATCGAGGTGCAGCGGCCGGACCTGGGCAACGTGCTCGGCCGCCTCATCGAGTTCGTCCAGACGAAGGAGCTGGAGGAGTTCGAGTGGTTGCGCGCCGAGGTGGCCAACATCGAGCGCGCCGCGCGGCGCGCGTTCGACGTCAAGGACTGGCCGGAAGCGGACCGCCTGTACCGGATGGCGATCGCGCTCATC
>JASJDY010000016.1 GCA_030065025.1 Planctomycetota bacterium
TGGACCAGCCGTCCCGACTCGCCAGCCCGCGGACCACGCCCGTCTGCGGCCGCTCGTGCCACGGGATCTCGCGTTCGCGGCACCACGCGGCGACGCGCGCGTCGCGCGTCCGCGTGATCGCATTGCCGGTCTCTTCGTGGCTCCAGAGCGCTTCGATCGGCGCGGCAGCATGCAGCTCGTCGAGGACCTGCGGCATGGCGCCGACGCGGTAGGTGATGTGCGCGCCGTGCTCGGCCAGGCGCATCTCCAGCTCGGCCAGGCACTGGTTGGCGAAGACCAGGTGCGACGCGTCGTGCTCGGGTGCGTCGAGCAGCTCCGGCTCGTAGACGTAGAGGATGATGCACGGGCCTTGTCGCGCAGCCTCGGCAAGCGGCGCGTGGTCGCGCATGCGGAGGTCGCGTTTCAGCCACACCAGCTGGATACCGTTCACGGCGCAGCCTCCTCGTAGACGCGCTCGTTGGCGCGGATGGAGGCGTGGAAGTCCACGACGGGACGGGGGTAGTCCTCGCCGAGGCGCACGCCCGCGCGCTCGAGGTCATCCCGCGGCAGCTCCCAGGGCGCGTGCACGGATGCGCCGCGGAGCCCGGCGAGCTCCGGCAGCCAATGACGGACGTAGCTGCCGTCGGGGTCGTAGCGCTCGGCCTGCTTCAGGATGTGGAACCACCGGAAGCCTCGCGCGTCGTTGCCGACACCCGCGACGTAGTTCCAGTTGCCCCAGTTGCTGCACACGTCGTAGTCGACGAGCTTGGACTCGAACCACGATGCGCCGAGACGCCAGTCGAGCCCGAGGTTCTTGGTCAGGAAGCTGGCCACGTTCTGGCGGCCGCGGTTGGACATGAACCCAGTCGCGGCGAGCTCCCGCATGTTCGCGTCGACCAGCGGATAGCCGGTCGTGCCCATGCGCCAACGTTCGAACAGCTCGGGATCGTCGCGCCACGGCAGGTCGAGTCTGCGGAGGCCTCCACGCTGGAACACGCGCGTGCCGTGCTTGGCGCAGATGAAACGGAAGTAGTCGCGCCAGCGGAGCTCGAAGATCAGCCAGTACGTCGAGTCGTTGCGGACCCGCTCGCGCTCGTAGCGGCTCACTTCGTCGTGCACGCGGCGCGGCGACACGCAGCCCAGCGCGAGCCAGGGCGACAGCTTCGACGAGTAGTCGGCGCCGAGCATGCCGTTGCGCGTCTCCTTGTAGACCCGCAGGAGATCGTCCTGCCAGAGGTACGCCTCGAGGCGCGCACGGGCCTCGGACTCGCCGCCCCGGAAGGGCAGCACGCCGCGCGGATCGGGCTCACGTTCCTCCGCGCCGAGCTCCGCCGGGCTCGGCAGCGAGCCCATGTCGATCTGCGGCAGCGACGGCAGCGTCGCGGGCGCATCGAGCGGCGGCCTGACGGAGGAGCGCTTCTCGACCTTGCCGCGGAAGCGTGTGAACACCTCGGGCAGGTCGGCGATCGCGAACGGCAGATCGTCGGGGTGGTGGAGCGTGGCGCCCCAGAAGGCGCGCACGGTCACGCCGAGCGGCGTCAGGGCGTCGGTGACGGCGCGCTCGACATCGGTCTCCTCCGATGTCACCTCGGCGTGGAGGTGCACCGCGGCGGCGTCCAGCTCGGCCGCCAGGGCCGGCAGCACGTCCTCGGGGCGTCCATGGCGGATCACGAGGTCGCCGCCGAGTGCACGTAGAGACTCTCGCAAGTCCGCGACCGACTCGCGCAGGAAGCGCGTGCGGAAGGGGCCGGTCTTGGCGAAGCCCTCCGGCGTCTCGGCGAACTGTCGGGGATCGAAGCAGTACACGGGAACCGCGGTTCCCTGCGAGAGCGCTGCGCGGAGCGGTTCGTGATCGTCGACGCGGAGGTCGTTGCGATACCAGACGATGATCGGTCGCGGCGCCATGGCGCCCTTTCTCGTGAGAATGGAGGGACGTCAGTTGCGGGACTTCATCGCCAGGGCGTGCAGCGCGCGGATGGCGATGTGCGGCACGGCGATCGCGGCGAGTCCGATGAAGAGCACGCGCGTCAGGGCGACGTCCGGCGTCGCACCCGCGGCGGTGATGGCGTAGGCGGCGGCGCCCAGGGCGATGCTGCCGAGCGTCACGGGTGCGGCATGTCGTGCGAAGCGCGCGATGCCCCGCCACGGACGGTCGCCGTCGAGGGTGTGGGCTTCGCCCAGCACGTGGCGCACCGAGTGCCAGCCGCAGAAGTAGATGCCGAACGACAGCAGCGGAGGCGCTACCGCCGTCAGGGCGACGAGCGCAGCGATCTCGAGCGCGACGCGGCGCCCGGCAGCACTGCCGCGCAGGACGTTGACCAGAGCGAGTGCGGCCCACGCGGCGAGCAGGAGCGGCAGTCCCAGCGCAAGGGTCTGCAGCACGTCGAGTACCGCGACGGTGCTCGTGCCCGGGAGCAGCCAGGCGAACAGCGTCGCCGTCTCCTCGACGTGGAAGAGCACGGCGCCTGCGACGGGGATCAGGCCGTGCAGCACCATCGGGAGCAGGCGCCGGCGGCCGTACACGGCCGGGTTGGCGTCCTCGGCGCCGAAGTGCTGTACGGCGAGGAGAAGGAAGAGCGTGAGCATCACGGGCGGGAACTGCAGCCACGCGACGAGAACGAACGCGGCGACGCCCACGTAGAAGGCGCCGAACACGGCGACCCAGCCGCGCCCGAACTGCGGGCGGAGGAGGTCCCGCGCAGGCAGGTGATCGGCGGCACCGTGGGGCAGGCCGGTGAGTGCGACGAGACCGGCCAGGACGACGAGCTGTGTCCCGAGTGCCGGTACGCCGGTGAGGGTGATCGCAGCGGCGGCCGCAAGCGTGAGGAACGAGGCTGCGGTCGTGTGCCGGGCATGCCAGCGATGGAGCCACGGGCGCGCGATCGCAGCAGTTCGGTCAACGGGCGCGGCGGTCCGCGTGGCCGGAACTGCGGGCTGTCGTAGCGCGGGCGCGAGGGCGGACATGAGACGCTCCGATGGCAGGCCTGGGAGGCGGAGAACGAAGACGGCGGGCGCGCCGCGGGGCGCGCCCGCCGTGGGCGGTCATACGAATGCTTGCTGTGCGGTCGGGCGGCGCACTAGACGCCGGCCATCTCGCGCTTGCCCGTGACGGCGGCGTCCTCGACCTGGGCCGACCAGCCATCCGCCTCGCTCTTGGCGCGGGCGATGAAGTAGATGTAGAGGCCGAGGCCCACCTTCGCGGTGATGTCGGCGACGGTGTAGCCGACCTGCAGCGCCGTCTCGCCGGCAGCACCCGACAGACCCAGGTAGGGCGCCAGGAACGCGATCGGGTAGAAGCTCCAGGTGATCAGGATCAGGCCGCGGGCCTTGCTGATCAGCGGCTTCACCGTGGCGGGCTGATCGGCCGTCGCCTTGGCGAAGGAGCCGTACAGCTGCACGAGGATGTACACGAAGGGGATCATGGCCAGACCCCACCAGAGCCACGCGGTGCCGGCGGACGAGGCGACCTCACCCGGGTAGCCGAGCAGGATCATGAGCGCCGCGGCGGCCGACAGCTTGATGGCCATGCTGCGCGCAATCGTCTTGGTCAGCGCACACACCGCGATCAGCTCGATGATGAGCAGCGGCACGGTGATGAGCCAGTCCGCGTAGCGGTAGGCGTCGTTGAACGGGATGCCGCTGGCGGTGTAGGCACCGTTCTGCAGCACGTAGGCGGAGGCCCAGCTCGCGCCGATCCGGATGTAGTGGTAGCAGGCGATGGCCGGGACCAACGCGGACACCAGCAGGGCCGGACGGTAGCGCGGCGCGACGTTGGCGCGCGACAGGAAGAGGAAGAGCGCCCCAGCGCCCATGACGGCGATACAGAACGACATCATGTTGGCGACCAGGTCGTACTCGAAGAGCGAGAGATCGGGCATGGTGGACTCTTTGTGACTGGCAGGGCCGCTGAGCAGGGCGTCGGCGGGCGGGAAGGGGTATGTCAGAGCGACGCGTCGACCGTGTCGTTGTTGCACAGATAAATATCTGTACATATTGGCAGGGTACAAAGACCCGGGCGACGCTCCCGCGGCGACGCGGCCGTTCGGAAGTCCGGCTCGCGGGCCGGACACCGACCACCCCTCGGCCCCATTGGCCTGCCTCGGTACCCTCGCCCTCCCACGCCGTTTCCGGAGAAGCCCGCATGTCCGATTCCTCGCCCCTCGTCGCCGTCCTCATGGGCTCCACGTCCGACTGGGACACCATGCAGCACTGCAGCGCCCAGCTCAGCGCCCTCGGCGTGCCGCATGAGTGCAAGGCCATCAGCGCGCACCGCCAGCCGGCGACCCTGCACGCCTACGTCGAGCAGGCAGAGAAGGACGGCGTCCGCGTATTCATCGGCGCGGCGGGGGGCGCGGCCCACCTGCCCGGCGTGCTCGCGAGCCTCACGGCCCGTCCCGTCCTCGGCGTTCCGATGAAGGGCTGGGCGACGGAGGGCATGGACGCGTTGCTCGCGATCGCGCAGATGCCCGGCGGCGTGCCCGTCGGCACGCTCGCGATCGGCAAGGCCGGCGCGAAGAACGCCGCCATCCTCGCCACCCAGATCCTCGGCCTCGAACATCCGACTTGCGACGAGGCCGTCCGAGCGATGCGCGCCAAGCAGGCGGAGGGTGCATCGGACCTCCCGGTTGCCGAAGCGCCGTAGCGTCCTTCCAAGCCGTTCGCACGCTGCCTACACTGCCGCACTTGCGAGACGGAGGAAGGCATGCGCATCGGAGTCCTGACGGGGGGCGGTGACGTCCCCGGCCTGAACCCCTGCATCAAGGCACTCGTGACCCGCGTGGCCGCCCTGGGACACGAGGTGGTCGGCATCCGCCGCGGCTGGGGCGGTCTGCTCGAGACGAACCCCGACGATCCCGCTTCCGTCGCGGCGAACCTCGAGATGCTGAACCCCGCCAACGTGCGCACGATCGACCGCACGGGCGGCACGATCCTCCACACGAGCCGTACGAATCCCGGTCGCGTCGCCACGAAGGACGTGCCGGAGTTCCTCAAGGACCAGGCGAAGGGCGACGGCCCGCACGACTTCACGCCCCATGCGCTGAAGGTGCTCGAGTCGCAGGGCATCGACGTGCTCGTGCCCATCGGTGGCGACGACACGCTCTCCTACGGTCTGCGCATGCACCAGGAGGGCGTCAAGGTCATCGCCATCCCGAAGACGATGGACAACGACATCCACGGCACGGACTACTGCATCGGCTTCTCCACAGCCGTCACGCGGGGCGTGCAGTTCATCCACAACCTGCGCACGAGCACGGGCAGCCACGAGCGCATCGCCGTCGTCGAGCTGTTCGGCCGCTACAGCGGCGAGACGTCGCTCATCACGGCGTACCTCGCCGGCGTGGAGCGCGCGCTGATCTCCGAGGTGCCGTTCGACATCGACAAGCTGGCCGATCTCCTGATGGAGGACAAGCGGCAGAACCCGTCCTCGTACGCCATGGTGACCATCTCCGAAGGCGCCAAGATCCAGGGCGGCGAGATGATGCTCACGGGGGAGGCCGACGCGTACGGCCATCGCAAGCTCGGCGGCATCGGACTCCAGACCGGCGAGCTCCTCAAGGAGCGGACGGGCGAGGGCATCGTCTACCAGCAGGTCGCCTACCTGATGCGCTCGGGGCGGCCGGACGCGCTCGACCTGATGGTGGCCACGAACTACGGCGTGATGGCGGCCGACCTGGCCCTCGACGGCTCCGTCGGCCGCATGGTGGCGCTCCGTTCGGGCACGTACACGTCGGTGCCGATCGGCGTGACGGGCGAGGGCATGAAGCGTGTGGACGTCGACGAGCTGTACGACAGGCAGCGCTATGCGCCCAAGGTCCGTCACGTGACGGGCAAGCCGATGTTCCTGTATTAGGGCGGGCGTTCGTCGGCCTTCGACTCCCTTCGGTCGCTCCGGCCTCCTCCGGCCGCCCCTACGGCGTCATCGCCATGCGACGGCGATCCAGGATCCGCGTGCGAGCGGGCCGGCAATCTGTAGGGGCGACCCGCGCGCGAGACTCCGAGCGAGACGGAGTCGAAGCGAGGTGTCGAAGCGCAGTGGTCGCCCGCGAACCACCGGCAGCCTACGACCCGAACACCGCCGTCAACACGCCGAGCAACCCGAGCACCACCGCGAACGTCACGACGAGCGTCACCACGTACCCACGCGCCGGCGCGGCCGTTTCCTCCTCCGCAGGCGCCTCCTGGCTCCCGCGGCCGAACCCGTGACCGATGACCAACGCCGTGAGGCAGCCGCTCACGTTCCACCACAGCCAGGACACCGACGGCGCCGTCTCCGACAGCACGAGGTTCACTGCGACGCCGGCGAGCGCGCCGATGACGGCAGAGCGTCCGTCCGCCCGGCGCGAGCGCCACGCGAGCACGAAGAGGGCGAGGATCGGCCCGTAGAAGAGGCTGCCGACCTTGTTCACGCTCTCGATCACGGTCTCGCCGGCCTGCGAGAACCACCAGCCGGTGAGCGTCGCCCAGACGCCCCACGCGACCGTGAGCCCCCGAGCCGTGAGCACGCTGCGGCGACCCTCCTCCTTGGCCACGCCCGGCATGAACTCCTCGAGCGTCACGGCCGAGAGCGAGTTGAGCGCCGAGTCGATGGAGGAGAGCGCCGCCGCGAGGATGCCTGCAACTGCGATCCCGAGCACGCCGACGGGCAGGTACGCGACGAGGAACTCGGGCACGAGCGCGTTCTTGTCGCCGGCCGCGGCGACCCGCTGTGCGAAGTCGGGCTCGGCGATGAGCAGCCCCGCGAGCAGCACGCCGAAGAGGCAGTACGTCAGCACGAGGGGGAAGCGAACGAGCGCCGCCACCGTGAGCGCCTTGCGCGCGGAGCGCTCGTCGCGCGCGGCGAGGATGCGCTGCGCCTGCGTCTGGTCGCAGCCGTAGTACGAGAGGTAGAGGAACAGTCCGCCCAGTAGCATCGGCAGGAAGCCGAACGTCACGCCGTCGCCGAGGCCCGTGCCGCCGGCGTCGATGGGGACGAGGCGCGAGGTGTCGATCTTGCCGAGCGCACCGGTACCAGCGAGGCGCACCCCCAGCACGATCGTGGCGACGATCGTGCCCCCCCAGAGCAGCACGAGCTGCAGAACGTCGGAGAAGACGTCGGCGACGAGGCCGCCGAGGGTCGTGTAGGCGATGGCGACGAGGCCGACCACGACGAGGCTCGTCCCCAGCTCCCAGCCCGAGCACGCGGCCACGACGAGCGCCGAGGTGTAGAGGATGACGCCCGCGCCCAGGCCGCGTCCGAGCAGGAACATGCCCGCGAGCGTGCGGCGCGCGCCGCGCCCCAGCCGTGTCTCGACGGCACCGTACACGTCGGCGCCCTTCGCCCGCCGCAGCACGGGTACGCCGAACACGACCAGCAGGGCCATGGCAAGCGGCACCGCCAGCTCGTACTGCAGCCAGAGCAGACCGCCGCCCTCGCGCATGGCGACGAAGGCCGGCGCCCCGACGAGCGACACGGCGCTCACCTGATTCGCCGCGAGGCTTGCGCCGAGCGCCCAGGCAGGCAGGTGACGGCCGCCGAGGTAGTAGTCCGCCGTCGATCGCTGTCTGCGCGCAAGCCAGCCGGCGAACGCCAGCAGCGCGAGCAGGGAGAGGATGACGATGCCGAGGTCGATTGCGCCCATGGGGCCGCAGGGTAGCGGATCAGGCCGTCGCGTGACTACGCACGTGTGCGCGGAGGTCGAGGCCGATCTTCAGGACGATGAGCAGCACGAGGCCGAAGACCGGTGAACCGAGACCGTGGATGAGGAAGGCGCCCACGAGGATGGCGACGTGCAGCACGACCACGCGACCGTACGGCCGCGCCATCGTCTTGTGCAGCGATGTGCGGCGGTACTCGCCGCCCACGATGAAGTTGGCCACGAACGAGAAGGCGTGGCTGCCGAACAGCGCCGCGACGGGCCACACGAGCCCGAAGTCGCTCGCGGCGCGCTCGGCGCCCGACGCGACGCCGAACGGACCGCCGGCCGCCCCAAACCCTCCAGGGGAGAACAGCGCGAAGACGAAGACGCCGTGCACGAGCGTGAAGATGCCGTAGTGGAAGACGAAGAACGGCACGATGAAGAGCCGCGGCGGATCACTCTCCTCGCGCTGTGCGACCAGCAGCCGGAGGACGTTGAAGGCGCCGACCACGACGTTCTCGATCCAGAAGAGCAGGACGAGCGGGAAGATCTCCCAGCCGAGCGCCAGCACGCCGTAGACGGGCACCAGGTTGGCCGCGACGAGCAGCCAGACCGACGGTCGCTTCCAGGGGGTCTGCGCGGGCTCCAGAGGCCACCTCCGGGCCTCGACCATAGCCGCGACGCGCTCCCGGAGGTCGCTCAGAACCCCATGAACGGGGCTCTCGAGCCCGTGCGGCAAAAAGTACAGAAACTGTTCAGAAGGAGGCCCCGGGCCGCCGATGAGGACTCGACTTCGTGGGTTTGGGCGGTCGCTGCCGAGGTTCGACGTGCCCCTTCGCTTGCTTGCCTGCCTTGTGCTCACGATCTGCGTTCTCGGCCTGCGCCCTGCGGAGGCGGTCGAGGCCCCCGCGGCGTCCGCCTCTGATACGAACGCGCGCGAAACCGTCGCCCTCGATGCGGACGGCCGCCGTCACGGCGCCTACACGCTCCTGCACGAGAACGGCGAGGTGGCGGTGCGCGCCTCCTACCGCCACGGCCTGCTGCAGGGGCTCCACAAGACGTACGACGAGAAGGGGCGTCTCCAGGTCCAGAAGACCTACCGCAAGGACGTGCTGCACGGCTCGTACAAGGAGTACCACTCGAACCGCCGCCTGAAGCTCACGACCGCCTACCGCGAGGGCAAGCTGCACGGTGCGTATCACGTGCGCGGCGAGGACGGCAAGACGCTGGTCAAGACGTCGTACAAGCACGGTCTGCGCGACGGGACCTTCCGCGCGTGGGACGGCAAGCGGCTCCTCACGAAGCAGACGTGGCGCAAGGGCGTGCCGACGCAGGTCGACGGCCAGCTGCCGTACCCGCGGACCGAGACGCACATCGCCTCGGAGCTCGAGCGCCTGCTGAAGGGCGACGGCGACCTGGACGCGGATCCGCTCAAGGCCGATCGCGAGCTTGCGCTGCGCTACCTGAAGGCCTATCGCTGCATCTCGGGCGTCACCTACGACGACATCCGCATCAACCCGGGCTTCGAGCTGCACGCCCAGGCGGCGGCCCAGATCTGCAAGACGATCGGCCACATCACGCACTTCCCGAAGAACCCGGGCTGGGAGGAAGCGCGCTTCGAGTTCGCCGCACGCGGCACGAAGAGCTCGAACCTGGCCCAGGGGCGGATCGCGTGCGACTCGATTCGGGCGTACATGGACGACTCGGACGCACGCAACATCGAGAAGGTCGGCCACCGCGCCTGGTGCATGAACCCGGCCATGACCGAGACCGGCTTCGGTACGGTCGATCACTTCAGCGCGATGTGGTCGATCAGCGGCGACCGGAAGGACGTGCCGGACTACGAGATCGTGGCGTGTCCGCCGGAAGGCCATGCCCCCGCGCAGTGGTTCGGCACGCACTGGGCCTGGAGCACCTCGCTCAACCCGAAGCACTTCGATGCGCCGAAGAGCGGCGACGTGAAGGTGATCGTCACGCCGGTGGGGGAGACGTTCCTGCCCACGGGCGGCCCGCTGGCGCTCAACCATCTCTCCGTGCTGCAGAAGTCGGCGGGCGTTCCCTACATGGTGGTGTTCCGTCCGGTCGGCGTCTCACTCGAGCCGGGCACCCGCTACCGCGTGACGATCGAGGGCCTCACGTCGAAGGGCAAGCCGCGTCCGCTGCACTACTACGTGCACTTCTTCGACTGCCCCTACGTCGCGCCGAGCTCCACCGCCGGCGCGGCCGCCGTGCTGTCGCGATAGGGTCGCGCCCTACTGCCCGCACGCCTTGGGGCGCTTGGAGGTAACGAGGGCGCGCCCGCCCGCGTACGGGCTGCCCTGCAGCCGGTTGCTGCGCTCGGCTGCGCCCCAGATGCGGTCGCGAGCCTGCTCCACCGCGGTGCAGAAGTCGTCATCGAAGACGAGCCCGTCGATGCGGCCCGTGCCGAGCGTCAGGTCCTTCTGCTCGCCCGGATCGGCGCGCAGGTCGTAGGCCTCCTCGATCACGGTGCCCTTGAGCTGGTCGAAGGTGACGATGTACTTCCAGTTGCGTGAGCGCACGCCGGTCACCAGCGCCAGCACGTCCTCGCGCGTGTTGTCCCGGTTCAGGATCTCCTCGCAGAAGACCGGGCGGCCCTGCGACTCGCCGCGCAGCAGCGGCAGGAAGCTCCGACCCTGGACGCCGGTGATCGGCACGCCCCCGATGTGGTCGAGGAACGTCGGCAGGATGTCGATCAGGCCGACGCCGCCTTCCACGACGCGGCCGCCGCTGAAGGGCTCCGGTCCGCGCATGACCAGCGGGACGCGGATGAGCTCGTCGTAGAGCTGGCGACCGTGCGCGATGATCCCGTGCTCGCCGAACGCCTCGCCGTGATCGGACGTGATCACGAGCACTGTGTTGTCGAGCATGCCCCAGGCCTCGAGCTGGTCGACGGCCTTCCGCACGAGCCCGTCCACCCAGCGCACGCCGCCCTCGTAGTCGGCGCGCAGCTCCGCGGCGAGCTCGGGGCGCGGGTTGTTCATGTAGCCGCTGTGGACGTACCGCAGCATCATGTTCTCGACCTTCTGGCCGAAGTGCTCGCGCAGGTCGAAGCGCTCTGCGCGATCCCGCAGGTAGTGCAGCGTGACCTGCCACGGCTCGGTGATCGAGTCGAGGTCGAGTCCGCTCTGCCGTCCGGGCTGCCGTGGCAGGACGGGCCACGGATGGCTGTCCTCGCCGTAGGGGTCGTGCGCCTCGAACGTGTGCAGCAGCAGGAAGAACGGCTTCTCGCGGTCACGGCGCTTGGCGAAGCCGCCGACGATCTTCGACAGTCCCTTCAGCGCGAACTGGTTGACGCCGGTGCTGAAGCCCTGCAGTACGGGATCCCGCTTGAGGAACCAGGTGCCGTTCACATAGGCGGCCGTCTCGTAACCGAACGTCTCGCGCAGCACCTCGGCGTAGGTGGTCACCGCGCCGAGCAGTCGCGGCGCGCGCAGGGGCGCGTCGGAACCGTGCACGCTCGGCAGCATCCCGGTGAGGAAGCTGGTCATCGACGGCACCGTCCACGGGGAGGGTGCGGTCGCGTCGGGGAAGCTCACGCCTTCCTTCGCCAGCGAGGAGACGTAGGGCATGAGGCCCTCGGCGCCTCCCGGCAGGCCGACGGCGTCCCCGCGCAGCGTGTCGATGACCAGCACGACCAGGTTGGGCCGCGGCCCGTCTGCAGGCGCCGAGCCGCTGATCAGACGGCCGTCCGCGTCGTACGGCGTGCTCCCGTCGGTGGCCGGGGACGGCGGCGTCGGGGCCGGTTCGTCGCCGCACGCGAGGAAGGCGATGGCAACGAGCACGCCGGTCAGGAAGAGGAGGAGAAGTCGCACGAAGGGTGAGCCTATCCGCCTCCCGCGGGGCCGGCACGAAGCGCGCGAGGCCCCCCTGACGGCCGCGGTCAAAAGGCTGGCGCGGGCGGTCAAGCCCCGACGGCTGCCCCTTCGCTACCTTCCTTCCGTCATCGAACCCAGCCCCCAACCGCGAGGACGAGACCATGAGCGAAACCGTACGAGAGCCCACGCCCCCGACCTTGGCCCTGGTCGTCGGCCGCACCGGCAAGACCGGCCGCCGCGTGGCCGAGCAACTCGAGGCGCGCGGCGTGCCCACCCGGGCCGTCTCGCGCTCCAGTGAGATCCCCTTCGACTGGGACGACCGCTCGAACTGGGATGCGGTCCTCGAAGGCGTCTCCGCCGCCTACGTCACGTACTCGCCCGACCTCGCCGTACCCGAGGCTCCGCCGGCCATCACGGCCTTCACCGCCCTCGCCAAGAAGCACGGCGTGGAACGACTCGTCCTGCTCTCGGGCCGCGGCGAGGAAGAGGCGCAGCGCTGTGAGCGCATCGCGCTCGACACGAACCCTGACTGGACCGTCGTCCGGGCCGGCTGGTTCAACCAGAACTTCAGCGAGTCGTTCCTGCTCGACCCGCTGCGCAGCGGCACGCTCGCATTGCCGGCAGGCGACATCGGCGAGCCCTTCATCGACGTCGACGACATCGCGGACGTCGTCGTGGCTGCCATGACGGAGACCGGCCACGAGGGTGAGATCTACGAGGTCACGGGTCCGCGCCTGCTGACCTTCGCCCAGGCCGTCGAGGAGCTTGCAGGGGCCACCGGCAGACCGCTGCGCTATGAGCAGGTGCCCGTCGAGGACTTCGTGACGGGCATGCGCGCCCACGGCACACCCGAGGTGATCATCGGCCTCACGCGCTACCTCTTCGAGACCGTGCTGGACGGCCGCAACGCCTACGTGACCGACGGCGTGCAACGCGCCTTGGGTCGACCGGCCCGCGACTTCGCCGACTACACCCGCGCGGCCGCTGCGACCGGGATCTGGGACGCGCCCGTGATCGATGAGGTCGGTGCGTCATGATCGCGCTCGTCATCGCTGCGGCGGTCGGCTCCGCCCTCGTCTCCGGCATCTTCTACGCGTTCTCGACCTTCATCATGGGAGCGCTGGGGCGGCTGCGCCCCAGCGCCGGCATCGCCGCCATGCAGTCGATCAACGTCGTCGTGCTCAACCCGTTGTTCTTCCTGGCCTTCTTCGGGACGGGGATCGTCGCGATCGCGCTCGTCGTGGTCAGCGGGTTCGCCCTCGGGGCCATCCTCGGGGGTGCGCTCTACGTGCTCGGCTGCATCGGGGTCACGATCGCCGGCAACGTGCCGCTGAACGAGCGCCTCGCCAAGGTCGACGCCGAGGACCCGGAGTCCGAGGCCCTCTGGTCGCACTACCTCTCGCGCTGGACGTTCTGGAACAGCGTGCGTACTGCTGCCTCCCTGGCCGCCGCCGTCGTGTACCTCGTCGTTTGAGGCTCCGTCTGATCCCGCACCCGGCCGGGTGCAACGGGCCCCGGCTGCCGCTAGGCTCGGCGGCCATGGGCTACGTCTCCTCCATCTTCGCACGCCGGATGATTCAGGCGGCCGGGGCCGAGGTCGACGCGCGCGCGCTGCTGCGCTCCATCGGCCTCGACCCCGACGCGCCGCTCGACGTGAGTCAGATGGTGGCGGCGGACGCCTACTACGACCTCCTCGAGCGGATCGTCCGGCAGATGGAGAGCGGGCACGAGCTATCGCTACGCGTCGGTCCCCTCATGCGGCCTGACGACTACGGTGCGCTGGGCCTGGCCTGGAAGTCCGCGCCGACGGTGCGCGACTCGCTCGAGCGCGTGGCGCGGTACTGCCGGCTCTGGACCGACAATATGACGTACGAGATCCGCGAGCGTGAGGGGGGCATCGACTTCCTGCTCCATCGCTTCGGCGAGCGGCGTCTGGGCATGCGTCTGTCCAATGAGGCCACGATCTCGAGCGCGACGTCGCTCATCCGGCAGACTGCCTTCGCCGACTTCCACCCACGCGCCGCCTTCCTCCAGCACGCCGCTCCCGAGGACACGTCGGCGCACGAGCGCTACTTCGGTTGCCCGGTCCACTTCGGCGCGCCGGAGGACGCCCTGTGGATCGCCGACGAAGACCTCGAGCGGAACAACCACCTGGCCGACGACGGGATCTCCCGTTTCCTCCTCACGCACCTCGACGCGGAAGTCGAGGCGCTCGGTGGCGAAGACGAGCTCGAGACGCACGTACGCCGCGCGATCAGCCGCTCGCTCAGCGATGGCGTGCCGCGCATGGCGGACGCCGCAAGGCGCATGGCCATGAGCGAGCGAACGCTCCAGCGCCGGCTCGCGGAGAAGGACCTCTCGTTCAAGACGCTCGTCGAGGCCACGCAGCGCGAGCTCGCCCAGAACCTCCTGGGCCAGAGCGAGTACGCCATGTCCGAGGTCGCCTTCCTCACGGGCTTCTCGGAACAGAGTGCCTTCAACCGGGCGTTCAAGCGCTGGTTCAACGAGACGCCCACGGCGTACCGGAAGGCGCGTCGGGCCTGATACCCACGAGCGGCGTGACGCCGTGCGGGCGCGCCCGGTGGCCAGGACGTCCATCCGTGTGCGTTACTTACAAGAATGTGCGTACTTGCTGGGATCGCCTCGCGGGGTACACCCTGCTCACCCCGGTCGGTGATTGACGCCGCTCGGAAGGGCAAGGAGCCGCGCGTATGGGTGATCGCCGAAATCTGATTCTGGTAGCCGTCTTCGCCCTCGCGCTCGGCGCGTTTGCCGTGACGACGTTGCTGCACGACGAAGAACCCCTGCCGAGCAGCGTGCGCGTCGTGCTGGCATCCGACGTCGAGTGGCAGGCCCTCAACCCGCTGCGGGGCGACAAGAGTCCGCGCGCGGGCACGCTGTGGGGGAGTCGCAGCACGCCGGTGCCGTCCGGCTTCCTCGTCAAGTTCGTCGACGGCTTCTCGTCACCGCCGCACATCCACCCGGTCACGTACCGCGGCGTCGTCGTGAGCGGCCTCGTGCACAACGATGTTCCGGACGCCGAGGAGGTGTGGCTGCCGCCGGGTTCCTTCTGGACCCAGCCTGCGGGCGAGGTGCACATCACGGCCGCCAAGGGCACCGAGAACGTCGCGTACATCGAGATCGAGAAGGGGCCGTACCTCGTGCATCCGGCGAAGGACGCGTTCGAGCGACCCGAGACGCCGATCAAGATGGACCCGGCGAGCATGGCCTGGGCGGACGCGCCTGGCTCAGGCCTTGTACCGAGCATCGCCAAGCTGGCAGGCAACCCGCAGGACGAGCAACTGACGCGGAGCCTGGTCAGGTTGCAGGCCGGCTTCTCGGGGACCTTGCAGAGCGACGTGCCGGCCCTGCACGCCGTCGTGATCCAGGGGCGCCTCGAGCACCACGTGCCCGAGAAGTCCGATGCGCAGACGCTGGAGCCGGGCAGCTACTTCGGCTCCGAGGGCAAGGTGACACACCGCGTGTCATGCACGGAGGCCGACTGCCTGATCTACGTGCGCACAAAGGGGACCTTCTCCGTCGCGAGCGCCTCGCAGGACTGACGCCTCTGAGGATCTGCGCGGTCGGGCCGAGGGGACACCCCGAGAGCCGAGAACCCGTTGCGTGAGCACCCGCCGAGGTGTAGCTCTGTACGCATGATCTACGCGCTCGTGGGCCTGGCGGCCGCACTGCTCTTCGCCGCGCTTCTGGTGCGCTGGGGCACGCGCTGGGGTTCCACGCCGGAAGAGCGTGCGCAGACCATGCCGGGGGACGAGTTCCTCGAAGGCGGACCGCGTGCTCGCGTCGCCATGACCCGAGCGGTGTCCCTGACGGCGCCTCCGGAGCGCGTGTGGCCGTGGATCGCGCAGCTCGGGCGCGGTGCCGGCTGGTACAGCGTCGATCGGCTCGACAACGGCGGCCGGCGCTCCGCGTGGCACATCGTGAGCTGGATCCCGGAGCCCCGGCTGGGGGACGCGACGGCCGTCGGGTACGTGCGCCACCTGGAGCCGGGCCGGTCCATCGCCTGGTGGTCGGATGGCGTGCGGTTCCTCGGCGCGAACGCCCGCTTGGTCGTGTGCTACGAGGTGCGGGCCGAGGGCGAGGGGGCGCGCCTCGTGAGTCGGATGTCGGCCGATGCCACGGGGGTCACATCGCGCCCGATGCTGCACGTCTTCCGGGCCATGGACTCCATCATGGCGTGCAGCCAGCTCATCGGGCTGCGCGAACGCATCGAGTCCTGGGAACGCGACGACCCACGCCGGGAGGAACCCGAGACGGGGGCACGCGACCAGTACCAGGTCTACGACGTCCTGTATGCGGACGGCGGGCGTGCGGGCGTGGAGGGCAAGGAGACCGGTGCGAAGTGGCGAGCCGCCGCGATCCGTGATGGCGTGCTCGACGAACCCAGCTGAGCGCATCCCGCGCGGTCGGCCCCAGGTTCGCGAATCCGCGCGTTGGTGCATACTGCCCGCCCCATGGAGATCGCGTTCGAAGCCGCCCGCGCCGTGTCGATCCTGGCGTTCTTCGTGTACGGCGTGCACTGCATCGGCTCGGCGTCCATGCGGGCCGAGTTCGAGCGGTACGGCCTCGGCTCCCTGCGGGTCCTCACGGGCGCCCTGGAGATCGCGGGGGCTGCGGGTCTGCTGGCTGGCTACTGGTGGCCGCCGATCACGGTCGCAGCGGCCGCCGGTCTGACGCTGCTGATGGCGCTCGGCACCTGGACGCGGATCCGCATCCGAGACCCTCTGCCCGCCATGCTGCCCGCGATTCTCTTCTGCCTGCTGAACGCGTTCATCGCGACGTTTGCACTGATGGACGGCGGCTAGAAACCCGGAAGCTGCATGGTCCGTCTAAGCCTTGCAGACGCGATGGCGTTGGCGGGGCCTCTGCGCCCCGCCGAGCCGCACGTCTTGCGGTCTGAGCCAGCGAAGTCCCCACCACCGCCCACCAGAGAGGCCACCCCATGACGGACCAGGAACAGCAGCTGATGAAGCGTCTCGAGGACCTCTGCCAGTGGATCCGCGAGGGGAAGATCATCGAGGCGATGTACGAGTTCTACGACGACTCCGTCGAGATGCAGGAGAACCTCGAGGAACCTTGCGTCGGCCTCGAAGCCAACATCGAGCGCGAGAAGAACTGGCTGGCGATGGTCAAGGAGTTCAAGGGCTACGAGGTCAAGTCCCTCGGTGTCGGCGGCAACACGACCTTCCAGGAATGCACCTTCCACTACGTCACCACGGAGGGGAAGGAAGTGTTCACGGCGCAGATCGCTCGCGCCATCTGGAAGGACAACAAGATCGTCAACGAGCGCTTCTACTGGCACCCGTAGGCCAGCCCGAGCACCACCTGCCTGCTCGGTGATGACCTCCTTCGTTCACTCCGGTTCGCCTACCCGCGTCGTGTTCGGCGTTGGCGTTCGTGAGCACGTATCCGAGGAAGCGGATCGCCTGGGCCGATCGCGAGCGCTGATCGTGGTCACGGCGGGGAAGCGCTCGGAGACGCTCGCCACGGAGACCGCCGAGTCCCTGGGCAACCGCGCTACCAGCGTGTTCTCAGGCGCCCGCATGCACACACCCCTCGAGGTGACCACCCGCGCACTGGAGGCGATGGGGGAGGCGGACGCCGACCTGGTCGTCAGCATCGGCGGCGGCTCCGCCATCGGGCTGGGCAAGGCGCTCGCCGTCCGCACCGGGGTGGACCAGATCGCCGTGCCCACCACCTATGCCGGCTCGGAGATGACCGACCTGCTGGGCGAGACGGAGGGCGCACGCAAGCTCACGCGTCGCGATCCGTCGATCCGCCCCGAGACCGTCCTCTACGACCCCGAACTGACGGTCTCGATGCCCGCCGGCCTCGCCGCCGTCTCCGGCCTCAATGCGATCGCGCACGCCGTCGAGGCGCTCTACGCGCAGAGCCGCAACCCCGTCACAACGCTCCTTGCCGGCGAGGCGCTCCGCGCCCTGGCAGGCGCACTGCCTCGCATTGCCGAGAAACCGGAAGACATCCCCGCGCGATCCGACGCGCTCTACGGCGCCTGGCTCTGCGGCGCGGCGCTCGATGCGACGCAGATGGCCCTCCATCACAAGCTCTGCCACGTGCTCGGTGGCAGCTTTGGTCTGCCGCACGCGGAGACCCACGCCGTCGTGCTACCTCACGTCGCGGCCTTCAACGAAGCGACCGTGCCTGATCTGCTCGCCCCCGCAGCGCGTGCTCTCGGTGCGGAGTCCACAGGCACGGGCCTGCAGGATCTCGCCGTGCGCCTCGGAGCGCCGACGGCGCTCCGCGAGCTCGGCCTGTCCGAGGACGACGTCGACCGCGCCGCAGACATCGCGCTCGAGAACCCCACCTGGAATCCCCGGCCCTACGACCGCGAGGACGTTCGCAGCATCCTTGCCGCCGCGTGGGCCGGTGTCGCCCCCGCCTGATGCACGAAACGGAGACGGCCATGACGACGGACCGCTCGCACGAGATTCCCTACTTCTCCGAGGCAGAGAGCGCCGAGGTCGTCGCTTCTCGCACGGCGCCCGACGCGGATGCGCGGCTCGCCAAGGTCTACGCCGCGCTCGTCCGGCACCTGCACGCCTTCATCAAGGAGGTCGAGCCGACGCAGGACGAGTGGACGCGCGGCATCGAGTTCCTGACCGAGACGGGGCACATGTCGAACGACTGGCGCCAGGAGTTCATCCTCCTCTCCGACACGCTCGGTGTGTCGATGTTGGTCGATGCCATCAACAACCGGAAGCCCACGGGCGCGACCGAGAGCACCGTGCTCGGACCGTTCCATGTGGCGGGCGTCCCCGAGTACGAGAACGGCGGGAACATCTGCCTGGACGGGAAGGGCGAGCCGCTCGTCATGTCCGGCACCGTCACGGATCCGGACGGCACGCCCATCGCCGGCGCCAAGCTCGACATCTGGACGGCCAACGACGAGGGCTTCTACGACGTCCAGCAGAAGGACGTGCAGCCCGAGCACAACCTGCGCGGCATCTTCACCACGGATGAGAACGGCCACTACTGGCTGCGCGCGATCAAGCCGCGCTGGTATCCCGTGCCGGACGACGGCCCCGTGGGCAAGCTGATTCGCGCGCTCGGCCGACATCCCAATCGTCCCGCGCACATCCACATCATCGCGGCGGCCGAAGGACACGAGTCCGTGACGACCCACGTCTTCGATCCCGACTGCCCGTGGATCCACTCGGACGCCGTGTTCGGCGTGAAGGAGAGTCTGTTGGGCGACTTCAAGCACGTCGACGACGCCGCGCGCGCCGCCGAGCTCGGCGTCGCCAACCCGTTCTGGGAGGTCGTGTACGACGTCGTGCTGACGCGCGCATGACTGCGCTGTCACGAGGGATCCAGGGGATCTGAGTCCGGGCATGCCGCTTCGGGCGTTCCAACTTGCGACGAAGCCCCTGGACCATCATCCAGGCCGATGCCGCGCTCCTAGGCTGGATGCCTAGGAGGTCGCGTGAGCACGGACGGTGTCGGCCGATCGAACGTCGAGAAGATGTTCGAGCACGGCTACGCATGCGCACAGGCGGGACGCCTGAGCGAGGCTGAAGAGGCGTTTCGCGAGGCGCTTGCCGCGAGCCGCGGTTCAGGCACGGCGGAGGAGGCGCGAGCCTGCGGCAACCTCGCGTCCCTGTTCGGTGTCCTCGGCCGGCGCTACGAGGCGTTACTCCTGTACCGTCGTGCCAAGGCGATCGATGATCGTCTGGGAGCCCGAGAGCGCGTCGTGCAGCACCTCGCGAACATGTGCGCGGTGTACATGACGCTGCGGGTGTGGGCGTTCGCCGGCGATGCACTCGACGACCTCGATGCCAGCGTGGCTGACGATCCGAAGCTCGCAGTCGAGGCACGGCGACGCACGCTGTGGCAGCGAGCCTATCTCGCGCTGATTGGTGGAGACGTCGAAGCTGCGCGGGCCCTCCATGAGGAACTCGTGCCCATCTACCAGGGGCGCACGGATCCGGGCGTCACGATGACGCTGGCGGAGTTCGAATGCGATCTCCTGCTTGCCGAAGGAGAGCCCGCAGACGCGCTCGAGGTGATCCAGGCGGTCCGTCCAACGTGGGAGGGCGCCGGACCCGACGTGGCGAAGCTGCTGGCGAGGCGTCTCCAGTGCTTGATGGCGCTCGGACGGATCGAGGAGCACAGCGCGCTCGCTCACGAGCTGCCCGTGCGACTGCCGGAGCTCATGGAGGGAGATCCCGTCAGCGAGTTCTTCGTCGAGTCGACTACAGATCTGGCCCGTCACCTCGCGCCCTACGAGGATCTGCGCGAGGAGGCGCGCATGCTGTATGCGGCCTCGGCGACGGCGGAGATCCGTCGTATCCATGCCTTGGAGAACCGGCTCGACGATCTGCCGGAACTGGCCGCTTCGCAGCGCGAGGACCGGACGCTCCTGCGCGCCATGAAGCGCGCGTACGCGACGCGGCAGCGCGAGCTCGGCGCAGCGGTCGTTGCGCTCATCCGACGCGAGGGTCGCTCTCTGGCCGAGTTCCTCTTCGGCGAAGACGCGGCGGCTCAGGTCATCCTGTGCGCGTGGTGTGGGCGCGTGAGCTCGGGCGCGGGCCGCTGGTTCCCGAGCGCGATCGACGCCGCTGCCGTCTCGGATGAACTCGTGACGCACGGCATCTGCCGTGACTGCTACGCCGAGGAGTACCCCGTTCCGGAGCAGCCCCTCTAGTCCTGCCGCCTTCCATGGGGCAGCCTCGGGGCAGCGCGCTGCACCCGGATCAGGAGCTGCGTGATCGCCGGCGTGTGCGCACGGCGGGCGTCGTTGACTACCGCGTGCACCGCCCAGAGGGCTAGATGCCCCGCTCCTCGGCCCAGTCCTTGAGCTGCTCGAGGACGACGAGTGCCGATCGGCCGAACTCGGTGAGCTCGTAGGTCACCGCGATCGGGCGCTCGCTGATCACCCGACGCAGCACGAGGCCCTGCGCCTCCATCTCCTTCAGGCGCTCGTTCACCATCTTGCGCGTCGCGCCGCCCAGCTGGCGTGCGAGGGCGTTGAACCGGACCGGCTCGTCCTTGAGGTGGTAGAGGATCGAGCCCTTCCACTTGCCGCCGATGATGCGCATGCCGCGCTCGATGGTGCAGGGCTCGAGGCACACGTCGTCGGCCACCGGACGGGTGGGGGCGGGCTGGGCGTGGGCCATCGGCTACCTCCGAGTAGGTATACAAAAGTACACTGGTTTACTTCCGTGGCCACGAGGGTATCACTCGGCGCGATCGACATCCACACACCGGAGCGCAAGGCCATGAAGAACGTGTTCGTCATCAATGCCCACGAGGAGTACGAGTTCGCCAAGGGTGAGCTCAACCGCACGCTGACCGCGATGGCGATCGAGCACCTCCAGGCGGCCGGCTACGAGACCCGTCTCACGACCATGAAGGACGCCTGGGAGGTGGACCCGGAGATCGAGAACCACCAATGGGCCGACGCCGTGCTCTTGCAGACACCCGTGAACTGGATGGGTGTGCCGTGGAGCTTCAAGAAGTACATGGACTACGTGTACTCGTTCGGCATGGACGGCCGCCTCTGTGACGGCGACGGCCGCACCCGCGAGGATCCGAGCAAGCAGTACGGCTCCGGCGGCACGCTCACGGGCACGAAGTACATGCTGTCGCTCACGTTCAACGCCCCGCTGGACTCGTTCAACGACGCCTCGCAGGAGTTCTTCGGCGGGAAGTCTCCCGACGACTTGCTCTGGCCCATGCACTTGAACTTCAAGTTCTTCGGCATGGATCCGCTGCCGACATTCAGCTGTCACGACGTGATGAAGAACCCCGACGTCGAGAGCGACTTCACGCGCTATCGGGCGCATCTCGCCGAGCACTTCCCCAAGGTGTCTGGCTGAGAAGAGCGCAGCCGCACAGCACCGATCGTCTGGCAGACCACGGGAATGAGCGTGATGAGCAAGTACCTCGCCGAGAATCGCCACGCGACTTGGCTCGAGTTGTTCTTCGATCTTGTATTCGTCGCGAGCATCGGGGTGATTACGCATCACCTGGCCCACGTCCACGATGGGCACCTGGATGCAGCCCACGCGCTGCTATTCCCGCTCGAGTTCGTGCCGGTCTGGTGGATTTGGGCAACGCACACCCTGTTCGCCAACCGCTACGACGCCGACGGCAAGCCGCATCGGCTGGCAAGCCTCGCGATCATGATGCTGATGGTCACGATGTCCGGCTTCCTGGGGGCCGGCCTTGCCGACGCGTCCGGGCTCTTCGTCTGGTTCTATGTGGCCATTCGCATCGTGCTCGCGGGCATGTTCCTCACCGCGCGCGGCCCCGACGGCGGCGCGCGTTGTGCCCAGACGATGGGGCGGGTGGTCGCGCTCGGTGCGGCGATCGCGGCATCCGCCCTGTTGTTCGAGAGTCCGTTGCGCCAGATTGTGTTCCTCGGCTCGATTGCCTTCGAGATGGTCGCCGCCGTGGTCATCTCGCTCGGGGCCTCGGCTCTGCCCGTCCATCGCTCACACCTCGTGGAGCGCGTCGGCCTCCTGTCGATCATCCTTCTGGGCGAGTCCGTGATCAGCCTCGTCGCCGGCTTGCGCGGCATCGCGTGGGGCCCGCTCAGTCTGGCAGCTGCGGTCACCGGCTTCCTCATGCTGTGCGCCATCTGGTGGATCTACTTCGACAGCTTCGAGTTCCTGGAGCGAGCGAAGCGCGATCGGCACGGCTTTGTGCTTCTGTACTCCCATGTCCTGCTGCTCCTCGGACTCGGTGTCCTGGCGAGCACGATCGGGCACGCGGTGCGCGCCGATACCGGCATGGCGGACTTCCGCACACTCTTGATCAGCGGCATGGCGCTCTTCTACCTCGGCAAGCAGATCGGCTACTTCCACGTGTTCCCGCCTTGGCGCGTCAACATCCTCGTGAACAGCGCGATCTGCATCGCGATCACCGTCGCCTCGACCTTCCTGCCGCGCGCCGAGTACGCCCTCATGGGGGCCACGCTAGGCATGCTCATCTACTCCCTCTCCAACTTCCGGTGGACCCTGCCCAAGGACGTCTCGAGGCATCTGGAGTCGAGCTAGTGCTGTACATCCGGTCCGTTGCGCGCCGGGCGCGTCAGGATCCTGCGTTGCCGGATCCGGCGTCTGCGGGCGCGACTCGGTACGACGTACAAGATTGACTCCGGACACAGTCGATGTGTCCTTCGTCCCGTCGCGCGGGGCCTGAGTGCCGCATGAAGAACCTGTAAGCGCGTCGATCGTCGTACGCATGCACCTGGGCGTGAAGGTGTTGTGGTCCGCCTTCGATGAGCATCCACACGCTCTTGGCGAGGGAGTCCAACTGCTAGACTCCGACGCATGACAGGTAGCCGTGAAGCGGACCTCGGCTCCGGCAAGCAGCGACAACCGCGCTTCTATGTTGGTGTTGGTGCATCGGCCGGTGGACTCGAGGCCATCGAAGCCTTGTTCTCGACGATGCCCGACAACACGGACATGGCGTTCGTGGTGGTTCAGCACCTGTCGCCCGACTTCAAGAGCATGATGGTCGAGCTGCTGTCCAAGCGCACGGCCATGGACGTCGTGCGCGCTGACGACGGGATGATCGTCGAGCCCAATACGGTCTACCTGATTCCGCCCAAGGCGAACCTCACGATCTTCAAGGGCAAGCTGCTCCTCGCCGAGCAGGACCATGGACGCGGCCTCAACCTGCCGATCGACATCTTCCTCCGCTCGCTCGCCGAAGACCAAGGCAGCAAGGCTGTCGGCATCGTGCTGTCCGGCACGGGCAGCGATGGCACCCGTGGCGTCCGCGCCATCAAGGAAGCCGGCGGGATGGTGATGGTCCAGTCCGCCGAGTCCGCCAAGTTCGACGGCATGCCGCGCGCGGCGATCTCCACGGGCCTCGCGGACTTCATCCTTCCGGCCGAAGAGCTGGCCGGCAAGCTCGTCCAGTACGCCCGCTCGCCACACGCGACCAAGGCTGAGCACGCCGCGTTGAGCCAAGGCGCCACCGACCTCGACCGGATCTTCGCCATGCTGCGCGAGGAGACCAAGGTCGACTTCACGCACTACAAGCCGAGCACCGTCACCCGTCGCATCGAGCGGCGCATGACGGTCAACCAAACCCACGATCTGCGGTCCTATGTGCGGCTGCTCGCTCAGAACCCGCGCGAGCTGAACACGCTCTATCGCGAGCTGCTCATCGGCGTGACGAGCTTCTTCCGCGATCCGGAGGCGTTCAAGATCCTCGACGAGGTCGTGCTGCCCCAGCTCTTCGAGGACCTGCAGGACAAGCGGGCCTGTCGGCTGTGGGTGGCGGGCTGCTCCACGGGCGAGGAGGCCTACTCGCTGGCGATCCTCTGCCACGAGCAGATGGAGAAGCTCGGTCGCCAGCTCGACCTCAAGATCTTCGCCACCGACATCGACCAGCACGCGATCGTCACCGCCGGCAACGGCGTCTACCCGGCGAGCATCGTCGCCGACTTGCCGCGGGAGCTGCGCGAGAAGTATTTCACCGTGAGTGGCGCCGACTACCAGGTGTCGCGCCTGCTGCGCGAGGACATCGTCTTCGCACGCCACAACGTCCTCGGCGATCCGCCCTTCACCAACATCGACCTGATCAGCTGCCGCAACCTGCTCATCTATCTGGAGCCCGTGCTCCAGGAGAAGGTGCTCGACCTCTTCGGCTTCTCGCTCAACCCGAAGGGCGTCTTGTTCCTCGGCAGCAGCGAGACGCCCGGGCGCCATCTGGACGCCTTCGAGACCGTGCAGGCCAAGTGGCGCCTGTACCGCTCGCGCGGCCGGCGCCTGCCCGCCGACGCGGGCACGCAGCGCACGGTCTACATGCCTCCGGGGGCACCGCCGGAGCGCCGCAGCATGCCCGGCCGCGTCGGATTCGACGAGGGCGTCTTCCTCGAGCGACTGGTGAACGCCCTGGTTGGCGAGACGGTGCCGCTGGCCCTCGTGGTCAACGAGCAGATGGAGATGGTCTACAGCGCCGGCGACCGGGCCGACCTCCTCACCGTGCCCTCGGGCCGCGCGCAGTACCAGGTGGGCAAGATGATGCCCCGCGAGCTGTCGATCCCGCTGACGACGAGCGTCCAGCGCGCCTTCCGCAACGAAGAGGACGTCGCCTTCACGAACATCGTCTTCCGCCACCGCGGCGAGTCGTGCCGCTTCCATCTACGCGTCACGCTCTTCGAGGTGCGGAGGTCACAGCAGCCCCTGGCCCTCGTGCTCCTGGAGGAGGGCGAGCGCGACCCCGCTGTGCCGCATGCTGAGGGGCAGACGGACGAAGTCTTCGACATCGAGCACGGCGTGCGGCAGCGCATCACCGATCTCGAGCAGGAGCTGCAGTTCACCAAGGAGAACCTGCAGGCCACCATCGAGGAGCTCGAGGCGTCCAACGAGGAGCTGCAGGCGACCAACGAGGAGCTGCTCGCCAGCAACGAGGAACTGCAGAGCACGAACGAGGAACTGCAGTCGGTCAACGAGGAGCTCCACACCGTCAACGCAGAGCACCAGGTCAAGATCGTCGAGCTCACCGAGATGACGAACGATCTGGACAACCTGCTGCGGAACACGCGCCAGGGCACGCTCTTCCTCGACGAGAACCTGGAGATCCGCAAGTTCACGGACGAGATCGCCGCGGTGCTCCAGATCCGCGAGGTGGACATCGGCCGGCCCCTCGGCGATCTGAGCCACCGCCTCGTCGACTGTCCGCACCCGGTGCAGCTTGCGTTGGAGGTGCAGCGCACCGACGCGCAGGTGGAGCGCGAGGTCTGCAACGACGACGGCGCGACGTTCCTCATGCGCGTCATGCCATACGAGGTAGCCCCGAGCCAGAGCGCCGGGCTCGTGCTCACCTTCGTGGACATCTCGCAGCTCAAGCACGCGGAGGCGGAGCTCGCGGAGAGCAGGCGCCAGCTGCGCGATGCGGCCCAGCTGGCCCGCATGGGCAGCTGGGAGTTCGAGCCGGCGACCGGCAAGCACACGTGGTCGGACGAGATCTTCGCGATCCACGACCTGCCCGTAGGCCAGGTGCTGACGCCGGAGGAAGGCATCAACTTCTACGCCGAGGCATCGCGGCCGATCATCACGCGTGTCTTCACCGCAGCATGCGAGGAAGGCACGCCCTACGACGAGGTACTCGAGATCATCTCGGCTACGGGTAAGCGCAAGTGGGTGCGCACCATCGGGAACCCCGTGATCGAAGACGGGATCGTCACGCGGATCACGGGCGCGTTCCAGGACATCTCGACGCTACGCGGGATCGAACAAGAGACGAGACCCGTCACGGAGGACAGCGATGTCTGACCGCGCACGTGACTCGACGCGTGATGCCGAGGAGGCGCTACGGCGCACCGCGGAGCAGCGGCTGTCGGCCGAGCTGCTGGGGGACGACCCCCAGCTCAACGGCGAGGTCGGAGGGCATCCCTCGCATGCCGCGTTGCGCAAGCTGATCCACGAGCTCCGCGTGCATCAGGTCGAGCTGCGCATGCAGAACGACGAGCTGCGTCGCTCCCAGGAGGAGACCCTCGTAGCCCGGTCCGAGCTCTACGACCTCTTCAACCATGCGCCGGTCGGCTACGCGGTCGTCGACGAGCACGGCCTCGTCGTCCAGGTCAACGAGACGCTCGCCGTGATGGTGGACCAGGATCCCCTGTCGCTGGTGAGCAAGCCGTTCGTTCGACTTCTCGCCGAGCGCGATCACAGGCTGTTCCTCGCTCGCTTCCGCGCCATCAGCCGGAAGCCGGAGCGGAAGCAGATCGAGTGTCGGCTCGTCGCCACGCACGACGGCCTCGAGCGGCCCGTGGTGATCACCGCCCGCACGCACCCGTCCGAGGACGAGGCACCCCGGCTGCTTCTCACGATCACCGACATCTCCGAGAGGAAGCAGGTGGAGGAGGCCCTGCGCTACGAGAAGGAGCGCGCCCAGCAGTATCTCGATGTGGCCGCGACGACGCTCATCGCCATCGATGCACATCAGCGGATCACACTGATCAACCCGGCAGGTTGTGAGCTGCTCGGCTACGCCGCCGACGAGCTACTCGGGCAGAACTGGTTCGAGCTCTGCGTGCCCGCCGGCGAACGCGCGAAGGTCATGCAGGTGTTCAACCGGATCATCGCCGGCGACGTCGAGGAGGTGGCCTACTTCGAGCACGACGTGGTGCGCAAGGACGGCAGCCGCCGCCAGGTCGCGTGGCACAACTCCGTCCTGCGCGACGGCCCCGAGCAGAACGTCGGGCTCTTCAGCTCGGGCGTCGACATCAGCGACAAGCGTCGGATCGAGGTCCAGCTGGCCCAAGCCGACCGGATGGCGAGCATCGGTCTGGTCGCGGCGGGCGTGGCCCACGAAATCAACAACCCCTTGACCTACCTGCTCTACCACGCCGGGATCCTGGCCGAGGACCTCCCCGAGCTCGCCGACGGCGTCAAAGCGTCCAAGCAGCTCGATCTGACGGACCTCGTCGGGCGCGCCCGCTCGGCAGCCGAGGGCGCCGAGCGCATCCAGGTGATCGTCCAGCGTCTGCGCGTCTTCACGCACGTCGACGAGGAGCGGCTCGAGTCGTTGACGCTCGCCGACGTGGTCGACAGCGCGGTGGAGATGGCGACGAATGAGGTCCGGTTCCGCGCACGGCTTGTGACGAAGCACGAGCCGGCCGACCCCCTCGTCGCGAACGCGGGCCAGCTGTGCCAGGTGTTCCTCAACCTGCTGGTCAACGCCGCCCATGCGATCGAGGAGGGCGACGTCGAGGGCAACGAGATCCGCGTACACAGCCGACAGGAAGGCGACGAGCTGGTCGTGGAGGTCGAGGACACCGGCCGCGGGATCGCCCCCGAGAACATGGACCGCGTGTTCGAGCCCTTCTTCACGACCAAGGAGATCGGCACAGGCTCCGGACTGGGCCTGTCGATCTGCCAGCGGATCGTCGGCACCCATGGCGGTCAGCTCTCCGTGCGCAGCACGGTCGGCGAGGGGACATGCTTCACGGTCCGCCTGCCCGTCGGCCACCGGGAATCCACCCGTGAGGCGTCCCCGGAAGAGCCCACGCCGGTCTCGTCGGGGGTGCGCGGCCGCGTGCTGGTCATCGACGACGAGCCGATGATCCGTGAGGTCGTCGCGGTCATGCTCGAAGAGCACGAGATCACGCAGGCGTCCTCGGGCACCGAGGCTCGGGACCGCATCGCCGCGGGCGAGCGCTACGACGTGATGATCTGCGACCTGATGATGCCGCACTTCACCGGTATGGATCTCCACGGCTGGCTCGAGGCGAACCACCCGGATCTCGCAGAGCGCGTGATCTTCATCACCGGCGGCGTCTTCACGCCCAAGGCGCGCGAGCTGTTCCAGCACGTGTCGAACCCGTGTCTCGAGAAGCCTGTCAAGGCAAACGAGCTGCGGTCGCTGGTCGCGCAGCAGATCGCGAGCAGGCAGGGGCCGTAGCGCGCAGGGGGAGAGTCTCCTGCGTCGGCGAGGAACCCAACGACGACCGGTGCTTCCGCTCCGAAACCGACGTTCCTAGTTCTCCGAACTCCTGCTCGTGGGAGTCTGTGCGTCGGTCACCCGTGCGAGGTCCCATGCGCTGTTCACTGCTCCTCGTCGCCTTCGTGCTTCTGCTCATCCCGTCTGCGGCCTGGGGTGGGGACCTGCCCCTTACCGCCGAGGACGCCCTGGCCGGAGGAGCGCTCCGGCCGGAGGAGCACTTCCTGACGGCGCTTCCGATCAAGGTCACAGCGATCCGCCCCGACGG
>JASJDY010000065.1 GCA_030065025.1 Planctomycetota bacterium
GCGAAGTACGGGAAGAGGGGCTCGTACGTGCGGCCGACGAGGGTGCTGCCCTTGACGGTTTCGACGAGCGTCGCGCCCTCGAGCTCCTTCTTGTACTTGGCTACGGTGCCGGCCCCGAGGACGTAGCGCGTGCCGTTCTCCTCGTACACCGCGTAGTCGATGTCGGGACCGACGGCGCAGGCGAGGTTGCTCGGCAGCGTCCAGGGCGTCGTCGTCCAGATGAGGATCTTGTGCGGCACGCCGCCGTCGCTCTCGACGGGATCCAGCGTGAGCATCACGGTGACGGCGGGGTCCTGCCGAGGCCGATAGCTGTTGTCGAGACGCGTCTCGAAGTTCGAGAGCGGCGTCTCCGCGGCCCACGAGTACGGCATGACGCGGTGGCGCTCGTAGAGCAGGCCCTTGTCCCAGAGCTGCTTGAACGCCCAGATGACGCTCTCCATGTAGGAGAGGTCCATCGTCTTGTAGTCGTGGTCGAAGTCGACCCAGCGCGCGCTGCGGGTGACGTAATCGCGCCAGTCCTCCGTGTACTTCTGCACGGAGCTGCGGCAGTGGTCGTTGAACGACCCGATGCCGTAGTCCTGAATCGCCTGGCGCCCGGAGATGCCGAGCTCCTTCTCGGCGCCCATCTCGGCGGGGAGGCCGTGGCAATCCCAGCCGAACCGCCGCTCGACACGGCGGCCACGCATCGTCTGGTAGCGCGGCACGACGTCCTTCGCGTAGCCGGTCAGGAGGTGGCCGTAGTGCGGCAGCCCGTTGGCGAAGGGCGGCCCGTCGTAGAACACGTACTCGTTGCTGCCGTGCTCGCCGTGCTCGCGCTGCTCCACGGAGCGCTCGAAGATGCCGCCGGCCGCCCAGCGCTCGAGGATCTCCCGCTCGATCGCCGGGTAGCTCGGACGCTGATCGACTTCGGGATACGGGCGCTGGTTCTGGTCGGCAGACATGGGCGGCGAGGATAGCGCCGATCGGCTCTAGCGAGGCCGATCGGACCGGAGCGCGGGATTCGCGGGGAGCGCGTGACTTCGCTCGCGGCGAGGCGTAGCCTGCTTCAGGAAGAGCCGGTGCCGGAGCGCCGCCGGACACCGGCCGGTGTGCGATGCGACTTCGGATGGCCACGCTGGTGGTCGCCCTCCTGGCGGCCCTGGTGCTCGAGGCCACCCTCGCACCCTGCGCGCACGCCGGGGAGAACGTCCGGCACGGCGACTGGACGCCGGAGCCCGGGACGAAGCGTCTCGTGCTGCGCACCGGCTGGGGGCAGCGCGTCGCGACACGGGACTCCCTGGGAGCCGGTCTGTCCCTGGGCTCGGACTGGGACGGCAACTTCTTCGCGGCGGGCCTCGGCCTGGACATCGGGCTGCACTGGGGTGTGGAGCTCTCGGGGGAGTACTACGAGGCGCCGCTCGCAGCGAACAGCGTGGGGCGCTTCGCTGAGTTCTCCGCCTGGACGTTCTTGCTGCAGGGCCGCTGGCGCCAGCCCCTGCGGCGCGGGCGCGTCGTCCCCTACGTCACCGCGGGCTTCGGCCGTTCGTTCGGCGAGCTGAACGACGCGTCCACCACATCGCTGGCCCCCGGCGCACCGCGCTTCGACGACCGCACGCAGGAGTCCTGGGTCTACGCCGTGGCCATCGGCGTGGAGCACTTCCAGGCTCCGAACGTCTCCGGTGCGATCGAGCTGAAGTACATCCACAACGAGACGCACATGGCGATCGACGGCGTACGCAGGTCACTCGACCTGTCCTGCCTCCACCTATCGATCAACATGCGCTGCTACCACCCCGGCCCCCGGTTCGATCCAGGGCTGCGGCCGGCGCGGAGCGGACGCTGGACGCCGTACTTCGCACTCCGCCTCGGGACCCTCTGGTCGACGGAGCCGGACTTCCATCCCCAGCTGGACTGGAACTACGAGAAAGGGGCCGACGCCTACGGCGGCGCGTCCTTCGGCGCCGACGGCCCGCGAGGGCTCGGCTTCGAGCTGGCGATCGACCAGTACGAGCGCGGCGTGGGCGGCACCAGCGCGGTGACAGGGGAGCGTGACGGCGTGCTGGAGGTCTCCACGTGGAACGTCGTCCCGCAGGTCCGCTGGCGGCGACCGCTGCTGGACGGCCGCCTCGTGCCCTATGTGCTCGGGGGCATCGGCCTCGGTCTCACCCAGGGCAACGATGGCTGCCGGACCCCACCGGCGGGCGTCCCCACGCTACGCGTGGACGACGTCTCGTTCGTGGCCACGGCGGGCGCCGGCATCGAGTACTTCGTGGCGGACAACATCGCGGTGGGCGTCGAAGCCCGCTGGGTCCACAACCGCCCGGAGGCGGAGATCGACGGCAAGCGCCAGACGATCGACGCGAGCCGGATCGTGCTCGCGGCGAGCCTCAGGATCTACGTGCGCTGAAGGTGCGGAGGCGCCTTCAGACGGCGCGGCGACGGCGGCGGTGGAGCACGGCGACGCAGAGCAGGCCGCTGCCGAGGAGCGCGAGGGTGCCGGGCTCGGGAACCGGATCGAGATTGATGTTCACGTCGCCGACGCCGGTCTTGCCCGCGTACGCCGCAGGCACCGACGTGCCCGTGACGGCCCAGTCGAACCAGCCCGACATGCCGTAGCGGAGGTTCTTGCCGTTGGCGCCGTCGCCGACCTGGTAGCCGTACACCAGGCTCCCGGGGCGGTGGTCGAGATCGAGCTCGAGGCCGGCGAGGCTGCCGAGGCCGGTGAAGGAGACCTCTTCGACGAGCTTGTAGTAGTGCCAGGTGGACGTATCGATGCCCCCGCCGGTGGCCGTGTACGCCGCAGCCGTCAGCTCTTTCTTGGGAGACGGAGTCGGGTCACCTGCGGCGTACTGCTTGAAGCGCATACTCACGGTCATGCGCAGGCTGCTGTCGGATGCGTTCTGGATCGTGCCCGTGAGGGTGGCCGTCGTGAGATCGACCTCGGTGAAGCGGCCGTCGCCCTCGAAGACCCACCTGCTGTCGGTCGCCAGGCCGGGGAGCCAGATCGCGTGGCCGCCGGAGTACTGGCCGTAGGTCGGGTCCTTCTCGGCGGCCGTGGCGATCCACTCGATCGTGTCGGCCTGGGCCGGGACGGCGAGGAGCAGGAGCGCGGTGCACAGCACCGCGCCGGCGAGGATTCGTCGTGTCATGGCTGGGCCTCCACACCGCGACCCGAACGGGGCCACTTGGGGATCAAATAGGCCTCAGCGGCCACTGCTTTGCGGCCAATTCGGCGGATCGTCCCAGATCGGGGTCGATGTCCACTCGTGTGGACGGTTTGGGCCGCCCGCCGCGCCGGCCAGGGCTGCCCCACCGCTGGTGTCTCGGGGGCCAGATCCCGGCCTCTCGCGTACCGTTGCGGTCCTATGGCCCTGGGCGGCACCCGGACCGTGACCCTGGATCCGTGCGCGGACGCGCTCGAGGGCCAGACGCGCCTCGCCGACGCCCTCGAGCGCTGGACCGCCGACCGCATCAGCGACCTGGCGCCGCACCCGTTCCTCCGGCTCGAGCAGCCGGTCGCCGAGGGGGATCCCCTCGCCTGGCTGCGCCAACACCCCGTGCTCCTGCGGGCCTTCTGGCACGGCCGCGCGTCGGACCTGGAGATCGCCGGCGTCGGCGTGTGCGTCGAGCACGAGGGCCCGCCGGTGGCCGCCCTGGACGAGCTCCTGGCGCAGGTCGCCTCCGGCGATGCGGTGGAGACCGCGCGCCTCTTCGGCACCGTGCGCTTCGATCCCCTGCGAGAAGCCGCGCCGGAGTGGGCGCCGTACGGACGTAGCCGCTTCCACCTGCCGCTGCTGGAGATGCGGCGCAGCGCCTCGGGCTGCGTGCTTGCGTGCAACCTCAAGGCGGGCGTCGCCGCCATCGAGGCCGGGAACTACGAGGCCCAGCGACGCACGGCCGTGCGCGCACTGCGCGGGGCGCTGCCCGAGCCGCGCGTACTGCCCATGGGCAGCCCGCTCGCGGGCAGCGACGAGGAGCACGGCTGGACGGCGTCGGTGGAGAGCCTGCTGCGGCACATCGAGGACGGCGACGTCCAGAAGGCCGTGCTCGCGCGCGCGGCGCACCACGAGCTGGGCACGCCGGTGGATCCGATCGAGCTCTTCGAGGCGCTGCGCCGGCAGCAGCCGGACACGTGCCAGTTCCTCGTGCAGCCGTCGCCCGCCAGCGCATTCCTCGGCGCCTCGCCCGAGTTCCTCTACCGCCGCGTCGGACGCCACGTGCTGAGCGAGGCGCTCGCCGGTACACGCAGGCGCGGCTCGACGCCGGAACGCGACGGCGCCCTGGCCGGCGAGCTGCTGGCGAGCGAGAAGGACCGGCGCGAGCAGGAGATCGTGCGGCAGCACCTCCTGAAGCACCTGGCGCCGCACTGCGGCCACGTCGAGGCGCCGGCCGAGCCGGACCTGCGCTCCGTGCCGATGATGCACCACCTGCTCACCACGGTGGAGGGCACGCTCAACCCCGGCGTCCACGACGCCGACCTGCTTTCCGCACTGCATCCCACCCCAGCGGTCTGCGGCACGGCGACCGCCGCAGCGCGGGAGCTCCTCCGCAAGTACGAGCCGTTCGACCGGGGGCTCTACGCCGGACCCGTCGGCTGCTTCGGCCGGGAAGAGAGCGAGGTCGCGGTGGCCATCCGCAGCGCTCTGGTGCAGGGTTCGTCCGTGCAGGTCTTCGCCGGCGCGGGCATCGTGGCCGGCTCGGACCCACGGGCGGAGTGGCAGGAGACATCGCTGAAGATGCAGGCCTTCGACCAGCTGCTGGACGTCCGCCATGCTTCGTGACGCGCCCAACGTCCAGTCGCTCTGGGGCGGCCTCCTCGTGGAGGAGCTCGTGCGCTGCGGCGTGGACACGTTCGTCCTGTGCCCGGGCTCGCGCTCGACGCCCCTGGTGCAGGCCGCCGCGCGCAACCCGGACGCGCGCTGCATCGTGTGGGGCGACGAGCGCGGCGCCGGCTTCTACGCGCTCGGCCACGCGCGCAGCGGAGGCTGCGCCGCCGTGATCACGACGTCGGGCACGGCCGTGGCCAACCTGCTGCCGGCCGTCGTCGAAGCGTCGCTCGATCGCATCCCCCTGATCGTGCTGACAGCGGACCGACCGCACGAGCTGCGCGAGGTCGGCGCCAACCAGACGATCCGCCAGCCGGGGATCTTCGGCGATCACGTCCGCTGGTCCTTCGACCTGCCCGCACCGGATGACCGCACCCCCGCTCGCATGGTCCTGACGACGGTCGACCACGCCGTCTCCCGCGCGCTCGCGGAGAGCCATCCCGGTCCGATCCACCTCAACTGCCCGCTCCGTGAGCCGCTGGCCCCCTCGGAGGAAGCGTGGGATCCGGCATGCCTCGACGGCCTCGACGCGTGGCTCGACGGCGAGGACGCGTTCACCTGGACGGCCGAGACGATGGCTCCCTGCCCGCTGGGCGACGAGTGGCTGGACGACGTCGCGACGGCGCTGGCCTCGGCGGAGAGCGGGCTCATCGTGCTCGGCGACCTGCCGCACGCGTTCGGCCACGAGTGGCTCGGCTGGCAGCTCGGCTGGCCCGTGTGGCGCGACGTGCGCTGCGGACTGATCGAGCAGGAGCATCCGCCCAACCTCATGCCGTACGTCGACCGTCTGCTCGGCCACGGCTTCGAGCCGGAGGTCGTGCTGCAGTTCGGCTCCCGACCGACGAGCAAGCGCATCCAGTCGTGGATCGACGCGGGCAACGCGAAGCAGGTCGTCGTCGTCGATCCGTCGCCGGAGCGGATCGATCCTGGGCACCGCGTCACGCACCGCTTCTTCGCCCCCGCGGACCACTGGTGCGACGCCTTGACCGATGCGCTGCGGAAGCAGGAGGTGCAGCGCGAGCTGCCGGCCGACCTCCTGCAGGCCCACGAACGCGTCGCCGCGGCGCTCGGAGCAGCCGTGGGCGAGGGCGACGGCCTGACCGAGCCCTGGGTGGCCCGGACGCTCGTGGACGAGCTGCACCCGGAGCACGCGCTCTTCGTGAGCAACAGCATGCCGATCCGGGACGTGCAGGCCTACGCGGCCGACGTGCAGGGCGTCGCCGATGTCGGCGCGAACCGCGGCGCCTCCGGGATCGACGGCATCGTCTCCACGGCAGCCGGGTTCGCCGACGGAGCCGAGTGTCCCGTGACGCTGCTCATCGGCGACATGGCCATGCTCCACGACGTGAATGCGCTGGCCTTCCTCACGCAGCAGGAGATGCCTGTCACGATCGTGGTCCTGAACAACGGCGGAGGCGGCATCTTCTCGTTCCTGCCCATCGCCGAGCACACGGACGTGCTCACGCCCTACGTGGACTCCGCGCACAACGTGCACTTCGAGGGCGTGTGTCTGTCGTTCGGGATTCCCTACGATCTCGTCGAGGATCGCGAGACCTTTGGCGAGGCCTATCGGAGCGCCATCGAGTCCGGCCGCACGACGCTCATCGAGGTCGCGTCGGGACTCGCCGAGAACAAGGCCGAGCACGAGCGCATCGAGGCCGCGATCGCCGCGGCCGTACAGGGGGAAGCCACGTCATGAAGACGCCGCTGGTCCTGCTCCACGGCTTCCTGGGCACCGCCCAGGACTGGGACCCGACGATCGAGGCGCTCGGCGACGACTATCGATGCAAGGCGCTGAACCTCCCGGGCCACGGCCGTGCCTCCGACCCGGTGCCGCCCGACTTCGAGTCGGTCGTCCACGGCACCGCGGAGCGCATCAGCCGTGCCTTCGGGGTGCCGGTCGACCTCGTGGGCTACTCGATGGGCGGCCGCCTCGCCCTGATGCTCGCCCTCGAGCACCGGGACCTGGTCCGACGCGTCGTGGCCGTGGGCGCCTCGCCCGGCATCGACGATGCGGTCGCACGCGTGGCGCGCCGCGCGGAGGACGAGCGCCGGGCTCGGGCGCTGGAGACGACCGACTTCCAGGCGTGGCTGCGCACCTGGTACGACCAGCCGCTGTTCGAGGGCTTGAGCAAGATGCCGGGCTTCGATGCGCTGCTGGAGCGCCGGGCTCGGGCCCGTCCGGCCGAGCTCGCGAAGGTCCTGCGCGTGCTGTCGACGGGCCGGCAGCCGCCTCTGCGTCAGCGGTTGGCGGAATCGCCCGTGCCGCTTCTACTCATGGCCGGCGCCGAGGACGCGACGTACACGGCGAGCAACCACCAGCTGGCCAACAGCGTCGAATCGATCGACACCGCCACGGTGCCCTGCGCCGGCCATGCCCCCCACCTGGAGCAGCCCGATGAGTTCTGCCGCCTCCTCCGAGCCTGGCTCGACCGCCCCTGAGAGCGCCGCCCCCGCCTTCCCCTGGGAGTCCGTCGGGGACTACGAGGACATCCGCTTCCACAAGTGGGACGGGATCGCCAAGATCACGATCAACCGTCCCGAGGTGCGCAACAGCTTCCGTCCGCAGACCGTGATGGAGATGCGCCACGCGCTCGACGACGCGCGCGACGACGCGTCGATCGGCGTCATCATCCTGACCGGCGAGGGCAAGGACGCGTTCTGTGCCGGCGGCGATCAGCGCATCCGCGGCGATGCCGGCTACGTGGACAGCCAGGGCGTGCACCGCCTCAACGTGCTCGACTTCCAGCGTGAGATGCGCCGCTGTCCGAAGCCCGTCATCGCGATGGTCGCCGGCTACGCGATCGGTGGCGGACACGTCCTCCACGTCATGTGCGATCTCACCATCGCCGCAGACAACGCGCGCTTCGGTCAGACGGGTCCGAAGGTCGGCTCGTTCGACGGCGGGTACGGCTCGAGCTACCTGGCGCGCATGGTCGGCCAGAAGAAGGCGCGCGAGATCTGGTTCCTGTGCCGCCAGTACGACGCGCAGCAGGCGCTCGAGATGGGCATGGTCAACGCGGTCGTGCCGTACGAGCAGCTCGAGGCCGAGACGGTGCAGTGGTGCAAGGAGATCCTGCAACACTCGCCGCTCGCGATCCGCTGCCTCAAGTCGGCGATGAACGCCGACTGCGACGGCCAGGCCGGCCTCCAGGAGCTCGCCGGCAACGCGACGTTGCTCTACTACATGACCGAGGAAGGCCAGGAGGGGAAGAAGGCGTTCCTCGAGAAGCGCAAGCCGGAGTTCGACCGCTTCCCCAAGCGTCCGTAGAAGGCACGGTCATGACGAGCGGGGCCGGCGTCTGGATCCTGGCGGCGCGTCCCAAGACGCTGCCGGCCGCGATCGCACCGGTCGCCATGGGCGTCGCCATCGCGCTCCGCGACGACGTGTTCCACCCGCTCTCTGCCGCGGCCGCGCTCGTCGGCGCGCTGCTGATCCAGATCGCCACGAACTTCGCCAACGACTACTTCGACGGCGTCAAGGGCACGGACACGGAGGAGCGCCTGGGACCCCAGCGGGCGGTGCAGGCGGGACTCGCCTCGCCCGCCGCGATGAAGCGGGCGTTCATCGTGACGTTCGCTCTCGCCGTGCTGCTGGGCGTGTACCTCGTGTGGCGCGGCGGCTGGCCGGTGGTGGCGATCGGCCTGTCCTCCGTGCTCTTCGGCATCCTCTACACGGGCGGACCGCGTCCGCTGGGCTACCTGGGCTTCGGCGATGTGCTGGTGCTCGCCTTCTTCGGACCGATCGCCACGGGCGGGACGTACTACGTCCAGGCGCTCGTCTGGAGCGAGGCCGCGCTGATCGCCGGGCTCGCGCCCGGCCTGCTCGGCGTCGCGCTGCTCACGGTCAACAACCTGCGCGACATCGAAGGCGACCTGGCGGCCGGCAAGCACACGCTGGCCGTGCGCTTCGGCGCCGGATTCGCGAAGGCCGAGTTCGCGTTCTGCCTCCTCGGCGCGGCCGCCGTGCCGGTCGTGCTGTGGGCGGCCTACGGCGGTCCCGTCGGAGCGCTCGCGGCGAGCGCGACGTGCATCCTGGGCGTTCCCGGCCTGCTGGCCGTCCTCCGCTGGACGCCGGGCCGTCGGCTCGGTACAGCACTGGCCGGCATGGGTCGTACGCTCGTGGTGTACGCACTGGCCTTCTGCCTGGGATGGGTCCTGTGAAGATCGAGCGCATCGAGATCGCCAAGTACCGCCTGCCCCTGGCACGCCGGTACAAGGCCGGCGGCGTGGACGTCGCACATCGCGAGGGCCGCTTCGTCCGTCTCACCAGCGACGCGGGTCTTCAGGGCTACGGCGAGATCGCGCCACTGCCGGGGCTGCACCTCGAGTCCCTGGACGACGTCGACGCCGTCCTCCGCACGGTCGGCGTCGAGCTGCTCGGCCAGGAGTTCGAGCGCTTCGGCGCACTCGCCAACAACGTGGCCAACCGCATCGCTGCCTGCGCGCCGCGCGGCGACCTCGGTGCGCCGAGCGCCGTGTTCGGTCTCCAGTGCGCGGCGGCGTCCGTGTTCGCCCAGGCCGAAGGCACGGTGCCGGCCCACATCCTCAGCAAGCAGCCGCGCGAAGAGGTGCCGATCAACGCTCTCTTCGTCGGCGACATCACGGACGCCGCCGAGGCGATCGCCGACGGCAAGCTCGACGCCTACCCCATCGTGAAGGTGAAGGTCGGGCGCCCTTCCGCGCAAGACGAACGCGAGCTGCTGCGCGTCCTGCTGTCGGGACTCGACGACGACGTGAAGCTGCGCCTGGATGCGAACCGGTCGCTCGACCTCGACGACGCGATCCGGCGCTTCCGTGGGCTACCGCCGGAGCGCATCGAGTACCTGGAGGAGCCTCTCGCCGATCCGGGCCAGCTGGCCGATCTCCACGCCGCGACGGGGCACACCATGGGGCTCGACGAGACGCTGCATGTGCCGGCCTTGCAGCACCTCAGTCGCGCGAACTACGTGAGCGCGTGGTGCCTGAAGGCGGCACGCATCGGGCACTGGCGGCGCCTGCTGTTCCTCTCGGAGCAGGCGGCGCAGCATGGCGCGACGACGGTCGTCAGCAGCTCCCTCGAGAGCGGCCTGGGGCTCGGCTGGCAAGTGCAGATGGCCGCGGCACTGCCCGGTGATCTCGCCGCGGCCGGACTGGGCACGGAGAGCTGGCTGCGCGTCGATGTCGTGTCGCCGCGCTACGACTCGAGCCGTGGCGTCGTGAGCATCCACGACTGGCAGGGAACGCCGTCCGCGGCCGTGCTCGACAAGCTGCGCTTCAAGCAGGCCGGCTGATGCACCCCGCCGCTGCGCCCCTGCTCGACGCCTTGCGCGCACGCGGCGACGCAGCGTGCCTCGCCCTCGAAGATCGCGAGGTGTCGGCGGCTGCGATCCTGGCCGCCGTCGAGCACGCCGTGCAGGAGGCGGAGAAGCTCCCGCTCGAGCTGACGCAGGGCGACGTCGTCGGTCTCCGCGGCCGGCACGCGGCCCTGCGCCTCGCGGCCCCTCTCGCCGCCTGGTCGCTCGGGCTCTGCACGCAGCTCCTGAGCGACCGGGAGCCGGACGCGTCCGTGAGCGGCATGCTGGCCGCGGCGGGTGCGCGCTGTCTCCTGGACTGGCGCGAGCCCGGCGTGTGGTCCCTGCTGCCGCTGCAACCCAAGGCGCCCGTCGAGCTCCCGACCGGCACGCTGCTCTCGACGTCGGGAAGCTCCGGCACGCCCAAGCTCGTGCACCACGAGCTCGAGCAGCACATCGCCAGTGCACGCGGCGCCGCGGCGTTCCTCGAGCTCGGCCCCGACGATCGGATGCTGCTCTCGCTGCCGACGTATCACGCCGGCGGGCTGGGCATGGTGTTCCGTGCGCTGCTGTCCGGCGCTGTGCTGTGTGTTCCGGCCGAGGACACGCCGTTGGCCGAAGCGCTCGTGAGGTTCGCGCCCACGCAGATCTCGCTCGTCGCGACCCAGCTCGCGCGTTTGCTGGAAGACGACGCAACGCGTGCGGCGCTGTGCGCGTGCAGGACGGTGCTGATGGGCGGCGGACCGATTCCCGCCGCGCTGCGCGAGCGGGCGCTCGATGCCGGCGTGCCGCTGGCCGTGGGATATGGCGCGACGGAGACGTCGGCGTTCGTGGCGGCGAGCCGCGACCCGGAGGTCGTGCGCAGGCCGCAGAGCGTGGGTCAGGCGCTCCCGCAGCGTGAGGTCCACGTGGACGCGCACGGTGAGATCCGCGTCGGCGGACCGACGCTGTTCTCGGGGTATCTCGTCGACGGCGAGATCGAGCCTGCGCGCGACGAGGCCGGGCTGTGGGCCACGGGCGACGTGGGCCGTCTGGAGGACGGGGTGCTGTTCGTGACCGGCCGCCGCGACCGGATGTTCATCTCGGGCGGCGAGAACGTGCAGCCCGAGGAGATCGAGGCGGCATTGCTCGCGATCGACGACGTCGCCGCGGCGGTCGTCGTGCCGGTGGCGGATGCGGAGTACGGCGCGCGACCGGTGGCGTTCGTGGCGGGTGACGGGCTCGACGCGGCGCGCCTCGACGCGGCGCTGCGTGCCGTGTTGCCGGGGTTCAAGACGCCGGACGTGTACTACCGCATGCCGCCCGCGGCGATGTCCGGCATGAAGCC
>JASJDY010000066.1 GCA_030065025.1 Planctomycetota bacterium
TCTCGCCGGAGGCCCGCGAGCTCGTCCACGGCACGACCGACTCCGAGCACGTGTTCGCGCTGTTCGTGGATCGCTGGCGCGAGTCCGAGGCGCGCCTGCCGCTGGAACGCCTGGCGGACGCGACGCGCCGCACGCTGGCCGAGCTCGACGCAGTGCGCTTGGCGACAGGCTGCGAAGCGCCGGCGTTCGTGAACCTCGCCGTGTCGGACGGGAACGTGGTCGTCGTCTCGCGCGCGACGCTCGGCAGTCAGAAGCCTGCGCGGTCGCTGTACGTGCGCACCGGCGAGCGGCCGGCGCGCGACGGAGACGATCCGGAGCGCATGGAGCCGTTCGCCGTCGTAGCGTCCGAGCCTCTCGAGCTGACGGCTGCGTGGCGGCCGTTGCGAACGGGCGAGCTCGTGCTCGTGGATGAGGAACGGCGCGTGTTCCTGGAGCCGATCGAAGCGAGCGCGGTCCGCCGCCGGGTCGCCTGAGGCGTCCGCGGTCGGCGCTCCCGTCGTCGGGTTGCCACGCGCTCGCGCTCGCAAACGCGCTCGCATACGTCGCGTCAAGGCCCTGCCCCTTGCTCTGCGGCTCGCGTGCCTGCGCGGTCTTCACTGAGGCCTGCAAGCCGTCCGCGAGCGCGTGAGCGTGCGTGTGCGCGTGACGGCTTGGCCTGCGACGCCGCTGGCCGACTAGCCGTCGGTGGCCGCAGTGCGCTCAGTTGCTCCACGGCGACGGGCGCCCGCGGCCCCCGGAAGCGTGAGGGCCACAGGCGCCCTCCAACCCTGGAGGAACTCACATGACCCACACCACCACGAGCGGCTTTGCCCATCAGCGACTCGATGCCTTCCATGCGGCCATGCAGCTCACCATCGGTGTCGAACGCATCGCGGCTTCCCTGCCGAGGGGGCATGCCGATCTCAAAGATCAGGTACGTCGCGCCGCCTCCGCCACCATGCGCAACACCACTGAGGGTGCGAACCGCTGGACAGCTCGGGACAAGGCCGCTCGCTTCGTGATCGCCAAGGGGGAGTGCGCCGAGTGCGATGCTGCCCTCGAAATGATCGAGCGCCTCGAACTGGCGCCCGCCTGCGACGTCGCCGCGCTCCGCGCTCTCGCCGATCGCGTCGGCGCCATGCTCACCGGCTTGATCCGCCGGCAACGGCGGGCATCGGCCTCCTAGGCCGACACCGTCTCCGGCGTCGCCATCGCCTCGAGGAGCAGCTCGACGAGCTCCAGCGCCAGTCCCTTCGCTCGTGCACCCACTTCCTGCTCCGGGCCGACACACGAAGGGCAGCCGGAAGGACATGCACACGACAGCAGCCGCTCGCGCGCACCCCTGAGCAGCTCCGGGAAGAGGGGATGCAGCGCCTCCGCGAGACCGATGCCGCCCGAGTACTGGTCGTACAGGAAGATCGTCGGGTCGAACTTCTCCGGCGGCTTCTCGCGCGGCTGTCCCGGGATGGCCGGACTCATGAACCACTCGCTGCGCTGGTCGCCGATGACGACACCCATGTCGCGTCCGTCGCACATCAGCAGCAGCGACGCCAACCCATGCAGCAGGTTGCTGAGCCCGTGCAGCGCATCCACCAGATCGCTCTGCGGCACGCGCTCGGGAACGCCGAGTCGCTGGATCACGGGCTGCGGGATCGTGATCCACGAGGACTGCGTGTGGTAGATGTCCTCGGGTAGGAGGATGTCGCCCCAGCCGAGGTTCTCCTGGGTGTAGAACTTGATCTTCTTGTAGCCGATCGCCTTGCGGATGACCTCGACCTCGCCGTACTGCGCGCCGGCCTCCGCGTGCGGCGGACGATCGCGCAGCACCTGGAGGACCTTGACCTTCGCGTAGCTCTGCGCGTCGGTGTAGTACTCCGACTCGACGCGGCGCACGAACGCCTTGCGCCGATCCCAGTCGAGCTTGTCCACGTGGTACTGCTCGGATTGCACCATGTAGATGGCGCCCTCGTAGAGCGTGGTGAAGGCCCAGCTGTAGTCGACCTCGGCGATGACCTGGTTCTGGTTGGCGGTCGTGTCGACGACGACGAAGTTGGTCGACGTGACGCTGCGTAGCGAGATGTCGGTCGCCGGATACGAGTCGGCCGACCAGTGCCAGCGGCCGCCCGTGTGCCGCACGACGCCGTGCTCCTCGAGCCAGCCGAGCACGCCCTCGACGTCGTCCGCCGCTTCCTCCGCGCCGAACGACTCGCCGTCCTCGATGGGCAGCTCGAAAGCCGCGCACTTGAGGTGGCTCACGAGGATCTGCAGGTTGTCCGGGTTGATCTGCGCGCTCTCCGGGGAGGCGTCGAGCAGGAACTCTGGATGGTCGGCGAGGTACTGGTCAAGCGGATGCGAGCGGAGCACGAGCACGCCCGCGGAGGCGCCCTGGCGCCGACCCGCGCGACCCGCCTGCTGGCGCGTGCTGGCGACGGTGCCGGGGTAGCCGGCGATCACGCAGGCGTCGAGCGCGCCGATGTCGATGCCGAGCTCCAGGGCATTCGTGCTGACGACGCCGAGGATCGAGCCGTTGCGCAGGCCCGTCTCGATGCCGCGCCGCTCCCGCGGTAGATAGCCGCCGCGATAGCCGACGACGCGCGGGACGCGGTCGACCTGCGGGCGGAAGAGGTCCTTGAGGTACTTGGTCATCACCTCGGTCACGGTGCGTGAGCCGCAGAACACGATGGTGTGCACGAGCGAGCGCAGGAAGCGGCTGGCCACCTGTCGAGCCACGCCGAGGTAGGAGGCGCGCAGCCCCAGCGCGTGGTTCGCGATGGGCGGGTTGACCATGAGGAAGTGGCGTTCGCCGAGCGGCGCGCCGTTCTCCTCGACGAGCTCGACCGGCAGCTCGAGCAGGCGCTCGGCAAAGTCCTGCGCGTTCGCGATGGTGGCGCTCGACGCGATGAAGATCGGGTCGCTGCCGTGGAAGCGGCACACGCGGCGGAGCCTGCGCAGCACGTTGCCGAGATGACTGCCGAAGACGCCGCGGTAGGTGTGCAGCTCGTCGATGACGACGTACTTGAGGTTCTCGAAGAGGCGCATCCAGCGCGCGTGGTGCGGCAGGATGGCCGAGTGCAGCATGTCCGGGTTGGACAGGATGACGTGTGCCCGATCGCGGACCACGCGGCGCTCCGAGGGCGGCGTGTCGCCGTCGTAGACGGCGGCCCCCAGGGCGATGCCCATCTCCTCGGGCGTGTCCACGAGCGTGCCCTGCATGAGCGCTTGGAGCTCGGCGGACTGGTCGCGCGAGAGGGCCTTCGTGGGGAAGAGGTAGAGGGCGCGTGCGCCGGGATCCGCCAGCATGGCGTTGAGGACGGGCAGGTTGTAGCAGAGCGTCTTGCCGCTGGCGGTGGGGGTGACGACGACGGTGTGGTGACCGGCTGCCACGTGGTCGTACGCCGCGCGCTGGTGGGTGTAGAGCTGCGTGATGCCGCGCGTCTCGAGGGCGGGCACGAGTCGTGGATCGAGTCCGTCGGGCAGTGGCGCGAAGCGCGGCGGCTCGGCGGGCTGGACGCGGTGGGCGACGACGCAGTCCTGGAGGCCCGGGTCGGAGACGAGCTCATCGACGACGGCGCGGACGCGCTGCGTACGCTCGGACGGTCCGTCCGCCGGTTCCGGATGCTGCCTGCGGATCACGCCGGTACCGCTCCCATCTCGCTGCGAAGGCGATTCTTCGAAGCTCCAGAGGATAGAGGTCGGCAGGGACGCTGGATCGAACCTGGCTCGAAGGCACCCCATCGCTCCGTGGCGCCATCGGTGGGGGGGCTGTGTGCAGGCGAAGCGGTGACTTCGCTAGCCTGGTTGAGTATCCGGATCGAACCTGGCTCGAAGGCACCCGCTTCGCTCCGCGGTGCCATCGGCGGGGGGCTGCGTGCAGGCGAAGCGGTGACTTCGCTAGCCTGGTTCGGTATCGCTACGGGCCGCCGAGCCTCACGTCATCGATCAGGACTGCCATCGGGAGGGCCAGGTCGAGCGCGTCGGTGACGAACCGGATCGTCATGCGCTCGCCCTGGTAGGCACTGATGTCGACACGGACGTCCACCCATCCCGTCATCCGGGTGATCCCATCCCAGTCGTCGTTGATGCCGGCGTCGACCAGCTGCAGATCGGGTGAGCCGCAGAGGTCCGTCAGGGTGATGTCGACCGGCGTCTCGTTGCCGATCTCGGCCCGGAAGTAGTAGTCCCCGATGAAGTTGTCCCCGCAGACCTCGTCCATGGCCGCCCCGACGATGTTGTAGCGGAACGAGAGCGTGGTCACGTCCTCGGGCACGCAGATGGACTGCCCCGCCGAGGCGAGGTCCTGCAGTACCAGGAACCGTGTGTTGCAGGTCGCGCGGTTGTGCGGCCGGATGTCGCCCATACGCGAGGCCACATGTGCTGACTGCGTGGCCCAGAAGAGCTTGCCCTTCTCGAAGCTCGGGTTCTGGATGCCGTCGAGTGGCAACCGCTTGTCGAAGCCGTCCGGCGCGAACACGGCCTTCCAGGTCGGGTAGGCCCAGTATTGGCCGAACTGGGAAGGCGCTTGCTCGAACGGTCCGCTGGCTGCCCACGCCTCGAGAATCGTCTGGCCCTCGCAGAGCTTGCCGAACAACGCCTTGGAGCGGTCTTCGCAGAACGTGCTCAGCACATAATCGTCGAAACCGAAGACGGCCTTGGCGCCGCGTGCGATGAAGGCGTCGGCCAGCTTCGTGTTGAACATGCTGCGGCAGGAACCCAGGTACACGATGCCGTCGGGGATGCAGATGTACTCGTTCACGAAGTGCGGCGTGACCGCGAGCTTGACGGTCCCATCGCCTCGCGGTGCGGCCGTGAACACGATGCGTCCGTGGGCGATGTCCTCCCCGTAGAGCGTGACGGCGTCGTCCACGTCGAGACGCTGATTCGTCAGGAGGACCGGCGCAGCCTGCGTGATCGAGACCTTGCGGTTGAGTGCCTCGGCTTCGCCTGTCCCTGCCAAGCCGTTGTAGACGCCGAACAGGTCGGGTGAGTTCTCGATGGCGGCGTTGACGACGATGCCCTCGTACCAGGAGTCCCCGTGGGTCGCGATGCCGAAGATGCCGCGCTGCCCTGCGAGCTTCAGTTGGGCGATCGTCACGCTCGTGCCTTCGACCTTGTCGTTCGGGAACCAGTCCGTGCATGTCTTGTCTTCGAACTCGGCATGCAGGAAGGGGATCTCGTTGTTCGCGTCGTTCAGGAAGTACGCCTGCAGCCAGGCTGCCGACGTCTCCATGCGCACGTCACAGTCGGAGCCACCGCCTCGCAGGCCGTCCGGCGTCAGCAACAGTCCCGCCGCGATGCCGCTGTCGTAGATCATCCAGATGCCGCCCATGCCTCCGGCGCGGCCGGACTGGACGACGTTCGGGTCCGTCTGCAGTACGGCGAGCGCAGCCGTGACGCCGGCTTCGTGATCCGAGCCGGCGAGGTAGGCCTGGCTGGCGGCTTGCATCGAAGCTTCAGCGGCTTGCACGTCCCCGGCGTCGATGGGGGTTGCTGCAGCGAGCAGTTCCAGCGGTGACCAGAGCGTTCCGCCCGGATGCTCGATACGTGCCATCAGCCACGTCGGCCCCGCCGCGCTCGCGGTGAAATCGAACTGGCCGGAGTACACGTAGTCGTCCGCGAACTCGTCCCCTCGGCCGGTGTCTCCGTCGTCACGCAGGTCGGCCAGCTTCTCGATCGGCTGCCCGCCGAGCTCCACCCGGTGAAGCTCCACCGACGTCGGCGTCTCCTGCAGGTGGATCAGGGTCCGGACCGTGATCGTGCGGGTCTGGCCCACGAGCACGCCACTCGGGCGCACCTCGAGCGGGCTGACCTCGATCACCGCCGCATCGCGCACGACGAGGATCTCGTCCGTCTGGGTCTCACCGTCGCGGCGCGCCTCGATGACGATCCGGTTCGGTCCCGGCTGAAGCGGCACCTGGACCTGCCACGCTTCCGCGGTCGGCACGGCTCCGGAGCCCCCCGCGCCGTTGGCCCAGGTCATCGTGTCGGGCTCGCCGAGGCAGGTACCCTCGATGGCGATCGTCGCGTCCGAGGTCACGTGAGACGGCAGCGGCGTGGGCACCTGGATCGACAAGGCGAAGGGCACGTCCGCCTGCGCGGCCACGGGCGTCGGATCGTCACCCGGGTTGTCGCCCACATCGGGGGCCGCGCCGTCGCTGCCGCTGCCACAGCTGGCCAGCAGAAGCGCAAGAAACAGGGCCTTCACGGCATGGGGGAGTGCGTAGGCGCGTGCGGACATCGGAAGCCTCCACGCAGGCACAGGGCCTGCTGCTTCCCCTGGCGCAAGGCCGGCGCGCTTCCGACGTGAATTCCCCTGATACGCCGGAGCGGGCTGAGCTGTGCTCCGGCGGCTACTCGAAGCGCCAGTACGTCAGGTCGTCGATGACCGGATAGCAGCCGTGCACGCGCACGGTGCGGATGACGTTCTCCGGGTACTCGATGTCCAGCGCATCGTTCTCCTCGAGACTCGGGCACGTGGACACCTTGCAGTCGCGATGGAGCAGGTAGCCAAGCGCGTCGTAGGCTTCGATCCAGATGAGCTCGCCTTCGAGGCCCGCGGCATAGAGGCGTACACGCGCGACGGGCGCGTCGAAGGTGATGTCGAAGCTGCGCTCCTGGCCGCGGTCGCAGTCCAGGCCGATCATCATCCGGCCGGAGCGAGCCTGCGCGTCGCAGCCCGGCTCCCCGATGGACCAGCCGTCCTCACTCGAGAAGTCGTACAGCTCGCCGGAACCCGTCTTCGTGGTCACGGCGATCCCGGGCGCGAGCACGACCGGCAAGGTGAGCGGCGTGAAGCCGTCGTTGGGGCGATCCTCGAAGTCGATCACGACCGGCCCCTGCAGCGCGCCCGTGCCCGTGGTCGATCCGCCACTCCCGCCGGCGGTCATGCCCCCACCCACGCCGCACGACACGGTGAGGAGAACCGCACTGAACAGGAACACCAGCCGCATGGGGACGCCTCGATCCCACCAATGCACACACGCGGCGCGGTGTCACTAGCGGTGTACCCTCGCGAATCGGGTGCCAGCGCACCACAGCGCTGCAGCGCGCATTGGCTGCGGGTGGACGGGATGCCCCGTGCGCGCTACGCCGCGCACGGTGCGGAGCTTCTCGCAGGTGCGCGGTGCCGAACCGGGTTCCCGATCGCGACGGATCGAACCTGGCTCGAAGGCACCCGCTTCGCTCCGTGGCGCCATCGGCGGGGGGTGGCTGCGTGCAGGCGAAGCGGTGACTTCGCTAGACTGGTTGAGTATCCGGATCGAACCTGGCTCGAAGGCACCCGCTTCGCTCCGTGGTGCCATCGGCGGGGGGGCTGCGTGCAGGCGAAGCGGTGACTTCGCTAGCGTGGTTCGGTACGAGGGGGGATGGTATGCCGTTCACGACGGAACCGCTTCGAGTCGAGCAGATCGGCGACGACTGCTGGAAGCTGCTCGAGCCCATTCGGTACCAGGGACGCGACGAGTGGTTCACCGTCCCTGCCGGCTACGAGACGGACTTCGCTTCGGTGCCGCAGGCGTTCTGGTGGATCGTCCCGCGCTACGGGCGGTACACGAAGGCCTCCGTGCTCCACGACCATCTCTGCGAGAAGGCCGATGCGGGAGAGTTCAGCCGCTGCGATGCGGACGGCATCTTCCGACGCTCGATGCGCGAGGAGCAGGTGCCGCGGCTGCGTCGCTGGATGATGTGGGCCGCCGTGCGCTGGGGCGGGAAGCTGAAGGGCTGCGGTGTCGGGAGCGCACTCGGCGTGATCGTCATCACGATTCTCGCCGCCCCGCTCGTGGGTCCCACGGCGGCGCTCGCGGCCGTCGCCCTGCTCGTGCTCTACGTGCTCGAGTGGATCGCGTACATGCTCACCATGCCGATGGCGCGCAAGCCGCGACCCGAGCCTGCGCCGCCGCCCGCCGCGTCGGATGCGGCTCCCACGAAGGCCCCCCGTGCGGAGGTCGTCCAGACCGGACCGACGCGGCCGACGGTGTTCCTGCGACGTCGGAGCGGACCCGAGTCCGCGCCCTCGCCGTGAGGTGCAGCGCGCCTGGCAAGACCAGCCGTCGCGCGTGCCTTCGCTTCGGGGTTCTCAGCTCCTACCGGCGCCAGCCGCACGATCCTGCGGGAAACCGGCATCACCGTGGTACAAGCCTGGGCTTCTTCCCGGAAACCCCACGAGACCGCATCGCATGCCCCGCAAGAAGCGCCGCCGCAACGAAGCCGTACGCCTCGCACCGCACGAGGTCGATGGCATGCGCACCGTCGGTCGCTTCGCCGCCGGCCTGCTCAAGAAGGTCGCCAAGATCATCGAGCCCGGCATCACGACCGAGGACATCGACCAGCTCGTGCACGAGGAAACCGAGAAGCGCGGTGCGATCAGCGCGCCCCTCGGCTACCCGCAGGGCAGCGCCCATCCGTTCCCGAAGCACTGCTGCACGTCGGTGAACCACGTGGTGTGCCACGGCATCCCGAGCCCGCGGCACGTGCTGCGCGACGGCGACATCATCAACGTCGACGTGACGCCGATCATCGACGGCTTCCACGGCGACACGTCCCGCACCTTCATCGTGGGGGACGCCGATCCCGAGGTGCGCCGGCTCGTGGATGACACGTACGAGTCCATGCGCCTCGGCATCGCCCAGGTGCGTCCGGGCGCCTACGTCGGCGACATCGGACACGCCATCCAGGTCTTCGCCGAGGGCCGCGGCCACTCGGTGGTGCGCCAGTTCGCCGGCCACGGCATCGGCACGATCTTCCACGGCCCGCCCACGATCTCGCACGTCGGCAAGCGCGGCACCGGGGAGCGTCTCGAGCCCGGCATGACCTTCACCGTCGAGCCCATGATCAACATGGGCGACTGGCGCTGTCAGATCCTCAGCGACCACTGGACGGTCGTCACGATCGACCAATCGCTCTCGGCACAGTTCGAGCACACGGTGACCGTCACGGATGACGGCGTCGAGATCCTGACCCTCGCCGAGGGCGACACGTTCGATCTCAGCACGGAGTAGCGCGATGGCGGACGTCGACACCGTGACCCCGGAAGAGAGTCCCGCGGAGGAGCGCTCCCGGCTCGAGGAGGTGCGCGCCGTGCGCCTCCAGAAGCTCGAGGCCCTCAAGGCCGCCGGCATGCGGCCGTACGACGACCGCTACGAGCGCACGCACGTGCTGGCGGACGCCCGTCAGGTGGCGGCCGATCAGGAGAGCGACGATCCCGAGTCCGGCCGGCTCGTGAGCGTGGCAGGGCGCGTGATGATGCGCCGCGTCTTCGGCAAGCTCGTCTTCGTCCATCTGCAGGACGGCTCCGGGCGCTGCCAGGTCGTGCTCGACGCGGGCACGATGGGGGACGAGGCCGTACAGCAGTTCCAGGACTTCGTGGACCTGGGCGACCACGTCGGCTTCGAGGGGCGCACTGCGCGCACGAAGAAGGGTGAGCCTTCGGTGTGGGCGTCCGGTTGGACGTTCCTCAGCAAGTCCCTGCTGCCGCTGCCCGAGAAGTGGAGCGGGCTCTCCGACCTCGAGGCCCGGCAGCGCGAGCGGTACCTCGATCTCGTCAGCAACCCGGAGACGCGCGAGCGCTTCCGGCTGCGTTCGCGCTTCGTCAAGGAGCTGCGCCGCTACCTCGACGAGCGCGGCTTCGAGGAGGTGGACACGCCCATCCTCCAGACGAAGGTGACCGGCGCGCTCGCGAAGCCGTTCGTGACCCACCACAACGCCATGGACATGCGCTGCGTGCTGCGCATCGCGCCGGAGACGTGGCTCAAGCAGTGCGTCGCCGGCGGCATGGACCGCGTCTACGAGGTCGCGCGCTGCTTCCGCAACGAGGGCATGAGCCCCGCGCACCTGCAGGACTTCACGATGGTGGAGTGGTACGCGGCGTACTGGAACTACCAGGACAACATGGACTTCACCGAGGGGCTGCTGCTGCACCTCGTGGACGTCCTGCTCGGCAAGCGGGAGATCGAGGTCGAGGGTCGCACGATCGACTTCGACACGCCGTGGCCGCGCATCGCGATGCGGGACCTGATCCTCCGCGACAGCGGCATCGACTACGCCGAGCTCGAGACGGCCGACGACGTGCGCCAGGCGATCCGCGACAAGGGCATCCAGCTCGAGGCCGAGGGCGTCGACCAGATGAGCCGCGGCAACCTGATCGACCAGCTCTACAAGAAGGTCAGCCGTCCGCAGCTCGTCAATCCGACCTTCGTCACCGACCACCCGATCGACCTGTCGCCTCTGGCTCGGATGAACGACCAGGATCCGACGCGCGTGGATCGCTACCAGCTCGTGGTCAACGGCTGGGAGATCATCAACGCCTACTCCGAGCTCGTGGATCCGCTCGACCAGCGTGCGCGGTTCGAGCAGCAGGTCGCCGCGCGCGACGCCGGCGACGAAGAGACCCTCCCGCTCGACGAGGACTACCTGCGGTGCATGGAGCACGGCATGCCGCCCATGTCGGGCTGGGGCATGGGCGTCGAGCGTGTCGTCGCGCTGCTCACAGGGCAGGACAACCTGCGCGAGGTGACCCTCTTCCCGCTGCTCAAGCCCCTCGACAAGAGCGACGAGCCCGCTGCTGCGGCGCCCGCGGCCAAGGAGGCCACGACCGACGAGGGCGAGACCATGTCGGACGAGCACCGCGCCCTGCTCGGCTCGCCCGCGGACGACGTGGACGCGCTCGGCATCACGCCGGAGCGCGCCCGCGAGCTCTTCGACGAGCACGTGAAGACCCCTTCGCTGCGCCGCCAGATGGAGCAGGCCTCCGTGGTGATGGGGGCCATGGCTCGCAAGCTCGGCACGAACGAGGAGGCCTGGCGCCTTCTCGGTCTGCTCCACAACCTCGACTTCGACGAGGTCAAGGAGCCCGAGCGCCACTGCCTCGTGACCGCCGAGATCCTCGGGCGCGAGGGCGTGCATCCGGCCGGCATCCACGCGATCGCGGCCCACAACGACAAGGGCCTCGTCGCGACGGGCATCCGCTGCGTCAGCGTGATTGATCACGCGGTGTCGGCCGCCGAGGCCGTCGTCGGGCTGATCCACGCCGCGTGCCAGGTGCTGCCGTCCAAGGACGTCCAGGATCTGAAGGTGAAGAGCGTCCGCAAGCGCTTCAAGAACCCCAAGTTCGCCGCGAACGTCGAGCGCGACCTGATCGAGCGCTGCGCCGGCGCAGGGCTGGAGCTCGAGGCGTTCCTCGCCCTGGCGGTCGAGGCGCTGCAGCAGGAGCCCGTCTCCGAGGCCTGAGCCTGGCCCGGCAGGAAAGGCCGTGCGCTGGCCGGAGCGATCCGTACGCTGGGCCGCCATGGAGCGTGCACGAACCGAAGGCCAAGCGACCGTGCTGCGCTTCCTGGGCGGCACCGCGGATGACTACGACCTCATCGTGGCGGAGTCGACGGGGGGCCTGGACGCGCACTGGAAGCGCTGGATCCTCGATCGCATG
>JASJDY010000017.1 GCA_030065025.1 Planctomycetota bacterium
ACAGGCGCGATCACGAGCGCGGCGCCGAAGCAGCCGCAGGACTCGTCGCCGGCCGCGATCTGCGTTCCGAGCACGACGAGAAACGCGACGAGCACCAGCAGCAGCGGTAGCCAGCCGCGCGACGGCCTCAGGAGCGCGAAACAGCCCAGCGCGAGTTCGATGGCGATCGCCGCGGTGAACGTGGTCCCGATGTCCAGCGGCAGGTCCTTGACGGCCTGCGGCAGGTCCGCCGGCGAGCCGTACAGCAGCTTGAGGACGGCTCCGAAGAGGATCCAGAGCGCGACGACGCGCGTCGTGATCGCAGCGAGGGGCATGTGCGCAGTATCCCTGCCCGCAGGCGGGTCGTGTCACGAATCGTCGCGCGGCGCCCTTCCGGGCTGAACGCGACGAGGACAGCACCGGCAGTCGCGGCAGCCCGCGCTCGAACTCCAGGTTTCCATACTGGCCCTGACTGCGCGGATCGCGGTATCAGAGAGGCTGTTCCTCCACGCTTTCGAAGGGAGAGTGGACATGCGATCCTCGATTCTGGCCGGCTTCTGCGGTGCATTCCTGACCGTCATGGTGCTCGTCGCCTGCGGCTCCAGCTCGTCGGCCTTGACGCAGTCAGACCTCGACGCTCAGGTCGCGCAGCTCCAGCAGCAGATCGACGCGCTGCAGGCGCGGCTCGACGCGCACGAGCCTGACGTGGACGCCCACCAGCCGCTCACGTCGAAGCTCGGGCTCAACTACTGCATCGCCCTGTCAGGCGCGTTCCCCAATAACAACCTGACGGCCGGGGTGGTGGCAGGCGACGAAGTGGCCAACGGGCTGTCGGCCTCGGATCCCTTGCTGGGCAGCGTCGGGCTGTTCGCCGGCACCTTCGCACCCCGTGGATGGGCCTTCTGCGAAGGGCAGCTGTTGCCGATCAACTCGAACCAGGCCCTCTTCTCGATTCTCGGTACGACCTACGGCGGGGATGGCCGGACGACGTTCGCCTTGCCCGACCTGCGCGGACGTGTGCCCGTGCACCCGGATGGGACGATCAGGCTGGGTTCACGAGTTCCCTGAGCCTTCGGCTGCGGTCTGCGTCAGTTGCGCCACAGCGCGTCCGCCGGATCACGGTGCCGGCGCCACCACGCCAGCACGGCTCGCAGGTCCCGGTCCAGGTCGAGAGAGCCCAGCGCCGGGAAGTCGTCGGGCTCGGACGGCATCGCGAGACGCTGCACCAGCACCTGGACGTCACGCAGCAGCCCGTCGATGTCGGCGTTGCCCCGCGAATGGCGCAAGATCGGCTGCAGCTTCTGGATCACGGAGCGCAGCACGCTCTGGCGCTCGCGCCCACGCGCCGTCACGGCGCGGCCGCCGAGGGCCGCAAGCGCAGCCGAGGTGCGCCAGATGTGCTCCGTATCGCCGCTCACCACGCGGTCGCGCAGCCACGCGATCAGTCCTGGCGGGTCGAGCCGTCGCAGCGCCTCGAGCGCCGTCCCGTACCAGGCCAGCTCGTAGTCGCTGCGGAAGGCCTGGCTACGCTTCATCGCGATGACCTTGCGCATCAACTCCGGCGCGACGCGAGGATGCGTCGAGCCCAAGGCGTCCAGCGAGCGCACCGCCACGGCCTGCCACAGCAGCCGGTCGTTCGTGCCCCTGCGCAGGAAGTGGCTGGAGCATCGGAGGAGGAGGGTCTCCGCCCGCTGCGACCACGCGCGCCAGAGTGGCTCGGCGTCTGCGCCCGCGGCGCGTACCTGCCGGTGTGTGCGTGCCGCGTACCGGATCGCGTCGAGCAGCCGCGCGATGCGCGTGACTTGTTTGCGGCGCAGCGCTTCCTCGATGCGGTCGAGCACGAGCTGCGCCGGCTTGAGGGGCGGCGCGGCGCGCTTCGACGTGGGCGGCGCCGGCGGCGGCTCCTCCACGCGCGGCGTGGTCACCTTGGGGCGGTCGATCGGCCGGGGCGTGATCGGGCGGTAGCTCTCCGACACGCGCAGCAGGAAGAGCAGGGCGAACGACGTGCGCCAGGCATCCCCGGCCGCGTCAATCGGCACGATGCCCTGCCCGCGTGCTCGGTGCTCCCGCCAGCTGCCGTCCGTTGCCTGGCCACCGAGCAGCCACTGCGCACCCTCGCGGTACCAGGAAACACCGCCGACGTCCTCGAGACCCAAGAAGATGCACGCCTTCTCGAGCGCGTAGAGCGTGTAGTGGGACCACCCACGATTCGCAGGACCGGGGATGCCCGGCGCGCCGAGAACCCACTGCGTGTGCCGCCGGAGCGCGGCCTCTGCAGCCGCGCGCGCGATGAGCACGCGCGCGTGACGCTCCGGCTCGGCGGCGAGCTCGTCGGCAATGGCGTGCTGGGCGAGCACCAGATTGGCGAGCCCCATGAACGTCCCCGTCGGATACGTCCGCAGGATCCGTTCGCGGCTGCTGTAGACCGTCGGTGACGCATAGCCCCACGAGCCGTCGTCATGCTGGGCCTTCACGAGGGCATCGAGGTGCTCTGACCACGCCCGTCTCGCAGTGGGCGCGCCCGCGCGCTCCGCGGCCCACAGACCCAGGCACGCGAACTGTGCGGTCGAGAGATTGCTCATGCCGGAGCCCCCGGCCGAGCGGTAGTCCCAGTAGCCGTCGGCGCGGTACGGCCCCTTGCCGAGACGCCCGTGGATCTCGTACAGGAAGCGGAGGTCGGCGCCCTCGGCTTCCTCGGCCTGCAGCAGCATCGACATGATGCCGGCCTGATACGTGCGCTCGCGCATCTCCTTCCGCGCCTTGCGCAGCAGCAGCTTGCCGGCGATGCGCGCACCCTCCCGCGCGTCAGGGATTGCGGCGTGACGAAGCGCGAGCGCTGCAAGCGACGTCGTGCCCATGTCGCGGCCGACCATGCCGCTGCGCTTCTGGATGCGGCGCAGGCGCTGCACGGCGCGCCGGATCGCCGCGTGGATGCGCTCGCGCATGTCCGCGTCGATGCCGGCGGTCTTCAGCCGGTGCTCCGTCTCTTCATAGCCCTCGTCCTCCGCCGCGCGCACCGAACCGGCGAGCAGCAGGAGGAGCAGGAGCGGTACGAGGGCGCGCATGCCCCTTGGTAACGCGCATCGACGCGCAACGCGCCCTGATTCCGCGTTCCTTGCCGCGCAGCGAAGCGCCCTGGCCTACTTCCCCAGGATGCGCACGCTGCCGAGGCCGATCTCGGCGATCTCCGCGAGCAGTTTCTCGTCCGCCTCACCCGTCCCCAGGCAGTGGATCTCCACCTTGCGGAACAGGTTCAGCCGGCGCAAGTCACGCACGAGGTTCGCGCCCCAGCGGTACGGGCACCAGAAGTTGATGCGCTCACGCTTCGCGATCGGCTTGGCGTTGTCCTGCTCGGCGTCCCCCTTCAACGTGCCTACGTCGGCGAGATCCCACGCGCCGAAGTCACCCCAGCTGGGCTCCCCGTCGCTGAGGATGAAGATCGTGTCCACGCCGTCTTCGAAGCCCTTCGGGTGCACGTGTGCGCCCCCCTTGAGCGGACGACGACCCGTGGCCAGGAAGGCCTTCCGGAGCGCGCCGTGCAGATTGGTGGCGTCCCAGAGGCGTGCGGCCCCCTCGATCTTGTCCAGCTCGCGCATGGCCTTCTTCACGTTGCCTGATGTCGCACGCATCAGTCGGGGCGTTGCGTCGAGATAGCGTGCCTCGGTGCCGAACGGAATCACGATGAACTCCACATCGCGATCGAGACCTGCGAGCGACGCGCGAAGCAGCTCGCGAGCGAGGTGGAACCGGTTGCGTATCTTCGAGCGGTCCAGCTTCTTGGGGATGTCCACGCCTGGCTCGAGCCCCTTCATGGCGCCGGGGCGCAGGGTCTCGGTCATGGAGTCGGACATGTCGATGAGGTAGGCCACGCGCTTTCCCGAAGCCTCGATCCCGGCGAAGCGCGGGCGGGCGACTGTGTGCGCGTCTTCTGCGATCTCCTTCTGCACACGCACGACGCGCTGCCAGTAGGTCGGATCCAGTGTCAAGCGTTTGACGCCGAATGCGCGCGCCAGCCTGCGCGCGACCACGAGCCGTGTGCGATCAGCAACGTCCTTGGCCGTCAGTCGCTGCAGCATTCGCTCAGCCGTCGCCTGATAGGCGTCCGAAGCCGCGTCCTTGCGGAGGGCGTACAGGACGGCTCCCGCGCTCTCGAGCAGGAGGGCGAGATCGTGCCCCTTTGTGCGGTCTAGGCCGGCGAGCACCTGATCGATCAGGCGCAGCCCGGCCGGGTCGGCCTGATGCGCGAGCACCTCGAGGGCAGCAGCGCGCTGCAATGCGCTGCGCGTCCGATCCAAGCTCGCGGCGTGCGCCTTCTCGACTTGGCCCGCCTGGTGCGCCGTCAGGAACACGTTGGCGGCGAGCCACGCGTCGGCGTCCTTGGGATGTCGAGCGAGCAGGGCCTCGAGTGCGGGTACGTCGTCTGGTCCGTTGAAGAACTCACCGAACAGCGCCGAGAGCAGATAGCGCTCGTGGTCCGCAGGCTCACGCGGCTTGCGATATCGATGCACGAGGATCTCACGTGCCTGCGGAGCCTCCGTCTGGGCGAGTGCGTACATGGCTTGCCAACGAAGCTGCAGCGGGGGGCGTTCCCCGTGTCGTTCCCACTTCGCAAGCGCCTCCGCGAGCGTCGGGGTCTCCTCGGCCTCCGCGGTCCTGGCGCCGGTCGGCACAAGGAGTGCCGCGGACACGAAGCAGACGAAGAGACCGCGAGTGATCGAGATGGCGCAACCTTCCTGGACAGCACGGGCGCGGCTACCCCCCGACCACGCTCACCATCCAAGCATAGCGGAGTCGGCGCGAGCGTGCTTCAGGGAGGACCTCGGCCGCCGCGCCGGAGGGCGGACGCGCATATACTCCTCCGCCGTGCTTCGGTCCTGCCGCCTCTTCCTGCTTGTCGTGTTGGCCTTGCTTCTCGGGCCCGCAGCGTGGGCCGATCGCGAGCCCGTCACAGACGAGGGGCGGTTGGCGCTGGCGCGGAAGCTCGTGCCCAAGGTCGACGAGCTCCTGGCCCGCACCCCGCCCGCGTTCGGCCAGGCGCAGGAGGTGGCTGCAACCATCCTCGATCTGCGTGCGGCCGCCGGCTTGAAGGCTCCGCATGCCGACCTTGGCGCAGCGTATCTCCTGCTGGCACGGGTGCACGAACGACGCGCCGCCGGCCGTCCGCGGATCGACCACCTCGACCCCACGCTCGAGGTGCTCAACCGGGCAGTCGCGGCGCTGGACGCTGCGCAGTCCGAGCACCTGCCGTTGCTGGCCAAGGCGCATCAGTCGCGTGGCCGTGTCTTGCGGAGCGCGTTTCGGTCCGCCGAGGCGTGGCAGGCCTACGTTGAGGCCGTGACGCTCCTCGCGCGCGCCCCGGACGTCGACGCAGACAGGCTGAGTGCGGGCATCGGCATGGCACTCGAGGCCATCGAGCGCGCGCCGGGAACGCAGGCCTCTCGCGAAGCGCGCCGCGGCCTGGCAGTACACGCATCGCGTGTGCTCGCTGCGGCTCCGGATGACCCTGCGTCGCTCGCACGTGCGCACGAACAGCTGGGTGTGTGTCTCGCAGGCAGTCGCGCGGACGACGACAGGGCCAAGCAAGCGCTACGCGCGGCGGCCGCCCACTATGCCGATCTCGGTGACGGGCTGCGCCGAGGATGGGCCGAGCTGCGCCTGGCCTGGCACCACTGGCACGTGGGGGACCTCGCCGTCTGCAAGGCGACGTACGAGCAGGGCCGCGCGCGCGTGGATGCCGCGGGGCACGCGCTGGACCCGTACGCGGGGCTCACTCCGTTCCAGGGGTGGGTACACGGCGCACCCGTGCGCTTCCGTGAGATCGCGCAGGGCAAGCGACCCACGTGGCTGCTCCGGGACGACCTGCCCACGCTTCTCGTGAAGGAGGACAGGGTCGCGGAGGCCTGGTGGGCGTACCGCGCAGAGTTCTTCCTCGATCTCGCGGAGCAGCGCACAGCCGCGGCGCGTGCCCAGGGCGGGCGGTCTCTCGCGGAGGCGTTGCGCTTCCAGGCGGCGGTGCGCGGTGGCCACGCCGACGCCGAAGGAGCTGTGCGAAGTCTGCGCGAGGCTCTGGACGTGCTGCCGGAGGGCAAGCAGACGGCGCTGCTGCGTAGTCGCATTCAACTCGACCTCGGGATCGCCGAGCACCTGCGGTGGCGAGCGAAGGCCGCGACGACGGCGCTCGCCGCCGCTGCCCGAGGATTCCAGGAGCAACACGGCATCGCTCACGCCGAGACACTGAACGCCCTGGCCCTTCTGGCCGCGGCCACCGCACGTAGCGGAGACGTCCGGGCTGGAGGCAAGCTCGCGGACCGCCTGCTGACGTCGTTACGCACGAACGAGGCGCTGCGTGCGTTTCTCGACGCCCGTGAGAACCAGGTCGTGCGAGGCGACTTCGTCCGTGGGGTCTATCTGCTGTGCGACGCCCTGGGCCGCATCACCGACTGCGCGTTCGTGGTGCGCACCCTCGATCCCGAGCTCAACGGCGCGCTCTCGCAGGGCACCGTGTCGGCTACCCAGGCCCTGCGAGATCAGGGGCGCTCCCGCGACCTCGTCGAGCAGCTCCGGCGTCCCACCTACGTCCTGCTCGAGAGTGACGCTCCCGGCGGGGAACGGCAGATCCTAGAGCGTGCTCCACGGTTCCTCGGTGTCCTGTCTTCGATCCGGCTCTCGGAGGCGTTGCTGGATGTCGGCTTCCACGACGAGGCGTACGCCGCGGGCCTGGATGCCAGCGACGGACTCTCGGCGATGTTGCCCGATGAGCTCTTCCTTCCGCACTTCCTCTATTCCGATCTGCGCGCGTCCACGCTGCTTGCGCGCGTGCTTCTCGAACGCGGTCTTGCACCGGAGTCGCTCGCGGTGGCGCGTCGTGCCCACCGGTTGCAGACGCTGATCCCGGATTGGCTCCAGCTCGGCGCGAACGAGATCGAATCAGTGTGGGCTGGGCCGCAGCTGCGCTACGTGCCGGTGTGGCGCTGGACCGAGATGCGGCGCTGGGCCGTACTGAGCGAGGCGCAGGCATCCGAGGTGCTGGCACACGCGCTGGAGGCCACAGGCGCAGGGGAGGAGGCGCTCGCGGCCCTGAGCGAGGCGCTCGATCACGTCCGGCATCACCTCGGGTCCGGACACCGGCGGGTCGGAGAGCTGCTGCACGCACGCGGCGGGGCGGCCTTCCGGCTCGGGCACCTGGAGGCGGCGCGCGAGGACGAGGAGGCCGCGCTCACGGTCGTTCGTCCGATCTACGGCGACGATCACCCCGTTACCGCGGACGTGATGCTCAGCCTCGCGGATCTCGATCTCGCGGACGGTCGCCTGGCAGAGGCGATGCAGGCCTACGAGGCCGTACGACGCGTCGCCGACGCGAAGCTCGAGCCCTGGCATCTGCACCACGTGCGGGCCCGCAGCGGTCTGGGCATCGCGCTCGCCCGCAGCGGCAAGGCGGCCGAGGGTCTCGAACACGTGCGCGAGGCACTACGCCGCGTGGTGCGCCGCATTCGCGAAACGGCGGTCGGCGCTACCGAGCCCGAGCGGCTCGCGCTGCTGGCGGCACGCCAGTGGGTACTTGCGAACTGGCTCGAGGTCTCGCGCGCCGCCGGCGAGCACGGCTACGACGAGGTCCTGTCATTACGCGCTCTCGTAGGCCGGCTGCGCGCGGCCGACGAGCGCGCATGGCGGCGCGATGCGAAGTCACGCGCGGACCACGACGAGCTGCGCTCGCTGCAGCGGCAGCTCGCCCGGCTCGCGCGGGTGCGTGGCGGCAGCAAGTGGCACCGGTTTGCCTGGCGACGCGAGGTGGCGACGCTCCAAGCGGCGATTGCCAAGCTGACGCGTCAGTTGGCGAAGGGCCCGTCCGCATACCGGAAGGAGCAGCGGGCACCGGAGGCCACGTCTGCTCGACTGGCGAAGAGAGGCCTACGGAAGAGCGAGGCGCTCGTCGACGTGTTGGACGCGGGCGGTCGCTACACGGCGTGGGTGCTCGTGAAGGGTGCCGACGAGCCGGCCCGAATCGAGTTGGGCGAAGATGGGCCCATCGAGCACGCCATCGGCGAGTTCCGGGACGCCGTCCTCGATCAGGAGTACGACGCCGCCGCGTGCATCGCGGCGGCCAAGCGCGTCCACGCCACCCTGTGGGCGCCGATCGCCGGCGCCTTGCCGGAGGGGACACGGACCGTGTACGTCGTCCCCGGTGGGAACCTCCCGGCCATTCCGCTCGCCGCCCTTCCCGGTGAGGCGGAGGGCAGCGTCCTGGCCGAGGAGCTGCTCCTCGTCCACCTGACGATGCCCCATGCCCTGTTGCCACTGCCCACGAGCAAGCCGACGGGTCGCGGGTTCGTCACCGTCGGCGACGTCGACTTCGACGAGGCCGAGCGCGACGTGAGGGGGGAGCGGGTCTCTCCGCGGACCGGGCGCAAGCTCACGGGCCTACGGCACGGGCTGCTCATGAAGGGCGCAAAGCCCCTTGCTTCGTCCGGACCCGAGGCCGCGTGGATCGAGAAGGAGCTGCGGCGCGCCTCCCGCGTGAAGGGCGGGCCGACGTCCCTTCGTGGGAAGCAGGCCACCGAGAGCCGGCTACGCAAGGCGGTGAGCGGCAAGGCCGTCCTGCATCTTGCGACGCACGCCGTGGTGCGCGACGGCGCGGACGCACGAATCGAGGTTCCCGGGGGCGAGCGCTTCCGCCTGCAGCCCGGTCTCGAGATCCACGCGCATCGCTTCGATCCGATGCTCATGTCAGGCGTGCTCTTGGCCGGTGTGAACCCACGAGTCCACGAGGGCGAGGACGACGGCATGCTGACCGCGCTGGAGGCCGCGCAGCTCGACCTCGACGCGGCCGAGCTCGTCGTGCTGTCCGCCTGCAGCTCCGCGCAAGGGGTGCACCAATCCGCGGAGGGCACGCTCGGCCTCGTGCAGGGGTTCCGGCTCGCCGGCGCGCAAAATGTCGTCGGCAGCCTCTGGAAGGTGTGGGACGACGAGACGCAGGCCTGGATGCGGGACTTCTACGCTCGTTGGACGAAGCGGAGTTCCGTCACGGCTGCGGAGGCGTTGCGACAGACGGCCCTGGCGATGCGCCGGGGCGAGCTGGGCGAGTCCGGTCGCCAACCGCGAAACTGGGCAGCCTTCGTGGCGTACGGCCCTTTGCGCTGAACGCTACCCCCGCAACAGCGTGGCGACGCGGGGCGCCTCCATGTACTCCGCCCAGTCGAGCGGCGTCCCGTCGTGGGTCGCGTCGCGCACCGTCGGATCTGCGCCGTGCTCGAGCAGAAGCTGCGCGACCTCGAGGCGGTCCATCCACGCCGCACAGTGCAGCGGGGTCACGCCGTGCTGCGAGCCGAAGGTCGCCGGCCGGCTGACGGCCGCTCCCCGCTCGAGCAGGAAGCGCGCGATCGCCAGCCGCCCCTGACCCGCAACCCAGTGCAGCGGCGTACTGCCGTAGACGTCGCTGTCGACCGCCGCGCCGGACTCGATCAACCGCGACAGCACCGTCTCGCGGCCGTTGCGAGCGGCATAGCACAGGGCCTCGTCGAGGATCTCCTGCGGCGCGTCGCTCGGCGACCACTCCGGGAAGCCGTCGTGCGGGCGGTAGTAGCCGCGCGCATCACCTGCGCCCGGTCGCAGCGTGCCGTCCGCCTCCAGGAACTCGTCGATCAGATCCGCGCGTCCGAGCCCGGCGGCAACGCGCAGGTTGCGCGGCGTGATGTCGTGGCGCGCCAGCGCGTCGGCCGCTTCCGCGTGGCCCCAGAAGAGGGCCTGGAGCAGCGGCGTGCCGCCGGAGCCGTAGACCTCCGTCTTGGGATCAGCTCCGCGCTCGAGCAGCAGCTCCGTCGCGGGCACGTGATTCTCGTAGAGCGCGGTGTGCAGCGGCGTCCAGCCCTGCTGGCTCCTGCCGTTGACGTCCGAGCCGGCGTCGAGCAGGTAGCGCACGATCGCCATGCGCACGCCTGCCGCATCGGGCGCGATGGCGGGCGGCCGGCTCCAGTCGCCGACGAGCAGCGCCCACAGGGCCCGATCGAGGAGTGCGTGCTCCTCGTCGTCGCGCTCGTGCACGAGAGATGGATCCGCTTCCACCAGTGCCCGGAGCGCGCCCAGGTCCTGCGCGTCGATCGCTGTCACTGCGGCATCGAGTCTCATGCGCGTAGCGTACTCGCGGACGACTGCGCCGGGCGGCCCCGAGATGCTCAGAGCTCGAGCGTGAGTCCGAGGCTGACGGCGTCCTCCGAGAGCGAGCTCTTCACGGACGTCCCGGGCACGGCTCCGCCGGGCCCCTGAAGCGCCCCCTCGATGCTGTTCTCGAAGGCGTGGTAGTACGTGAGGTGGAGCGTCGTGGCGCGCGACACGCGGTAGGACAGGCCGACATTGAGGTGGTGCTGCACGATGCCCGGCGCAGGCACGTTGAAGAACGAGAGGCGGTCGGGAATCGGGTTCTCGTTCCAGCTGTAGCCCGCGCGCACGGTCCAGCACTGGTTCAGGCGGTGCTGCACGCCGAGGTGGATGCTGAAGATGCTCTTCCAACCGAAGCTCGTGACCGAGCCGTCCGGGTTGAAGCCGCTGTCGCCGCGGAAGCCGTTGGTGCCTCCGTAGTCGATCCAGCGCACGTCGGCCGCGAGCAGCGTGTGCGCCGTCGCCTGCCACGAGATACCGCCCGAGACGATCATCGGGAAGTCCAGGTCGAACGAGAGCTTCCGATCCACGCCCAGGTTGTCGACGCTGTTCCACTTGTGCGATTCGAACCACGTGGGCGAGATGATCGAGAGTCCGAGGCCCAGTCGCTCGGTCGCCTGGTAGTGCATGCCGGCCTGGGCGGCGAAGCCCCATGCCTGGGCCGGACTGTCGGCCAGCGGGTAGGTGCCGTCCGGGTTCGGCGTAGCGAAGGGCGCCGGGCTCACGCGCAGGGTCGATGACGCCGGCACCAGGCTGAAGCCCAGCGAGAGCTTGCGCGTCGCGCGGTAGGACAGGCCGATCGGGATCCGCATCATCTGGTACTCGGACTCGATCTTGCCGAAGCCCGCAGGCGGAGGTGCCTGGATCGGATTGGCGTTGTTCTGCGGGTACTCCACGCCGAAGCCGCAGATCCCGGTCAGTCCGAGGTGGACACCGAGTCGCGGACACGTGGGCGGGTTGTAGCTGATGGCGAGCGCCGGCATGACCGCCGCATTCGTCTCGCTCCTGGTTGCGCCCGAGAACAAGCCGCCGCCCGGCAGCGGGACCGAGCTCGACAGCGTGCGGTCCGGTCGGAACCAGGTCGCGCCCACGCCGATGGTCCAACCGCGCCGCAGGCGCTGCATGCCGGCCGGATTCCACGTGATCGCGCCCAGCGGCTCGATGATCGCGGCGGTGCCGGCACCGCCCATCGACTCGTTGACCGGGCCCACCCCGTGGAGCACATGACCCTCGGTGGCGCCGGCTTCAGGCGCGGTGGCCACGAGAGCCGTGGCAAGAAGGAGAAGGATGCCCGTGCTGTGAGCCGAGATGCGTACGTGCATGAAGTCCCTGTCCCCGTCGGCGCCCGGGATGGCAGGGCCGGGCCGCACCGAGAGTGCGGTCACTTGCCCTGCGCCCCTCCGTTCGACCGGGTAGGCGCCGACTGCGGCCTCCTCCGTGCGGCGCTTGAACGGAACGCTGACGATCGACTCGCGGAAATGCGGTCCCTGGGGATCCGGATACGCAGCGCTAGGATGACGCGCCCCTGTCCATCGAGAGGTGCCCATGTCGATCCACCCGCAAGCCGGCCAGCCCATCGAAGCAGGAGCCACGTGCGACGTCGAGGCCGTGCTGCGGGCCTACCGCGACAAGGCGCAGCGGCCGGTCAAGTTCGGGACGAGCGGGCATCGCGGCCGCTCGATCGACGGAGCCTTCCAGGAGGCACACGTCGCGGCCATCACCCAGGCCATCTGCGATCGGCGGGGCGCCGAGGGCATTGCCGGGCCGGTCTTCCTGGGGTGGGACTCGCACGCACTCTCGGGCTGCGCCGCGCAGACTGCGATCGAGGTACTCGTCGGCAACGACGTACACGTCGTGCTGCAGGTCGATGACGAGCACGTCTCGACGCCCACGATCTCGTGGGCGATCCTCGCCCACAACCGTGCCGGGCAGGCGACCGCCGACGGCATCGTCATCACGCCGTCGCACAACCCGCCCGAGGACGGAGGCCTGAAGTACAACCCGCCGCACGGCGGCCCCGCCGGGGGAGCCGTCACCGGCGACATCGAGCGGCGCGCCAATGCCCTGCTGGACGGCCAAGGCGACGTGAGGCGCGTGCCCTACGAGCAGGCGCGAGATGCGTCCGTCGTCGAGCGCCGGGACCTGGTGGGGGCGTACGTCGACGATCTTCCCAGCGTGGTCGACATCGCGGCGATCAGGGAGGCCGGCGTCAAGATCGGCGTCGATCCGCTCGGCGGCGCCGGCCTGGGGGCCTGGCTACGGATCGCCCAGCGCTTCGGACTCGACCTCGAGGTCGTGAACAAGGACGTCGATCCGGCGTTCGGCTTCATGCGCCGCGATCACGACGGCAAGATCCGCATGGACTGCTCGAGTCCGTACGCGATGGCCGGCCTCGTCGAGATGCGCGATCGCTTCGACGTGGCGATGGGCAACGACCCGGATGCGGACCGACACGGCATCGTGTCTCGCGACGGGCTCATGAACCCGAACCACTTCCTTTCGCTTGCGATCGACTATCTGGCGACGAACCGGCCCGCGTGGCGAGAGGACGCGCGGATCGGCAAGACGCTCGTGACGAGCGGCCTCGTCGATCGCGTGGCCGCTTCGCACGGGCGCGGCGTCTACGAGGTGCCCGTGGGCTTCAAGTGGTTCGCCGAGCCGATGTTCGCGGGCGACCTCGTCTTCGCCGGCGAGGAGAGTGCAGGTGCGAGCCTGCTCCAGATGGACGGCACACCCTGGTCGACGGACAAGGACGGCATCGCGCTGGGTCTGCTGGCGGCTGAGATCCGTGCCAAGACGGGCGAGGACCTCGGCGCACGGTTCGACGCACTGGTCGAGCGGCATGGGCGGCCGTTCTATCGCCGCGTCGACAGTCCGGCTACCGACGAGGCGCGTGAGGCCGTGGGCTCCCTCGCCCCGGGCGACGTGACGATCGAGACGCTCGCGGGCGATGACATCACCCAGGTGCTGTCGCACGCCCCGGGCAACGACGCGCCGATCGGGGGCATCAAGCTCGTGACGGAGAGTGGCTGGATGGCCGCGCGGCCTTCGGGCACCGAGCCGATCGTGAAGGTCTACGCCGAGAGCTTCCGCGACGAGGCTCACCTCGAGGCGCTGATCGAAGCGGGGCGCACGCTCGTCGCTGGAGCCGGTAGCTAGCTCTCCCGCGGGGCCTTAGTTCTTCTGGAGGTCCTTGACGGCCTTCGTGTGGCCGCGTGTCCACTGCCGCAGGAGCTGACCGTAGGCCGCGGCGGAGTCGCCGTCGTACTGCTCGGCAGCGAGTCGCTTGTCCGCCAGGAACTGCAGCGCCGCGGCGTTCGCGCGCAGCACGTCCTCGGTGTCACCCAGCGTCGCCAGTTCCTCAGCGAGGTAGTGCTCCTCCTGGGCCTGCATGGCGGCAATCAGCAGCCGCGTCGACAGGATCTGCTGCTCCAGCGTGTGCGTCGTGCTGTCGAACAAGGCCTGCCGCTGCGCGATGTAGTCCTTGAGCTTCTTGCGCGCCGCCTGCTCGGCCTCGCGGCGCGCCTCGCACGTGGCGCAGTGCTCGAGTCGCCAGCCCCAACCCAGGCGATAGCGGCGCATCAGGTTCCAGTACGAGGTCAACACCAAGGGGCTCGGCCGCGGGACGCCGATCCGCACCGTGCCTCCGATGCGCACGCCGCCGACGCGCGTACTGCCGCCGATCACCAGGCCGCCGCTCGTGCCGACTCGCGTGCGGACGATGGCGCCCCGCGCCAGCAGACCGCGCCGCCACACGATCGCGGGATGGGCGTAGCCGTAGTAGTGGCCGACCGGCCGTACGCGCTCCGCCGGGATGCCGCGCTTGATCTTGATGCGTGCACGCTTGTACTGATTCCACGCGCCGGTGAGCTCGGTCGTGAGCGCAGCCACTTCACGGATGAACATCGCCCACGCGGCCGGTTTCACGCGCTCCGGCGCGCCCGTCTCCGGCAGCCAGTTGCCGCGGCGCAGGAGTTTGTCGATGCGCATGCGCATGCGTGACGCGCGCGGTCGCAGCGCGGCACGCCAGATGTCGTACAGGGCGGTGTCGTTGCGCGTGCGCGGCGGCGGCCGCTCGTGCTCGCGCAACCACTTCTGGAACGACCGCAGGTACGCGTAGGGATCCTCCGGTGTCGTGGACTCCACGAGGTCCTCCGGCTTCAGGCTCTCGAGCGGTGACGCGCCTTGGGGCGTCGCCGCGTCGTCCTCTGCTGCGACCGGCTGGAAGCTGCACACCAGGAACGCGAGCATCACCGCCGCGAGGAACAACCTGCTCATAGGGCACCTCCATCGGATGCCCAGCATACGGCGCCGGCTCCTAGTGGGCGTTCGCCTGGAGCCAACGGAGAACCTGAGCGCGATCCGCGCCGAAGAGCCCTGAGCGTGGTCCATAGCGGCGGACGTAGCGAGGCCAGTCGGCTGCCGGAATCGACGCGGGTGCGATGGGCTCATGGCACCGCGTGCAGTGGTCCATGTAGAGGGCGCGCGCGCGGGGGTCCGTCGCGACCGCGTCGCGAGACGCCGGGGCGATGCCGGGCTCTTGCACGACGTCAGGCGGCGGCTCGCGATCCCGCAGGCGCGAGTTGAGGCCCGGGTCGGCGGGCACGGACCAGGCGCACGCCGTCAGCAACAGGCTGATGCCTGTCATCAGGGCGACGAAGGCCAGGAGGGGCTGGAACGCAGGTCGGATCTTCATGGTGCTGTGCCTTCCTCGCTAGAAGTCCGTGGAGAAGGAGAAGGACCACTCGCGCTCGCCGCTTCCATTCTCGGGTTCGAGCCACTGATGATCGACGCGCACGACCGTGCCCTCGTTGAGCCGGTAGTTCAGCGCCACGCCGAAGCCTTCGAGATCGTCGTTGAAGCTGGCGCCGTCGATGCGATCGTCCAGGTCCATGGACTGGTAGCGCAGTGCGAGCGTGAAGTGCGACGTGTCTTGGACCAGGCAGCCCTTGCACGCGCAGAGCGCCGTGGGGAAGAAGTGGTAGGCGAGCTGCACGTACCAGGCGCTCATGCCGCGTGGCGCCGTGGCCGGATCGAGAGCGTCGCGCTCGATGTCGTAGACGTAGTACTCGCTCTGCAGCTCGAGCGGGCCCTTGCGCAGCAACAGGTCTGCCGCGAAACCGAACAGGTCGTTGTCGTCCGCGTCGTCGTAGCGGGCCCACGTGCCGGAGACGCCCGCCTCGAGGTAATCGAACAGACCGCCCGACTGTGCGTAGGCCACACGGCCCCAGAGCTGCTTGCTCTCGTTGTTGTCGTGGCGCCACGACGCCCGACTACCGCGCACGCCGCTGCTGTTCGTGAAGCCGTCGTCGAACCCGTTGGTCAGCAACACGTCGTACGAAATGACGCCACAGCCCACGGGGCAGCTGCCGAACACCCCGACGCCGGGCTGTCCGAATCCGGTCGGCACCATGTAGCGTGCGACCCACGGCCGCAAGGTGAAGTCGTTGACCGGATCGTCGTGGACGAGGTTGTAGCGACCGAACGGCACCAGCGGTGCGCCGATCTTGAGGCCGAACGTCTCGGACACGTGCCACGTGACGGTGAAGTGCTCGACCTTGATCTCGCCGTCGACTCCGCCGCCGCCGATGCCGCCGTGCTCGAACTCGAACTCACCGCTGACGTCGACGCAGTCCGTGACCTCGCCGTCGACCGAGAGGACGAGCCGGTGCAGGTCGAAGAAGGAGTTCTTCCTCGTGCTGCCCCGGTACTCCAGCGTGGCGTAGCCGCCCCAGCGCAGCGCCGCGAGACTCGTCCGGGCAAGCCGGGGAGGGGCGGCCGTCGAGGTCGCCGGCACCTCGATGGTGGCGGGGGAGGGCAGGGCGGCGGGTGCCGCGGCGGCCTCACGCGTTGCATTCAGCTCCCGGCGCACCTCGTCGACCTGCCGGGCCTGTTCGTCCAAGAGCCGCTCGAGCCGCTGGATGCGGTCCTCCGGTAGCTCCTCCGCCATGGCCGTCGTGGCGCCGCTCGCGGCGGCGATCAGCGCGCCGGCCAGCGCCAGCGCTCGAATCCGATGCTTCATCCTCGTACCCTCCCTTGGATATCGAGGATGATACTGAGAATCATTCTCAATACAAGGGCGGGCCCGAGAGGCTCATGGATCGGCCGGCCACGCGCCCCAAAACGCAGAAGAGCCGGGCGGTTGCCCGCCCGGCTCTCATCGGGTCACCCCGAGTGAGTCGGTCTCGACTCTAGAACGGGCTCACGCCCGTCAGCTCTCGGACGGTCTTGTAGAACGGGGTTCCGTCGCTCTCCCGGAAGGGATCGACCGGGATCAGACGGTCGAACACCGGGGTTCCACCGACGCCCCCGCCACCGCCGTGGCAGTCGCCGCATCCGCCGCTGCCCAGGGCCTCGGCCGGCGTCCGCACGTTGTGGTTGATCGAGAACGGGTGCGAGGACTCCGTGTGGACGCCCTCTGCTTCGTAATCGAAGGACTCGATCTGACCTGCGCCCGTGGCGTCGTAGTACACGTCGCCGCCCTTGACCAGGACCGGGTTGGCCGCGATCTGGTTGCCGTACGAGTCGTTGCCCTTGAGCGCTGCGATGTATGCCGCGATCTCGGTGGGCGTGTTGACCTCGACCTTGCCGTCGCTGTCATCGTCCGTCGGCGAGAGACCGGCGACGGCCGGACGCACGCGCCAGAGCGCGATGGGCCGGATCTGATCGTCCGACTTGTCCATCGTGCCCTTGTCGTCCCAGTCACCCCACCAGACGCTCAGGAGGCGCTTGACGGGGAACAGGCGACTGACGCCGTCGCTGTCCACCTTCGACTTGAAGGCCGGGTACCAGCGGGTCTTGTCCGGATCCATCGGGTTCAGCGGATCGGCCGACAGCAAGACGTTGGTCTTGTACGAGATCGTCGAACCAGTCGTGGCGTTGTCGACGGCCCAGTCCGCCACGCCCGTCTTGTACGGGATGTGGCAGAACTCGCAGGACATCGAAGCCAGGTGACCGGCCGTGTGGACCGAGCTCGTCGGCTCGGGAGCCGCCGGGTCCTTCTCGGCGCCCGGCAGGTGGCACTCGCGGCACGACCTGAAGTTGACGTAGTCCGTGTCGTTACGCACCGAGCCGAGCTCGGCGTTGCCCTTGGCGATGTTGTGGTCCAGCCCCGACGGGTGGCAGTAGGTGCAGGCATTGCTGGCCGCTGCCGGAATGTCGTTGCCGACGTCCGCGTCGTCCAGGTTGTTGAGCCCGGCGTAGTGCACGTCCTCCGCTTCATCGAACCAGATGCGACCGCGCTTCTTCAGGTCGGGCGTCACGTGGCAGCCCCAGCAGGCGTAGTCCACGGGCGTCCCCACGACGCTGGCCGAGTTCACGCGCAGGTTGCCTTCGGCGTCCTCGACGAGGCTGCCGTTGGTCACGCCAACCTGGTAGTCGATCCCCAAGTCGGTCGCCATCGGCGGCTTGCCCGCCGGCACGCTCGAGCTCAGTGCGAACGTGCTGAACCAGCCCTGGGCGGCCGTGGCCGCGGCTGCGTACGCAGGCACGCTGCCCCCGGCTCCATCCTCGAGCTTGTCCTTGGCGCGCAGCGTCGCCGTACGCCAGATCCAGTTCATGTTCTTGCCGCTGTCGATCGTGCGATCGAGGCGGTGGCAGAGCAGGCAGTCCGGCTCGGCAACACCCGTGACATCCCACGGGGCCGCCCGGAGAGCGCCCGACTTGTTGTTGATCTCGGCGTAGTCGCCGTCCAGCGTGACGTCACCCGCCATCATGCCCAGCTTCTCGTAGCCGAACTGGCTGGACGTGACGTCGTAGTACAGCTCGCCGTCACGGTCGAACTCCGTGCCGCCGCCACCGGGGTGGCAGATGCCGCACAGGCCGCCGTACCAGAAGCTCGTCTTGTCGATCTGGGACTCGGACGTGTTGGTCTTCGCAGCCAACTGGCTGCTATCAGACGAAGGCGGTCACCACTTGCCGTACATGCCGTTCGACTGCAGCCAGGGACGGTCATCCCCGAAGAAGTCGGACGTCATGTGGACGGTGCCGGCCGCGTTCGTGCGGCCCTGCTGGAAGTGATAGCCGTTGTGGATCGCATCGATGTCGTGGCACTCGCCGCACGTCTCGCGCGGGCTGAAGGGCTCCGTGGATGCGACCGTGATGTTGTTGCCGAAGCGATCCTTCAGCAGGATGTTGGTGTGGTCCATCGCCGGCCCTGCGGGCGTCGATGTGCCTCCACCGCCACAGCCCCCTACAGCGAGGGCGAAAGATCCCAGGGCCGATAGACCCAGACAGAAGCAGAGGATCTTCGTTGTGCTCATGAGTTGAGACCTCCTCGATGCTCCGGCCGTCGCCCGGGACGCCATGAGCGCCGCACGTCACTCGCGGTGCGGCCTCGGGACTCGGCGCGGCGGGCAGGATGCATCCGCGGGCGCATGGCAATTCCCGCACCACGCAGACGACCAAATCGGCATCCCTAATCGGTTTGCCAGCAGGGGGTTGCGGACGTGCGGACAGGCGCGCACCCCCTGCGTAGATTTCTCCGCAATATTCCCCATGCGTGAGTCCGCAGTGTCCGCGCAATTATCCACAGGCACGCGAGCCGCAGCTGCGTAGGCGTGCTCAAGCGGCGGCCGCCGGACACCCTCCGGCGGCCGCTACCGCCGAAAGGCCGTCGGCCGGGCGCGGCGCCACCAGGCGACGGCCGCGGCAGCGTCGTCGGCCAGGGGGCTCTCCGGGAAGCGCTGGATGAGCCGCTCGAAGGCGCGCACGGTCTGCCGGATGGCGTGCAGCTCCTTGTCGTCGGCCGCTTGCCACCAGTAGACGTGATGGCGGCTGGGCTTGTAGTCGACGAGCTTGCGCCAGACGAGACCCTGCGAGAACAGCACCTTGTCGAGACCCGCCCAGTGGGGGTGCTCGCGCTCGATCTGGTCGAAGAGCGCCATCGCGCGCACGTAGGAGAGGCTCGTGGTCTCGAAGTGCTCGCGTGCCCGGCGGTTGGCTTCGCGCGAGGCCTCGAGCGAGCCGCGACGCTGGCTGCCGTGGAGCACGCTGCTGAAGTTGAAGTTGTGCCAGCCGTACAGTGGAAAGAGCGCGTCGCGATCGTGATAGAAGACCGCCGCCTGCTTGTAGAGCAGGTCCGCGCGCGCGTCGCCCCGTGCGAGGGCGGTGCGACGCTCCAGTTCGGCGAGCGTCTCCCAGGCACGCATCTGGACAGGCAGGCGCGTGCGGTCGAGGTGCACAACTTCAGGCCACGGCTGCAGTCGGAACTTCTTCGAGAAGGGGCTCTCGATGCCGAAGTCGTGGATGCTCGTGGTTCGCCCGCCCTTGTCCCAGTCGTCGGCGGCCGGTCCTTCGCGCATGACCCAGCCGGCCTGCGGGCCGCCCCTTCGCAGCGGGTCCTTCGCCGGCAGGGGCGTGACGCCGCTATCCAGGCCCTTGGGTACAGGGGTTCCCCAGCGCCCCTCCCAAGCACTGGCGACCTCGCTCGACGGCTCTCGCCGGACGTAGGCGGGCATCTCCCTCAAGGCGGTCGCGAACCCGCGTTCCGCGGCCAGGCGCCTGAGCCACACGTACTGCAGGAAGCGCCGGTTGGGGGTCGAGAGGCCCTCGTCCTCCGACAGGGCGAGCACCTGCTCGGGCGTGAGGTCGATCTCGCAGAGACCCGCCAGCGAGCGCGCGGACGAGTACACGAGGTCCTGGTCGGGCAGCACGGCTGCTCGCGAGAACCAGCGCGCGGCCTCCATCAGGTCGCCGTCCTCGACGTGGTATCGCGCCAGGCGGTTGGCGACGTCGTCGGAGCCGGGATGACCCGGGTACCGGGCAAGCCACGCCTCGAGCAGGGCGAGCTCCTCCCGCCGCGTGAGCGAGCTGCGGTCCGTCCAGCCGAGCATGCTCTGGAGCTCCGCTTTCCCCGAGCTGAACGACGTCGCGATGTAGGCGACCATCTTGAAGTACGGCTCGCGCAGGTAGGCCTCGACGGCCCGGTAGCTGCGCATCACCGCGCGCATCTCGTCGTCATTGCGCCGGGTCATCGCATCGTGCTCGCGGTAGTAGTCGACGATGCGCCGCACGTTCACGGGCTCCGGACTGCGCGCCAGGCGCTCGAACTGCGAGCGCGCACCCGGCTCGCCGGTGAAGGCGAGAGCGACGAGGGCGTCCTCGGCGTCCGCTGCATCCTCGCCCGTCGCCAGCTGCTGCAGCCAGGGCTGCGCCACCTCCAGCGGGAGCGCGAGCGCCGCGAGGAAGATGAGGTTCTGGCGTGTGACCGGGCCATCGGCGGCGGCGAAGGCCTCCTGGATGCGGGCGAGGTGCTCGGCGTCGTCCTTGGCCGGCTTCAGGTTCAGCCAAGTGGCGAGGAAGCGGATCCACGACGGGGTGCGTGCGAGCTGGGCGACCGTGCGGTAGCCCGCATCGCCACGCGGCCGCAGCTCCTCGCGGAGCCTGCGCAGCGCGGCCTCGGCCTTCGCGACGCTGCCGAGCTTCGGGCCCTCCGAGCGCTCGGGCGCGGCCTGGGTGGGAGCCGGCTCCGCCGGCACGTCGGCCGCGGGTGCCGCCAGCGGCGGCAGCGGATCGTCTCCCCCGAGGACGTACGCGAGCGCGAGGGCGCCGAGCCCGGCGGCGAACAGCCATGCCAGGGCGCGGAGTCGTTGCACGGGTGGTTCCTACCTCATCGGGTCGGTCGCGGAGCCCGAACGCGTGAGCCGGACGCGGGCTCTGGGTGGTCGTGTTGCTTGCTTCCCAAGGATCCGTTCGCATAGGGACATGCCCGTGCTCTGCGCGGAAGCGCCGACTACCCTCTCGGAGCCCGTGGAGAAGCTCGTGGCGGTGAGCGAAGAGATCGAACGCAAGTACCTCCTGGCTCGTGCGCCCGACCTGCCGGCCGGGGCCACGGCCACCGACATCGAGCAGGGCTACCTGCCGAGCGAGCAGATGGAGGAGCGCGTCCGCCGTATCCAGGATGCGGACGGCGTGCGCTACAAGCGCACGATCAAGCTCGGCTCCGGCATCCGCCGCTTGGAGATCGAGGAGGAGCTCGAGCAGCACGTGTTCGAGGTCTTCTGGGCCCTCACCGAGGGGCGTCGGATCCGCAAGCGCCGGCACGAGGTGAGGCACGGCGACGCCGTCTGGGAGGTCGACGAGTTCCTCGATCGCGATCTCTGGCTCGCCGAGATCGAGCTGCCGAACGCGGAACACGCCTTCCAGGTGCCGGGGTGGCTGGAGGCCGCCGGGGCGCGCGAGGTCACGGAGAGCGGCGAGTACGCGAATCGGCGCCTGGCGATGTAGCTGGGCCGAAGGCGAGGCCGCAACCCTGGCGGCCCGTGGCGCTCGCCGTCCAACACGCCTCGCCTTCGACTCGAATGCGAGGTGCGCTGCCCCTGGCCGACCCTGGCCGTCCGCCAGATGCCTCGCCCTCGACTCGAAGGCGAGGGGCTTCGCGCAGGAGGGAGCGGCGTGGGCCTTCCAGGCGGCCTCGCCCTTCGCTCATGCCTCATGAGATGGGCCCCCGGACTGTGGGGGTGGCCACTGCTAGCTTCCCCCCCCGTGGCGCCGGTTGGAGGCGCCGGGGCATGGGTGCCCCGCCAGCACCAGTCCGGAGGAATCGATGGTTGCGAATCCCAGCAAGTCCGACGAGTACCCGACCGTCATCGGCGCCGATGCCGTGTTCAAGGGTGAGCTCAGCTTCCAAGGCAGCGTTCGCATCGACGGCACGTTCGAAGGGGGCATCAAGACTCCCGGCACCGTCTTCGTGAGCCAGAACGGCAAGGTCAAGGCCGAGATCAGCGCCGGCTCCGTCACGGTCGACGGCAGCATCGACGGCAACGTGATCTCCGAGGGCAGCGTCAAGCTCAACGCCTCGTCCAAGCTCAAGGGCGACGTGATGGCCGGCAAGCTCATGGTCGCCGAGGGCGCGACGTGGTCCGGCCGCTGTGAGGTCGGCCCGAGCGCGGCCAAGGGCGGCGCACAGCAGAGCGCGGCGATGAAGCAGGTCGCGGACGCCGCGGCCGGCAAGAAGTAGCGCAGCAACCGCCACACGATGGCGAAGGCCAGACCCCCGGACGAGAGGCGCATCCTGTGCACCTCGTGCGGGGGTCTCCTCGTGGTGGCCGGCGTCGCCAAGTCCGTCAGTTGCCACCACTGCAACGGGCGCGTCATCTGCGAGGCGCTCGAGATCAAGGACTACGTGGCGGTGCGCAACCTGCGCACCGCCAATCGCATCCACATCAAGAAGAAGGGCCACGTCGTCGCGGCCCTGTGGTGCGAAGACCTGCAGGTCGACGGCAAGCTCCGCGGCGACGCCATCTCACTGGGCGCCGCCCGCATCAGCAAGCGCGCCCAGGTCCAGGGTGGCGTGCGGGCGATGACCCTCCACCTGGAAGAGGGCGCCCAGGTGTCCGCCGTCATGCGCATCGGTCCGGAGCACATCCCCGAGCACGAGGCGAAGCAGGAGCGCACGCCCACCGAGGTGCTCGACGAGCTCGAGTCCCGCGGCCGCGCTCGGCGCCGCTGAACTCGTCGCCGGACGAACGGGAACCCCCGCCGCGTTCATGCCTCTCAGAAGGCAACCGCGCCGCCGCTCTGGAGGTTCCATGGACCGCGTGACCCTTCTGCTCCCGCTCCTGCTCGTCGTTCTCTTCTTCGCGCCCCCGCTCCTCGAGGCGGACGAGGCCGAGCCGCCGGCCAAGGCCGAGCCGAAGGCCAAGGCCGATGCCAAGGGCTGCGGCTGCGGGTCGACCCTCGAAGCGGCCTTCCGCAAGATCGAGAAGACTCCGCTCAGCGCGGAGGTGACGAAGCAGCTCCTGCACATGCGGCAGGAGGAGAAGCTCGCGCGCGACGTCTACCGCACGCTCGGCAAGCGCTGGAAGCTGCGGCCCTTCACGAACATCCAGGGCGCCGAGCAACGCCACATCGAGCACGTGCAGATGCTGATGAAGCACTACGGCATCGAGGATCCGGTGACCGACGACACGGTCGGTGTCTTCCCGGACCCCGCGATGCGGGCGCTCTACACGAGGCTCACCGCCCAGGGGTTGAAGTCCGAGGTCGAGGCACTCCGCGCCGGCATGACGATCGAGGACCTTGACATCGCCGATCTGCGGGCGCTCCTCGCCATGAAGGGCGCGAACGCCCACGTGCGGCTGGTCGCCCACAACCTCCTGAAGGGCTCGCGCAACCACATGCGGGCCTTCGCGCGCAACCTGGCTGCCCGCAAGGCCACGTACAAGCCCCAGCGGCTTACGCAGAAAGCCATCGACGCCATCGTCGCCGCGGACCACGAGCGCGGCGTGGTCTACGACCAGGACGGCAAGCCGCTGAAGGCTGCGGCATCCACGTGCGGCTGTGGCGGCAAGGGCCAGGGCAAGGGCCAAGGCAAGTGCAAGGGCAAGGGCCAAGGCAAGTGCAAGGGCAAGGGCCACGGCAAGGGCAAGGGGCGTGGCAAGGGCAAGCGCCATCGCCACGGCAAGGGGCAGGACGAGGACTAGCGGAAGGTCTGCTTCGTCTCGCTGCCGTCGCCGCGGCGCAGCGTCAGCGTGAACTCGTCCAGCGGGTACGGCCCCAGGAAGAGCGTCGAGCCGCTCAACGCCCGGCCGAGCACATCGATCTCGCGCCGCGCGCGCACACCTGCGCCGGGCGTCGCGCCGTACACCGGGAGTCGTCGGCCTTCTGCGTCCGCGACGAGCAGGCGGCGGGCGACCTGCCGGCCCTCGCCGAGCGCGGGTAGCTGCCCGCGCTGGCCGGGCCGCATCGCCACCTTCAGTGTGTGCGGCGAGCCGCTCGGCACCCGGACGCCTTGCTCGAGCGCGGCGCGGCCGCTCAGCACGTCGGCGATGAGGACGTCGTACGTGCCGGGCGCGAGCTTCAGCGCAAGCCGCCGGTAGGCGCCGCTTGCGCGCTCCGGAGCGCCCGGCCGCCAGCCGCGCGCGCTCCACAGGCCGTCCGTGCGGCGCAGGTACACCAGCGGTGCGCGCCGCCGCGTGCCGGCGGGCATGCGCGCCGTGTTGCCTTCCAGCTCCATGCGCAGCGTGCCCGCTGGGAGCTCCGGACGCAGTCGCAAGGCAAGCACGTGTGCGTCGTCGCCCGCGGGAATCGTCTCGGCCGGACGCAGCCAGGGTGCGTGCTCCTCCATCTGCACCAGGATGCCGTAGCGGCCGGGAGGCACGCAGCGGCCGAGCTCGAGGCGCCCCGGCTCGGACGTCGACGCCGTGAAGGACGCGACCGTCGTGCCTTCCTGCGGATCGAAGAACTCGACGGTGACGAGGCCGCTGAGCGGCTGCTCGCCGGTGGCGTCCCGTAGGTCCAGTGCGACGCCGGCCTTGCGTCGCATCGTGAAGCTCAGCTCACCCCGCGTGTCCGGCATCCAGACCGGCCCGCTCTCCGGGTACCACCCCGGCGCGTCGGGCGTCACCGTGACCGGGCCGTCGTCGCCCCGGCTGAAGCGCGCTTCGCCCCGCGCGTTCGTCACCCGGTACTGCTCCTTCAGCCGCGCCTTCGGACCGGGGAGGAAGTAGAAGGCGCCTGAGTTCGGCCACGGATCGAGCATGACCCCCTGGCCTGCGAGCGGCGCACCCTCCGGGTCACGCAGCGTCACCGTGATCGTGTCCGCCGGCTCGACGATCAGGAACATCTGCACCGTGGGGTCCACCGTGTCGCCGTCCAGCCATGCGGTGCGGTGGCCCGCCGCGACGACACCGATCCAGCAGTCGACGACCGTGCGCGTGCGTAGCGACCAACGCCCGTCCGCGTCGGTGACCTCGTGGTCCGCCGCGTCACGGTCCGTGCCAGGCCGCTTCTTCGGGAGCACGAAGACCGTCGCTCCGCGAATCGGCGTGCCCTCGCGCGTCTGCACGTGGCCCGCGATGCGGATCTTCGGCTTGCGCCGCGTCGTCGGCGGGCGCTCTCGCGTGTCCGCGTCCGAGGTCTCACGGCCTTGGCCCGCGGGGCTACCCGAGGCCCCGAACACGAGGACCCAGAGAATCGCGCCGATCCCGACCAGCGCCAGCAGGGCGAGTGCGAAGCGCGGCCGCGCGGGCTTCGCCGGCGCGCGCGTGCGGCGACGCGTGCGCTGCGGGACGCGCGCGGCCTTGGGTGATTGCTCGGGATCCTGCGGCGGCATCAGCGCTTGCTGGGCGGCGTGTAGCCGGGACGCTGTTTCGGCTCGGTCTTGGCGAGCATCTCCAGCGCGACCTGGACTGCCTTCTCGAGCTGCGGATCACGGCCGGCCGCGATGTCCTTGGGCCACTGGATCACCTCGTGGTCCGGGGCGACGCCGACGTTCTCGACGACCCAGGAGCCGTCCGTGTCCATGATGCCGAAGCTCGCTGCGCTGCAGCCGCCGCCGTCCACGAACTCCGGGTAGCCGGAGACGCCGACGAGGCCGCCCCACGTGCGGGTGCCGACGAGGGGACCGATGCCGAGCTTGCGGAACATCCACGGGAGTGCGTCGCCGCCCGAGCCCGCGCGCTCGTTGATGATCATCACCTTCGGACCGTCGAGCGTGCCGAACGGCGTGCGTCCGAGCCAGCCCTCGCGGTTCATCCAGTAGCACAGCACCTCTCGGTCGAGCACGTTCACGACGTAGTCGGCCACCTTGCCGCCGCCGTTGAACCGCTCGTCGAGCACGAGGCCCTGCTTGTCGAGCTGGCTGTAGAAGTCGCGGTCGAAGGCTGCGAGGCCGGCACCGGCCGTGTTCGGCATGTAGATGTACGCCAGGCGCCCGTCGGAGAGCTCGTCGACGCGCTTGCGGTTGTGCTCCACCCACGCCTTCTGACGCAGTCGCCGATCGCTCGACAGCGGCACGACGGTCACCGTCCGGCGCTTGGCGCCGTCGGGCGTCTTCGAGACGGTGAGCTCGACGCCCTGGTTCGCGGTGCCCTGGAACACCTCGTAGAAGTTGTCCGCGCCCGTGACGTCGCGGCCGTTGACGGCGATGACGAAGTCGCCCGGCTCCACGCCGACGCCCGGCGCGGTGAGCGGCGAGCGCATGCCGGGGTTCCAGTTCTGGCCCTCGTAGATGCGCTTGATGCGGTAGCGGTCCTGCTCCACCGCGAAGTCCGCCCCGAGGAGCCCGACGTTGATGCCGCCGTTCGCGCGCTCATAGTCACCGCCGTAGACGTACTCGTGGCCGCAGCACAGCTCGCCCATCATCTCGGCCATCAGGAGGTTCAGGTCCTCCCGATGCTGGACGTGGGGGAGGAACGCGCTCCAGCGCTCCCACATCTTCGGCCAGTCCACCTGGTGCATCTGGGGGTCGTAGAAGAAGTCCCGCTGGATGCGCCAGCACTCGCGCATGATCTGCGGCCACTCCTTGTCCGGCTCGACGCGCACCTTCACCGTGTCGACCGCGACGGTCTTGCCGCCCTTGCCGGACTCGTTCGTGAGCTGCCAGCGCTGGCCCGTCTGCACGAGCAGGGACGTGCCGGTCGCCGACACGACGAAGTTGCTCGCGCCCGGCACGAGCTCGGTCGCCTTGCGCGTCTTCGCGTCGAAGGCCATGAGCGCGGGCTTCCCGCCCTCGGGCCGGCTCATGTAGAGCAGCTTGCTCTTGCTGCAGGCGAGGCCCGAGTAGCGGCCGCTGCCCACGGGCAGCGCGAGGATGCGCTGCGAGATGCCCTCGAGATCGATCGACGGCGACTCGTCCTTCGTCTCCGTGTCCTTCTTCGCTGCGCCTTCCTCCTTCTTGGCGCCCTTGCCCTTCTTGGTGTCCTTCTTGGGCTTCTTGTCGAGGCCCTCGTCGCTGCGCGGGCCGAAGGGATGCTTGCCGTCCTTCTGCAGCACGACGACGTACAGGTTGCCCGACGGCCGGCGCACGGCGGAGGCCGAGAGGTCGAGGCCGAAGCGGCGCGGTCCGCTGTTCACCGAGGCCCGGAAGAACAGCAGCTTGCCGTCGTGCGAGAACGTCGGTGAGTCGGCGGTGCTGAAGCCGTCCGTGAGTCGCGTGGTGTCGCCGGTGGCGAGCTCGTACAGAACGATGTCGTCGTAGGCGGTCGTGGCGTTGCGCTTGACGAACGCAATCCACTTCGAGTCGCGCGACCAGTCGCCGTACGGGAACACCTGACCCAGGGAGCCCTGCGAGACGGCGACCGTCCTCACCTTGCCCGTGTCGAGGGTCACGTACGCAAGGCGGTTGCCCTTGTCGTTGAACAGGATGTGCTTGGAGTCCGGGCTCCAGTGCGGGTTGTCGTAGAACCCTGCACCGCCGAGCTCGAAGCGACGCGGCTCCTTGCGCCCGCGGCGATCGCGCACCACGAGGTGGTACTCGCCGCCCTCGTCCGAGAGCCACGCGATGTGCTTGCCGTCCGGGCTCCACGAGGGACTGCGCTCGTGGACTCCAGGGCTCTGCGTCAGGTTGCGGGCAGCACCGTGCTGCTTGGGCACCGTGATGATCTCGCCGCGCGCCTCGAACACCGCGCGCTTGCCATTGGGGGAGAGGCCGCCCCAGCGCACCTTGCCCTTGACGCTTTTCCATGCAGGCAGGCGTCCGAGGCCGTCCGTGTGCACCTTGATCTTCAGCTTACGGAAGGACTTGTCGCGCGGGTCGTACAGGCGGATGGCGCCTGCGACCGTGAACGCGAGCACCCCGCCGCCTGCCGACATGTTGCGCACGCCGAAGTCGGTGAAGCGCGTGATCTGCTGCGGCGCCTTGCCGCTACCCGGCGTGTACTTCCAGATGTTCATCTGCACGACGCCGCGGTCGTCGCGGCGATCGGAGGCGAAGTACACGTCCTTGCCCAGCCAGCACGGGAAGGTGTCGGAGGCGGCGACGTGCGGGATCTGCTCGACGTCGTGGGTCTTCGGGTCGTAGATCCAGACCGGCGGGACCCGGCCGCCGCGGTAGCGCTTCCACGTGCGGAACGCGTCGCGCCACGGCGTGAGCGCGATCCGGCTGCCGGAGTCGTTGTAGGCCGCGTGGCCCACGCGGTGGATGGCGAGCTTCTCGGGCGCGCCGCCTTCCAGCGATGCGAGCCACAGGCCGTTCACGCGCGGACCGGAGGCCCGCGCGCTCGAGAAGAGCACACGCTTGCCGTCCGGATGCCAGGCGCGCACGGTGTCGCTGCCCGG
>JASJDY010000067.1 GCA_030065025.1 Planctomycetota bacterium
GCCTGCTCCTGTGCGGCCTTGGCCATCGCGACGACGGCGTCGGCCACCTTCGCCGTGGCGGCCGGCGAACGGGCCGCGAGGAAGCGCGACTGCGCCGCGGCGCGCTCAGCCACCATGCGCACCTGCTGCGGGCTCTGGGCGATCGTCGCGACGCCCTCCTTGCGCAGGCTCAGCAGCGCGCGCCCAGCCTGGCCCGTGTCGAGGTGCTCGAGCACGCGCTGCACGGGGTAGTCGGGCCGCGCGTACACCTCGCGACCCTGGAGCGCCGAGAACGCAGCGACCTGCTTGCGCGCCTCACCGAAGGCCCGCGCGGCCTTCGGCGCACCCATGCGCTCCAGCGAGTTGAGTACGACGGCCCACGGCCTGAGCGCCGCGTGGCCCCCGCGGATGGTCCGGCTGGCGAGCTGGTGCGCGGCGTAGTGCAGGCCCGCGTCACTGTAGACCTGCGCCACGAGCTGGGAGACCACGGCCGGCGGCTGCCCGGCGAGTCCCTTCTTCATCGCTGCGACGACGGCGCTGACGTCCTTGTCCACCACGTCGAAGGTGCCCGTGACCGCTTCGCCCTCCTCGGGGTAGTAGCCCCAGGTGACCTTGTCGCCGGCCTTCAGGTTGGTCTGCACGTCGGCCGGGAGTGAGCGGATGAGGACGCCGGTATCAGGTGTCTCGAACGTCTTCTCGTAGAACGGCTTGCCACCCTTCGCAAAGCGCACCCAACCCTTCGGCGGCGCGTCCGCGCCGAAGTCGATGCGGAACTCGGCGAGGTCGCTCGCGCGCAGCTCACCGCGGGGATAGACGAGCTGCGCGGGGGATGTCGCGGCATCGCCGCGGTCCGTCGCGGGCTCGGGCAGCGGCTCGACCCAGAGCTCGTGGGCGTCGGCCAGCATCTGCAGGACCTCGCGATCCTCGACGTCGGCCGCACGGAGCACGTAGCGCTCGCTGACTTCGGCGCCCGGACCGAGCGTCACCTCGGCGCGGTGCTCGACGAAGCCACCGAGCCGCACGTCGACGACGATTGTCCCTGCCGCGACGGTCGTCTCGAGCGGCGCCATGCCGACCGAGGTGCCGTCGACCCAGACTTCGGCCGGCGGCACGGTTTCCACGCGCAAGACGGCCAGGCCGGAGGGCTGCGGGCCGTAGGGCTCGGAACCTCCCGGACAGCAGCAGCCCGCGAGCAGCAGCGCCAAACCAACCAGATACGTCGTTCTCGTCGGCACGATCAGCCTCCCCGGAACGTCGCCGCGACGTGCCTGCATGGTAGGTCGGATCGCCTGCACGCGCTGCTCAGGCTCGACGCTTGCGCGTCGTCGTCACCTTCGCGACACTCGATCATCGTGTTCTCCCTACGCTTCGTTGCCTGCGCCCTGGGCCTGACGTTCTGCCTCCTGCTCGCCCCGCCGGCCGACGCCAAGGACGAGCCCCTGACGCCCGCCCAGGTCGTGGACGCCGTGCTCGACGCGATCCGGGCCAAGGACGAGGCCAAGCTGCGTGCCCTCGCCGCACGGCCCGAGCCCGACGCCTGGCTGGTGGCCGACGAGCTCCTGGGCCGTGGCAAGGCCGCCGAGGCCGAGACGTTCGTGAAAGCTGCGAAGGGGCCGACCGTCGCCGGCCTGCCCGCCTACATTGCGTCGCGCAAGGGGGCCGAGGACGACCAGGCCGAGCGAGAGACCCTCGATGCCATCCTGATCGCTGCGGGCAAGGGCGACTGGGTCAGTGTCCTGAAGAAGGCTGGCGACGCCGGGAGCAAGCCGCCCAAGCTCGACTCGGTCACGCGCCTGCGCATTGCCTTCGCACGCGGCATCGCCCTGACGGCGACGCGCCAGCGGGCCGAGGGAGCACGCGTGCTGCACGCGGTCGGTGCCCGGGCCGAGTTCATGGGCTGGCTCGGCATCGCGAGCGTTGCCCTGCACACGGCCGGGCGTGAGGCCTACAACATCTCGGCGTGGGATCAGGCCTACGCGTGCTGGGTCACGCGCCTCAGCGTCGCCCGCAAGCTCGGTGACCGCAAGCTCGAGGCCCAGACGGTGGGCAACCTCGGCAACGTGCACCTCAATCGCGGTCAGTACGACGAGGCACGCAAGCGTTACGAGGAGTCCCTGGCCATCAAGCGCGAGCTCGGCGACGAGGCCGGCATGGCGCGCACGCTCAGTACCGTCGGCATCATCGAGCGCCGGCTCGGCAATTACGACAAGGCGGTTGCGCTCTACCGCGAGGCACTCGACCTCGCCCGCAAGCTCGGCCAGGCGCTCACCGCGGCGCAGGCGCTCGGCAACATCGGCCACGTGCTGACTGCGCGTGGCGACTTCGACGAGGCCTTGGTGCATCACGAGGAGTCCCTGCGCACGTTCAAGGCGCTGGGGCGCAAGGCCAGCATGGGGCTCGCCCTCAAGAGCATCGGTGACGTGCACTTCATGCTCGGGCAGTACGAGGCGTGCCTCGCGCGGCGGACCGAGGCGCTGAAGCTCTTCCAGGAGATCGGGGACCGCCAGCACGCAGCGCGGGTCGTCGGCAGTCTCGGCAGTGTGCACGTGGAGCTGGGGCGCTACGCGCAGGCCCTCGCCTACTACGAGGAGGCGTTGGAGGCGGCCCGCAGGCTCGGCGATCCGACGGCCGAGGCGGCGTGGCTCTCCACGCTCGGCTCGGTGCAAGGACGCCTGGGCAACCATGCCGCGGCCCTGGCTCGGTACGAGGAGTCCCTCGCCCTCGCGCGCAGGCTGAAGGAGCGCATGTCGATCGCGATGGCGCTCGTCAACATCGGCGAGGCGCAGTCCTCGCTGGGCCGCTACGTCGAGGCCCACGACCACTACGCGCAGGCGCTCGAGATCCGCCGCAAGCAGGGCGACAAGGCGGGTGTCGCGATCGTGCTCCTCAACATCGGGATCACGCATGCCAACCAGCGCGACTACGCGCTGGCCCTCGTGCGCCATCGGGAAGCGCTGGCGGCGTACCGCGAGCTGAAGGCCACGCCCGGCGTCGTGCGCTCGCTCGTGGGCGTCGGGTTCGCGCAGCGGGAGCTCGGCCAGCTCGACGAGGCGGCGGAGGCCTATGAGCAGGCGATCGAGGAGCTGGGGGAGGGGGGCAACCCGGCGGACCGCAGCCTCGCACTAGGCGGCCTGGCCCAGGTGCGTCTTGCCCAAGGGCGTCATGCGGATGCCGTGGCTGCCGCGCGGCAGGGCATCGAGCACGCGGCGGGTCTCACCCGCGGGCTCGCCGAAGGCGAAGGTGCGGGCACCCTCGACATCTACCTCTCGCTCTTCGACGCCGGGATGCGCGCTGCGCTCGCCTCGGGAGACGTCGCGACCCAGACGTGGATGCTCGAGCACGGGCGTGCCGGGACGCTGCGCGAGATGCTGGGGTCGCGTCGTGCCCTCCAGGCTGCCGTCGTTCCGCCGAAGCTCGCCAAGGCACTGACCATCGCGCGACTGACCGAGGCGCGTGCGCGGCAGCAGACGGTGCGGGCGCGTCGCGGGGGCAGCCTGAAGCGGGCGCGCCAAGCCAAGCAGGCCCTGGAGCAGGCGCGGGCCGAGGTCCTGGCGATCGTCACGCGTATTCAGCGCGAGGCCAAGGCCGGTGCCTCGATCCTGCTTCCGTCGCCCGACGAGCTCTCGACGATCCAGGCTCGCCTGAAGCCCGGCGAGGCCTTCGTGTACTACGGCCTCACCCGGGCAGAGGCGTTCGCGCTCGTCGTCGAACGTGACGCCGCGCGCATGGCGACACTCGGATCGTCGCGCGAGGTCCGCGCGGCGATCGACGCGTTGCTACGGGACGAGACGCCGTACATCGACCCGTCCGCGGTCGACGCGCTGCGCCTGAAGGTCGTCGCGCCGCTGAAGCTGCCGACATCTATCCGTCGCGTGCTGGTCTCACCGACCGGGCGGCTTGGCTACGTACCCTTCGCGCTGCTCCTGCCCGAGCGCGAGGTGGCCTTCGCGCCATCGGGCACGACGCATGGTCTGCTCGCGCAGGAGCGCGACCTGCGGGGCGACGCTGTCCTCGCGGTGGGGGATCCGGCCTACCGGGATCGCAAGGTCCTCGCGCTGCACCGCGGCGGTGCGCCGTTGGCCTTCGCACCGCTACCGGAGACGCGCAAGGAGGCGGAGGCGATCGCGGACGTCACCTTGCTCGGCGCGCAGGCGACCGAGCCGGGGTTGGCGCAGGCCATCGAGGCGCGGGAGCGGTGGCGCGCCGTGCATCTCGCTTGTCACGGCTGGGTGGACCCCGAGCGGCCCCTGCTCTCGGGGTTGGCGCTCACGGCGTCCGCGGAGCACGACGGCCTGCTCACGTGCCTCGACGTGTTCCGCATGCGCATCCCGGCCGACCTCGTGGTGCTCTCCGCGTGCGAGACGGGGCGCGGCAAGGCGTACGCGACCGAGGGCATCATCGGGCTCACGCGGGCATTCATGTTCGCGGGCGCGCCGCGCGTGCTCTGCTCGCTGTGGAAGGTCGACGACGAGGCCACGCGCGCGCTGATGGTGAAGTTCTATGAGATCTGGGCACCCAAGACGAAGCCCGGTGGGGTCTCTGCGGCCGCGGCCCTTCGGCAGGCGCAGGAGTACGTGCGCACGTTCGAGCGCGAGGAAGTCGACCGCGACGCGAGCCGCAAGGCCCGTCGCACCGTGATGCGCAAGGTGCGCCCCTGGCAGCATCCGCAGTACTGGGCCGCCTGGGTGCTGTGGGGACTCCCTGACTGACGTCGTCCGGCCTGCATGTACGCCTCCCGGGCGCGGATGCGTATGCTGCGGAGCCCGAACGGAGGTTGCGATGCGTCGATGTGAGGTTCTCGGGTCGCTGTTGTTGGTGGTGCTGCTGCTCGCCGCGCCGCTGGCTGCGGACGAGGAGAAGAAGCCCGAGCCGAAGGCGGAGCCGCCGGCGTACAAGCCCAAGGAGCTCGGACCGTCACTACGGGATCAGGGCACGGCTGCGCTCAGCGGCGGCAAGCACTCGGAGGCGATCCGTCTCTACCGCGCGTGGCTGCTCGCGGATCCGAAGGACGACACGACCTGGTACAACCTCGCCTGCGCGCTGGCGCTGACCGGGAAGCACGACGAGGCGCTCACGGCATTCGAGACGTCCGTCGACGCCGGCTTCGACGACATGGACCACGCCATGCGCGACGGGGACCTGGCCTCGGTTCGCGAGCACGCGCGCTTCCAGGCCGCCGTCGCCCGCGGCCGCAAGAAGGCGGCCGCCGACGAGCTGCCCGGCATGCAGCGACACACACTGCGCACGCAGACGATCGGCACGTACATCGTCCTGCTGCCGCCGGACTACGCGACGTCGAAGCGCCGCTACCCGGTGGTGTTCATCCTGCACGGCAGCGGTTCGAGCGAGACCGGCCACGGACGCGTCGCCGAGGCGCTGGGACGCGACGGGGTGATCTACGTCGCGCCGCGGGCCCTGTTCCCTCACGAGGGCGTGTTTCAGCAGCTGGGCCGGCCCGGCTGGACGGCGTGGCCGCCGATGCCGATCGAGGAGCGCGAGGGCAAGCCGGAGCCCATGCGCCTCTACTGCGATTGGATCCTGCGCTGCGCCGACGATGTGGCCAAGCGCTACCGCACGGCGGGCAAGCGCGTCCACGTGTGGGGGCACAGCCAGGGCGCCGGGACGGCGAGCGTCCTGGCGGCGCTGCATCCAGAGCGGGTGGCCAGCACCTTCGCCTACGCGGGCTACTACCCGGCCGAGTACGTCACGGACGCCTCGCTGGCGGCCTGCAAGAAGCACGGCGTCCACATCGAGCTCTGCCACGGCACGAAGGACAACGTCGTGCCGCCGGAGCCGACGCGCGCGATGAAGGCGCGCCTCGCCAAGGCCGGCGTCTCGCACGCCGTACACATGGTGGACGCCGCGCACCGCCTCACCGAGGAGGTCCGCAATCTCAGTCGCGCCTGGGTCGATGCGCACGCACGCAAGGCGAAGCGAGTATCCGCCAGCGGAGGCTAGGCCCACCACCCCGGCGATCCGTCGCGCTATGCTGAGTCCGGAGGACGGACGGCATGGCGCGCTGTTTCGGGTGGCTGATCGCGATCGCCTGCGTCGCGCTGCTGCCCGGCGGCGCGGCGGCGGGTCCTTCCAAGGAGGCGCAGGCGAGCACGGCGGCCGTCAAGGCGCGTCCGGACCTCAAGCGGCTCCACACCATGACGCGCGGGTGCAAGGAGGCGAAGGCGCTCATCGCCGACTTGCGCAAGCGGCTCGGCCGGCACACGAAGGCCGCAGCGAAGGCCTGTGACACCACGGACGCGCCGCCGGATCTCATGCAGCGCTTCGCGTACGCCTGGAACGAGCTCGTCACGCTGGCGCGCTATCACGGCGTGAAGGTCAAGCCGAGCTACGTCACACGTCAGCTGCCGATCGGGTACTGGCGACTGCTCATCGACGTGCCCATCACCCCACGCTGGCGTTGGCGCTGGCCGAAGGAGGACCAGCACACCGTGGCGCTGACCGTTGCTGCGGTGAACGGCAAGCCCATGCGCAAGATCGACCTCTGGCGCTACAAGTGGGACACGATCTACTCCGGCGTCGGCGGCGAGAACGCCAAGAAGCTCGCTCAGGAGCTCTATAAGATCGACCGCGACATCGCTCACAAGATGACGCGCAAGGCCAGCAAGAAGATGGTCGCCAAGCGTCTGAACAAGCACTTCAGTCGCGCCTGGTACTACTGGGCCCAGGACTTCGACGAGAAGCTCAACGCGCCCACGAAGCGGCACAACTACTACATCAAGGGCAAGACCGCGACGTTCAACCTCGAGGTGATCGACATCGACTCCATCTCCTGGGAGCTCGGGCCCGTGAGCGCGTGGATGGAGCGTGAAGGCGATCCCGAGGTCGCGCACGTCCTTGCCAGCGTTCGGCTCAATCCCGACTTCGGGAAGAAGAAGAAGTAACGCTCGACGCCTCCCGTCCTCCACGGGCGAAGAGGGTCAGGCGGAGAGCATCGGGAGGCCGGCAGCGCGCCAGCCGGCCACGCCGTCGATCAGGTCGGTCGCGTGTCGGAAGCCCAGCAGCTGCAGGCGGGCAGCGGCCAGGCTCGACGAGTAGCCCTCGGCGCACACCACGATGATCCAGTCATCCAGGCTGATCTCGCGATCGGCGAGCGGCGCCGTCGGATCCAGCCGCCACTCGAGAACGGACAAGGGGATCTGGCGGGCACCGGGGATGACGCCCTGCAGTCGTCGCTGCTCGTCCGTGCGCGTGTCGATGACGATGGCGCCTTGCTGCATGGCGCGCTGCACCTTGTGCGCATCCACACGACGGAGCCCCTTCCGGGCTTCGGTGAGCAAGTCGTGAATCGTGACTCGCGTGGACATCGAGACACAGCATGCCCCTCCCTGCGCAAGGAGCAAGGCATCTCCAAAGGACGAATAGGCGCGATCGATGGATGATTGAAGGACCATTGATCGCGTCGATGCATGTGTGCGCGATCCGGTGCGACACGTCGTCGTGGGGAAGCAAGGCGTGAGGCCCAGGGGCCGCGGGACAGTGCCCAAGGTCCCTGCGCACGGTTGCGCATCGTGCGGCCGCAGAGGGCCATGTTGGGTCGTGCGCCCACTGGCATGGTCCTCGCATCCGCCCTGTTCGGTGGCTGGGCTCGTGGATCGGCCCATCTCGCTGAGTGCCTGGTCCAGGGAGGTTGACGATGGATATATGTCGAGTGGGTTGCCGCGTAGCGGGACTTCTCCTGCTCGTGGTGCTGCTGGGACCTTCGTGCGGAGGGGGGTCGGGTGGCGCTCCTCCCTTCAGTCACCCACAGCTCGTGGCCGCCAACGCCTTCGCTGGCGACGTGCCGACCAGCGCCACGTACGTCACGCCCGCGACGTTCGGCTCCATGCTCGATGCCGGCGCCTGCCAGCTCGTCACGGACGACGAGCTCGCGGCGCAGCAGGCGGCGCGCGCCGCCTTGCTGCAGCAGGAACGCGCTGCCGCCGAGGCGCTGTACGCCAGTCGCATGGATGTGCTGAACCGACATACGGTCGCGCCGCATGACAGCCATCCCGCGTTCAGCGCCCTGCCGGACGGGAACTGGCGGTTCCAGGTCGCACCGGATCAAGCCGTCTCGCTCGCGGGCCCACGCCAGGCCTATCAGATCCTCGCTGACGCGACGGGGCGCTTCCGCACGAAGGAGAACCAGCTCGGGGTCTACAACCGGCTGTACGGCCGTCTCCCTGCACAGTTCATCGCCGACAACAGCTTGCCAGCGCCCGCGGTCGCCGCGAGCCTGGGCTACGCGGAGCTCCTCGGTCTCAACTCCACCATCGTGAGCGACTGGCCGGACTTCTTCCCGTCGCTGTCCGTCGCCAAGCCTCCCGGCTATCCGGAGGAGGCCGTGAACGAAGAAGGGTACGGAGGCGGACTCGACAAGGCGCGCTACGCCACACGTACGGGCATAGGGCATCAGGTCAACTTCCCACTCAAGTACTTCGTGACGTCCGCCAAGGACCAGGGCGATCGCGGAAGCTGCGTCGCCTTCGGCATCACGGCCGCCGTCGAGTTGACGATCGCGCGCGACCAGGGGCGCTGGGTGAACCTGTCGGAGCAGATGCTCTACAACCGCGCGAAGCAGGCGTGGGAGGGCAGCCACTACGGCGATGGCCTGTCCACGGTCGACACGCTCTTCCAGATGACGACACGCGGCTATCGTTATTCCTGGGAGAGCAGCTGGGACTACAACCGCTCGAAGATGCGGATCGACTTGAGTCCCGTGGGCCTCTACCTGCGCTCATGCGATCACGTGAGCGGTGAGCTGCCGTACACAGGGGAACACTGCTCGGATACCAACCACCAGGCGTCGATGGTCACGACGTCCGTCGGTGGCTGGACCTTCACCGCGTGCGTCAACCCCGAGGCCGACGTGCCGCCGGATGCGGGGTTCCGCACGGCGATCGGGCAGTCGATCATGGATCCTGGCGTGCTCGGCCCGGCTTGGGCCATCGCGCATCTCGCCCTGGACATCCCCGTGATCATCTCCGTGACCGTGCCCGTCTTGAGCATGGACCGGGACATCGTGGGCGGAACGAACGGCATCGTGCCATACACGATCGCCGAGCCCGCCGGCACAGGTGGGCACTGCATGCTGCTCGTCGGCTTCGTGCCGAACACGATGCTGCCTGCCGGAGTCACTCCCTCTCCCGGCGCTGGCTACTTCATCTGCAAGAACTCGTGGGGCTACTGGTACGGAGACGGCGGCTACATCTACCTGCCCGATCCCTGGGTCATGCGCTGGAGTCGCGGCCTGTTCACGCTCGCCGGCGTGTTCTGAGAACTCGCCCTAGCTGTCGGCCGCCTCGACCATGCGCTTCTCCATGCGGCGCATCTCGAGTTCGGCCCACTCCGCAGACCAGAAGGCGCCGAAGGCGCGCATCATGAGGTCCACACCGACCCGGGGTCCTGACCACGTCGGGATCCGCGCACGCTTGGCACAGCGGCGGTAGTAGCGGTCCGTGAAGAGCAGCATGAGCAGCGCCGAGGCCCGGACGAGGCTCAGACGCCGCGGTCGCATCCCACGCACGATCCGCGCGTAGGACGGCGCCCGGGCGAGGGCCAGCCGCAGGAAGCGCTCGCGGACGCGGCGTACGTCCTCACGCGCGCGTGCGCTGCGGCGCACGTCGGTACCGAGGTACGGCCGCAGCTCCGGCGCGTAGGCGATGCCGCGGCGCAGGTCCTTCTCGATGTCACGCGTGACATTGGCCAGCTGGATGAGCTCGCCGACGCGCATCGCGTCTTCGCGCAGGTCATCGGCCTGGCCGGTGTCTCCGGAGCGCACCCAGCGCAGCAAGCGCACGGCGAAGAGGACGGGGCCGCCCAGCACATACCGGCAGTAGCGCAGGACGTCGTCCTCGTCGCGCAGCACGCCGCCTTCCTGCGTGAAGACGCGCGACGACCAGACCATGCCGGCGGCCATGTCCGTGACCAGGTCGACGATCAGCCCGCGCGCCGGCTCGGGCAGCGACAGGAACACCTGGTCCACGCTCGCGTGCCGCTCGACGAGGAGGACGTGACTCTCGTCGCGAGCGTCGCGCGCCTGGGCCCGGACCAGCTCGGGGGCCCGCGGCAGCTCGGATCCCGTGGCGGCCAGGCGCGCGGCGAAAGCCTCGAGCGCCTGCTCGCGGTCAGCCTGGTCCGGGACGAGATCCTCATAAGTGTCGAGGCAGCGGCAGTAGAGGTAGCCGACCGCCGCCGCGCGCGTCGCGCGCGCGGGCAGCAGCGCGATGCACGAAGCGAACGTGCGTGCTGCGTGGGGCAGGATCTTCCAGACGAAGCGCTCGGCATCGGGCTCTGCGGCGAGCTTGGCCAGGTCCGGGGCACGGCGGTCGACGCAGAGGTCGCGCGCCAGCAGGAAGGGACGCCGCAGCAGGAACGGTGTCGAGCTCACAGGGCGGCAGCGTACCGGACCCGACTCCCTCCTGCACCGGTATCCTCCCCGCCATGAACCGGCCCGACCTCATTGCCCTCGATCTCGACGGCACGCTGCTGGATGCGGAATCGCGCATCACCGAGCGAGCGCGGCAGGCTGTCGAGCGGTGCGCCGCCGAGGGCGCGCATGTGGTCATCTGCACGGGGCGCCCGCCGCGCATGACGCACGCGTACGCCGAGACGCTCGGCGTCGAGACTTCGATCGTCTACAACGGCGCATCGCGCCTGCATCACGGCGACGGCACGTTGATCCACCACCATGAGCTCTCGTCCGTCACGGCGGGAGAGGTCGTCGAGCGGCTCCGTACGGGGATCGACGGCGTCCAGATCGGGCTGGAGACCGCGGCGGGTTGGTTCGTGGACCGGCCGCTGTTCGAGGCCTCGCGGGAGCGTCTGGCCAAGGCCGGTCTGCCACCGCCCGACGGCGTCGGAGCCGTCGAGTCGTTCCTCGATGGGGGAGCCATCAAGGTGTTCGCCCGGCATCCGGAGCACGGCGTGGAGGCCTTGGCCGGCGCGGTCGAGGGACTCCCCGTGTACGCCACGTGGAGCGGACCCACGCTTCTCGAGGTCATGCATCCCGCCGTGAACAAGCGAGACGCGCTGGAGCGCCTGTCGGGCGAGCTCGGCATCGAGCGGGAGCACGTGGCGGCCTTCGGCGACAACCACAACGACCTCGAGATGCTGGCCTGGGCCGGCCACGGCGTGGCCGTGGCCAACGCGACACCCGCCGCCATCGAGGCTGCCGACGAGGTGGCCGCGAGCCACGACGAAGACGGCGTCGCGGCCGTCCTCGAGCGCTGGTTCCCGTAGCCCGACCTATGCATGAACCCAGGCCGAGTCGCGCGGTTCTCGCTCGTCCTCGCGCCCGATCTCTTTGCCGAAGCTCGTCCGAGGGGGGATCAGCCCCGCATCCTCACTTCGGCTTCGACCTCAGGCGCGAGTCCGTCGCGAGAAC
>JASJDY010000101.1 GCA_030065025.1 Planctomycetota bacterium
GCTCAGGGCTCCGGCCGCCCCTACAGGCCTTGTGGCGTACGGCGGCCATGCGACGTGCCGTTGCGTGCGACGGCCATATGACGTCGTCCCGCGTGCGACGGCCAGGCGACATCGAAGACGGGCGGGCGTTCACCCGGCCCGTCGGGCCGGGTTCCGGCCGCCCCTACGCCGCCCCTACCAGCGCACCTCCAGCGCCTGCGCCTCTGCCACGCGGCGCAGGTACTCGGCCCGCGGGATCTCGACGCAGCCGAAGGTCTCGAGGTGCGGCGTCATGAACTGCACGTCGAAGAGCACGAAGCCCTGCGCACGGAGCCGCTCGACCAGGTGGATCAACGCGACCTTCGACGCGTCGCGCGCACGGTGGAACATCGACTCAGCCGCGAAGGCGCCGCCGAACGCGACGCCGTAGATGCCCCCCACCAACACGTCGTCCAGGAACACCTCGCAACTGTGCGCGTGTCCGAGACGGTGCAGCTCGACATAGCACCGGCGCATGTCGCCGTGGATCCAGCTGCCGTCGGGGCGGTCCTCGTCACACGCGCGAATCACTTCCTCGAAGGCGGTGTCCCAGCGGATCTCGAACCGCCCGCTGCGCAGGGTGCGCTGTAGCCGACGCGGCACGTGCACGGCGTCCAGCGGCAGGATTGCGCGCGGATCGGGCGACCACCACAGCACCGGATCGCCTGCGTCGTACCAGGGGAAGATCCCGTGCCGGTAGGCATCCATGACGAGGTCGGCGTCGAGCTGTCCGCCCGCCGCGACGATGTCTGCGCCGGCGGCCATCTGCAGCCCCTCGAAGGGGCTGCCCGGAGGCTGCGGAACATGGCCGGCTGCGTGTGTCATGGGGTTGTCTCGCGATCTTATGCGGACCCCGGGATCGTAGGGTTTTGGAGGTGTCGTACCCCGACCAAACCGGCAACGGGTTCGGCCCCCTCAGCCTTGCCGATGAACGCCAGCGTGCCTAGGCTTTCTACTTGGGAGTGAAGTCTCGGCGGCTGCCCGGCAGCCGCTTCCCGTGGAGGTATTGGACGATGGACCGAAGCACGCTGCGGTGCTGCACCGCCCTCCTTGCCGGCGTGGCCCTGCTCACGCTTGCGGCATGTTCGGGCAGCCCGCTGACGAGCGCCGGAACCGCAACAACGGCAGCCACGACCGCGGCTCCCGTCTACAACGCCTGGACGACGCCGGGAGGCGGCGGCACCTACGCCGCACGCGGCGCACAGGCGGCGGCCCTGCAGCCCGCGCCCGTCGCCGTGGCGACGACGCCGGCACCCACGCTGACGCCGGCCGCGGCCACGACGGTCTGGGCCCAGGCCGACGCGCCGACGCTGCCGCCGCCGCCGGACACGAGCCTGCCGGTGATGGGCGCCCCGACGGCCGCCCCGACCGTCACGCAGCCGTGTCCGCCCGAGCCGTGCGCGCCCGTCACGACGACGCAGCTCGTCACGCCGGAGCGGACGTACAGCGGCTGCTGGCCCCCCTGCAACGACGGCATCAGCCAGTGGCACGTCCGCGGCGTCATCGGCCTCTCGTTCTCCGAGGGCACGGATGACTTCGAGGACTGCAACTACTGGGGCGTCGACGTCGGCCGCACGTTCTGCGGCTGCTGGGGCCTGGACCTCTACTACCGCTACAACACCGGCCGTTTCAGTCGTGACGAGGGCCAGGGCGTCTTCAAGGACGGCGGCACGTGGCACCACTTCGGTGCCAAGATCACCTTCGAGAAGGCCTTCGCGCGCAGCTCCCGCTTCTACGTCTGGGGCGGGGTCGGCGCCGGCTACTTCACGACGGATGACTACGTCAACGACGACAGCGGCTTCGAGATCTATGGCGAAGCCGGCGTCGGCTACAACGTCAGCGAGAACTGGCGTGTGCGCGCGGGTGTGAACATCCATGGGATGGACACCGATGTGACGCGCTTCTCGCCCGTGAACGACGGCGACAGCCGCTGGCTTTGGATCTTCGCGCCGGTCATCCAGCTCGAAGGCAGCTTCTAGGCTCCCGCCCTACCGCGCCGAGGTCGGGAGCAGCACATACGTGGGGGCCGGGCTCACCGTCCGGCTCCCGCTCGAATGTCCACGAACCGCAACACGCGATGCAGGAGTTCGACAGGAAATCGGCCTGTGGAGGCCCTCCCACCGGATGGCTCGACAGACCGAAGTGCTTCGACAGTAACGATTTACGCCTTCGAGACAGGCCGCTGTGATCGGGGTTCCGGCACTGGGCCTGGGATGTGCCACGGGAACGGTCCAAGATACCCCCCGACCTGCACGACCGCCTCGGCGGCTGCACTGGGAGACCGGGACGATGATGCTGAGAAACCTGATGATCGCGGCTCTGCTGCTCGGCGTTGCCGGCTGCGGCTGCAATGACGATTCCCCGCCCTTGGGCAACCCCGGCGCGCTGCAGCCGAGCCTGGTGGTCAAGACGCAGATGCCGGCCATCCCGATCGACCCGCCGAGCACCCCGGCCGAGGCCCTCAAGGTCGACGTCATGTTCGTGCTCGACGACAGCGACGCGATGAACGACAAGCTGCTGGGCGTGATCCCGAACAACCTGACGGACGCCCGCGAGCGCACGCAGGCTGCCCAGGCGATCATGCGCCGCATCGAGCAGACGGTCGCCGCGCGTCTCGCGAACGAGTACACGACGGAGCAGCTGCCCGTCCCGAGCATCGACTTCGCCTACGGCGTGTCGCGCTACGAGGACTTCGGCGGCGGCTTTACGAGCGATCTGCGTCGAAACGGCCCGATCGATGGTCCGGACAACGACCAGGACGCGCGTCCCTTCATCCTGAACATGCCGCTGCTGCGCCAGAACCACCCGCAGTTCGCCGCACTGTTCGGCAGCGCCATGTCGCGCGAGGCGCCCGGCGACGGCAACCCCTACGTCATCCTCCCGCCGCCTCCCGGCGTCCCGCCGCCCGATCCGCAGCGTGTCGACGATCCGCAGACGGCCATCGAGGCCCTGTACCAGCTCGCCGCCCCCCAGAACGGTAACGGCACCTACGGCGGCTTCGACGCCAACGGCGACGGCGACACCACCGACAGCGGCCAGCCGACGAGTCTGGCCGGCGCGCTCAACCCGCAGACCGCGCCCGGCAGCAGCGGCGACGTGCCCGCGATCGGCTTCCAGGCGATCGACCCCACGGATGCCGACTACAGCGATCCCGACGGCGAGCCGCTCTTCCGCGTCCGCGACGAGAACGGCGTCATCGTGACGAACGGCCGCGAGACCAGCATCGCCTCCGGCAACATCGGAGGCGCCGGTTGGCGCGAGAACAGCGTCCGCTTCATCATCCTCGCGAGCGACATCGCGACGGTGGCCCCGATGCGCGACGCCCCCACGGGCACGGCCGAGGATCCGGTCCTCACGCCCCGTCCCGGCACGGGCGTCAACCTCGACCTCTCGGACAGCCAGACGGTCTCGAGCTCGGACGGTGCGCCCGATGCGCCGCGTGAGCCGCGCACGGTCCTGACGCTCGCCTTCGACGGCGGCGCCCAGGTCATCTTCGGCAACCCCTCCACGGTCATCCGCGCGCGCCGCACGGGCACGCCCGGTGGCGCGGTCTCGCCGACCAACGCGCACACGATCGAGGACGCCATCGAGGCGCTGAACGCCCTCGACGTCGAGGTGCTCCTCCTCGGCTCGCCCACCGCGGGCGGTCTCGACACGAAGCCCGGCGACACGGGCGTCAACGGGGACCGTGACTCGGACATCCCCGCCGACGACTTCGACCCGAGCGACCTGACCAAGGTGCAGTCGAACCCGGCGCCCTGGTTCTGGATGAACGCGGTGAGCCGCCTGACGACGCCCGAGATCACCTCGATCGCCCCGAGCGGCGCGCAGGACCTCTTCCCCGGCGTCTACAACCTCGGCACCGTGTGGCCCTTCAACCCCGCCGACGTGCAGGGCGCCGACGAGAGCAACATCAAGAACACCGTGACGGACGACCTCGTCGAGCGCATCCGCGGGTGGATCGACCCGATCCCCGGCGACACGGACTCGCCCTACAAGACGCCCACGCCCGGTGGTGTCGTGCCGCTGGACCAGCGTCCCGCGCTGCCGACGGCCGTCTTCAAGTTCGACCTCAACGTCGAGGCGATCCCCGCGAACGAGGACGTGATCCAGATCGCGCCGGGTGCGCCCGACACGGCCTTCGCCGTGACGGGGGTCCAGATCCCGACGTACTGGTCCGACCAGACGCCGCCCGCCGACGTCGAGGTCGAGTTCCCGACCGACGTGGCCGGCGCGCCCGGTCCGCTGACGTACGCGCGTCGCGACGAGGCCGTGGTCCTGCCCGCTTCGCGCACGGTGGACTACACGATCCTCGCGACGTTCCAGGACGCGTTCATCGACCCGGTCGGCCAGACGTCGGATGCCCCGACGCAGCAGAAGATCCGTCAGGCGATCATCGACCGCGGCGACGGCACGGGCGGCACGCTTCCGACCGCCACCACGGAGGTGACCGTCTCGGACGCGCAGTACGTGATCACCGTCCGCAGCACGGCGGCTCCGGGCCAGGGCGTCGTCCTCGGCGCGATCTCGACCGGCTGCGCGATCGTCGCTGAGCGCACGTTCGTGCCGAACTTCACGATCGACACCTCGGACCAGCAGGGCGGCACCTGTCCGTTCCCGCCGAACACGGCCCCGTAGGCCCGATCGAAGCCCATCACGGGCCCCGGCGAGCACACGCTCGCCGGGGCCCGTTCCAATTCGGGGCCTGCGGCACAAGATCGCGGGCGACGCGTCCGACCCTCCTGGGGTGCCCGGCCTGAACGACCGAAACCGTTCACGAACCTGAACCCTTCTCCAGCCTCGTGTTGTGGCGTCCCGGAGCCGGGGGATCATGGTTCGGGGCCAGGGCTTCCCTACCGAGGAACCTCCATGCGCGCAGCGACCCGACGCCGATGGCGCGTCGTCCCGGCCCTCTTGCTCCCTCTCGTCCTCATCGCCTGCGGCGGCGGTGGTGGTGGCGGCACGGGCGGCGGACCGCCTCCCGGTGGCAACAACCCGCCCCAGGCGACCCTGGTCGCGCCCACGCTGGGCGTGGCAGGCCTCCTGGGCGACAGCTTCACCCTCTCCTTCGTCTCGAACGACGACGATGCTGCAAGCGTCCGCCTGATCGCGGATGCGGACGGCGACCCGGGCACGACGGGCGACCAGACGGTGCTCTTCACGGGCGTGGATGGCGACGGAGCACAGCAGGACGTCGACGTCGACCTCCAGGCGCCGCTCACGCAGGGCAGCTACCTCCTCGTCCTCGAGGTCAACGACGGCGTCAACGCACCCGTCGTGATCCAGCTGCCCCAGCCGTTGGTGATCTACCCCGCGATCGCGGGCGTGGCGCCGCCCCGCAGCAACCGCTACGGCGTGATCGACCAGACGGTCGTGTTCTCGCGAGGCGAGGCGGAGGACAACGCGGGGCCGCTCAATGGCGACGGGCTCGCGGACGACGGCGTGATGGTCCTCTATGACGCCGTGTCGGGCGTCCTGACGCAGGGGACGCCCACCGTCTCGATGGACGTCGGGGGTGTCGGCGGCGGCCGGGTGCGCCCGGTGCTCGGGCAGGCCGGCGTGCTCGCCTGGTTCACGCTCGAAGCGGACGAGAACCGCAACCTGAATGCGACCAACGGCGAGAACCCGATCCCGCCGCTCGGCGGGGCCGACGTCGACCAGACGGACACGATGGTGTCGTACGTCCTTCCGGGCGTGAGCCCCTTGCCGGTCACCAACACCTACGGGGGCGCCTCGGCGATCGTCGGCTTCGCCCAGGAGCAGATCCTGGTGAAGTACGCCGAGGCGGGTGAGGGCCTCGGCGGCACGGTGATCAACGTCGACGCCGACACGGCCGACTCCTTCTTCGGCTACGTCGACCCGCTCTTCCCCGGCCCGGTCCACGAGTTCAACCAGGTCGTCTTCCACAGCCTCGCCCCCGGTCCCGCGCTGGGCCTGCGGTACCACACGGTGGACCTGCAGCAGGGCGCGTGGCTGACGACCGAGGCCGGCGGCCCCATACTCTTCGACGCGAACCTCGACGGCGACCAGGCCGACACCTACGTGGCGATCGCGAACCAGTTGCAGACCGGCGGCACGGGCGCCCCGGCCTTCTTCACCTCGTTCGCCGGTGTCCAGGCCGTCCCCGCGCAAGCGCCCTCGCCGGTCGATCCGACCGGCGGCTTCGGGATCACGGGCAGCGGATTCGCGGGCTACTACATCGACGAGGTCTCGAACAACCTCCCGCCGGGCGGTGCCGGCGGCAACGACCGGAACGGGGACTTCGTCATCGGGATGGTGGCGGCGTTCTACGACTCGACGCTCCAGGCCGAGACGATCCCCGTCGGTGCTGCGGGCCCGATCAACTCGGTGCCCGGATCGCCGCTCCTCTACGACGTGAACCGCATGTTCTTCACCGCGAGCGAAGCCCCGCGCGCGGATCCGGCCGCTGGGACGAACGGGGACGGAGACGGCGGCGCCGATCTCCAGATCGTCTATTGGACCGATCACACCGTGCCCGCGCCGGTGTCCACTCCGCTCATGATCAACTTCCCAGGCATCCCGCTGACCGGCGTCTCACTCGATCTCGGGGGCTCGATGGTCCAGCTCGCGCCGGGCTGGATCGCGCTCACGGTGAACGAGGTCGCGAACGGCAACGTGGACATCAACGGCTCGGGAGCGATCGACTTCGCCTACCTGCTCGTGGACACGGCGGCGGCTCCGATGCCCGTCGTGCACAACCCCGAGGTGGTGCCGTCCACCACGCCGACCTTCCCGCTCACGGGTCTGTACGGCGAGGACGCGCTCAACAGCGACCGCGGCGTGGTCCTGCGACTGACGGAGCAGGCGAACGGTGATCTCGACTCCGACGGGAACGCGACGGAGATCTTCTTCGCCTACATCTCGTTCAACGCGCCTTCGGTCGTGCGCTTGCTCGACGGCGGCGGCGACCACTGCGCCGTGGCGGACGGGCGCATCGGGTTCACGGCGGACGAGGCGTACACGGGCCAGGACTACGACGACAACGGTTCGTCGACGGACGTGCTGTTCCGCGTGCTGGACTTCGCCGGGAACGAGCTGCAGCGCGGGCTGCCTTGCTCACGCCTGTCGGTACCGGTGACCGAGATCGGTCGCCTGTGGGCGTTCCTGCGCGATGAGGCCACGGAGGGGCGCAACCTCAACGGCGATGGGGATCAGGGGGATCTCGTGTTGGGGTTGTGGATTCCGTAGCCGCGAAGCGGCTGCGGACACTTGCACCTGCACTTGCACTTGCACTTGCACTTGCACACGAAGCAACCGACCGAGGTGTAGGTCAGCGACCACGCACGTCGTTGGAGCATTCGACCCGGGCGGGTATTCCGCTCGGCCCAAGGGCCGAGCTCAACCCGCCCCTACAGGCGCCACGGTGGGGACACGTCGCCGGATGATCGTGGCCGCTGACCGAGGTGAATCGTCCGACCACGCACGTCGTTGGAGCATGCGGGTCCGGGCGGGCGTTCGGCTGCACCCTTCGCGTGCAGCCTCCGGCCGCCCCTACAGCCCCTCGCGCATACACATCGTTGGATGATCGGCCGATCGGGCGAGTTGCCCTACGGACACTGCACGGGTGCCGGAGCGCACGGGTCGTGCTCCTCCACCGTGCGCCAGCCGACGAGGACGCGCTTCGGGCAGGAGCCCACCTGGACCTTCTCGACCTTGTAGCCGATGCACGCCGGCACGCGGCGCACGCCGACCTGCACCTGCTCCTCCGTGTCCCACAGCTCGACGACGCGGTCGCAATCACCGCAGGCGTCAGGGAGCGTGATCGTCACGGGCTTCCGGCGGGTCTGGAAGACGGGCACGGTCTTCTCACCCCACACGGGCGTGCGTCGCTCCTCGTAGATGGGCTGCTGGATGGTCCGGTAGACGGGCTCCTGATGGCCCGCGATCCGGATCGGCTCGACCGGGGGGCACTCGTCGTCGGCCGGATCGCAGGCCGAGGACAGGCCCGGCAGACCGCCCGCAGAGGTACACCCCACCAGACCGCAAGCGAGGACCAACAGGATCGCGATGCGCACGGAATGCTCCCTCCCAGCCAGACCCATGGACTCCGAGTCTACCGCCCTTCTTCCCGCGATCCGCTCCCGTGGGACCTCCGTCGCAGGTAGACGGGCAGGCTCATGATGAGCAGCCCACCCATCCCGATCCAGAACGGGGCGGGGAAGTTGTGAAGCACGGCCCCGAGGACCTCCTGCGCCTCGTTTCCCGGCAGCCACTGGCGGAACATGGTCGCGGGCAGCGTCAGGCCGTGAACGAAGCCCAAGAGGGCCTGCGCGGCGCAGGTGGCCTCCACCGCGCCGATCCGCCGGTCTCCGCGTCGACGGTAGAGCAGCACGGCCACGATGAAGAGCCACGCGCCGCCGAGCTCCAGCCGGCCCAGCCAACCGGGCAAGAAGGCGAGATACTCCGCCCTGAGGTAGGCGGCCTCGAAGGCGATCAGCCCCACTGTCAGCAGGAGCACGAGCCCGCCGACGATGCGCCGGCGTATGCGACCGGCCGCCAGGAGCAGGGCCAGCCCCCAGATGGGCGCCAGGTACCACGGGTACCAGCGGCGCGACTCCCACAGCGGCTGGATGCGCTCGGGACCGCGTACCGCCTCCACCACGGCGGTGCCGATCTCGTGGGCCGGCACCTCACGCGCGCCGCCGAGGATCGCTCCGGTCCGTCCTGAGGGAGGCGGCGGATGACCGGGGTACGCACGGACGTCGAGCGTCGGCCAGAACGCGCTGGCCGCCACGAGCACGATGCCCACCCACTGCAGCTTGCGAACCCCCTCCACGCCGAACGCCTCAGAACTCGAGGAACGCGAAGACGGCATGCACTGCGAGCACGAGCAGGAGCGCACGCAGCAGCGTCCGGTGGATGCCGCGGATCACCTCCTCCGGCTCGCGCTTCGGCTGCGTCCCGATGCGGTAGGCGACGGCGGCGACGCCGACCGCGCTCACCGCGGTCTTGGCGAGGACCCACAGCACGATCTCGCCGTCCAGCTCCTTCACGAAGGCCTCCCGGAAGTAGGTCACGGAGTAGCCGGGATGGGTGACGAGGAACACGGTGAGCGACGTGACGTAGGCCAGCACGACGGCCACGCCGGTGCTGATCCACGACGAGACGAGCTGGCCGGCCGCCGTCGGCAGCAGGAGGTGCCGGCGGCGTGGCACGCGGAGGAGCTCGAGGGCGTCGAGCTGCCGGGTGAGGCTCATGTGCCCGAGCTGGGCCGCCGCCGAAGCGCCGAGCTTGGCCGCGAGCAGCACCGACACCATCAGCGGCAGCGCGACGCGGACGTAGATGAGGCCGAGTCCCGTGACGAGGTCGTCCTGGATGATGGGCTCGGTCCACACCCGCTTGGGTAGCCGCTCGAAGAGGAAGTACGTGCCGGTGAGCGCGACGAGCATCGCGCTGAGGCCCACGAAGACCAGGACCCCTGGTGCTACGTCGCGCCTGAGGGCCTGACGCATGCGTGGACCGTCGAGGGGATGCGCGAGCCGCAGGAGCGCGGAGGGCGTCGTCAACAGCGCGAGCCAATCCTGGAGGACGTTCGTCGTGCCGACCGCCAGGCCGTGCCAGCCGCTCGCCAGGCGGCTCAGGAGGCCCGGCCTGCGCGCCTCGGCCTCGCGCTCCGGCGGGCTGCCGGCGGCCAATGCTGCGTGCAGCAGCTCCATCGACTCCGGTCCCGGCTCGAGCGTGCGGATGCGACGCTCGACCGGGTCGAGGAACAGGATCACGTCGACGAGGCCGTCGAAGGCCGCGTAGTCGTGGGTGATGATCAACGACAGCCGGCGGTGCGAAGCGCGGATCGCCTCGACGACCTGGGCGACGTTGACGGGATCGAGCCCGGTCGTGGGCTCGTCGTAGACGAGCACTCCGGCGCCCCGCAGGAGCGTGCGCGCGATGGCGATGCGCACCCCCTCGCCGCCGGAGCAGACGGTGATGCGCCGGTCGAGCTCGTCGAGGTTCAGTTCCTCCGCCACGCGGTCACGCGCACGGCGATCGCGGCTTCCGAACTGGAGGTTCTGCTCGATCGTGAGGTCGTCGAAGAGGCCGGAGCGCTGGAGCTGGAACACGGCGCCGACGCGCGCGTCCCGCACCTCGGGCGGACGGCCGAGCAGCGACGTGCCGTCGAGCTCGATGCGCCCCTCCACCTCGATCCCCGGCGTGCCCGGCCCGGCGAAGCCGAGCAGCAGGTCGGCGAAGAGCGACTTGCCGCTGCCCGAGGGCCCGACGAGCAGCACGCGCTGCCCCTCGTGCAGCTCGAACGAGCTGGCGCCGAACAGGCGGCGTCCGCCCGCCTTGAGCGCGAGATCCCTGACGCTGAGCACGGGTTGTGTGTCGCTCATCGCGTGGGCGGCGTTCGCTCGAGCACGAGGAGGGCGGTCTTCTTGTTCAGGAGCTGGGCCCGCAGCACGGCGGCGAAGCGCACGCGGAAGCCGCCCTCGGGAGACTTCACGAACTCGTCGGCGGCGCGGCGCAGCAGCGCCTCGCCCTCGCGCTCCAAGCGCTCGCGGTGCTCCTTCCAGATGGGCTCGGCCAGCTCCTGGCGCGCTGCATCGAACACCTCGCCTGCGACCCACTTGCGGATGGCCGGATACTGCTCCTCGACGGCGGCACCGACGGCCTTGAGCACGTTGGCCTCGTTCTCCTTCCACCAGAACTGCACGGCCGCCTTGGCGATCGGGAGCACCTTGCGCGACAACCCCTTGGAGTCGCCGCGGACGAACTTCACGAGGAGCCCCAGCCGGTCGAGCGTGTCGAGCTCGTGGTTGACCTTCCACGTCACCCACTTCGCCAGGCCCTCGAGCAGCGGATCGAGCCGCTTCATGGCACTCGAGGTCAGCGCGAGCATCACCGCCCGCGCCTCGGTGTCCTCCGTGGGATCGATGCGCTTCAGGAAGCCGGGCAGGCGGCGCTCGAGATCGGGCAGGAGCAGGTCGGTCCAGATCGTCTCGACGCGATCACCGAGATCCCGGCTGAAGCGTCGCGCCGCCTCGTCGGTCACCGCCATCTTCACGGCGGAGCTCAGCTTGCGGCTCGGCGGATAGACGCTCAGCCCCCACGGTCCCGCAGGATCCTCCCCCGGCTCGAAGCGCAGGTGGACCCACGCGCCCGTGGCGCCCGATCCCATGTCGTGCACGTGCGCCACGGGCCGACGCTCCTCCTCCCCGTCCAGGTGGAAGACGGGGAGGCCGGGTTGGATGCCGTCCAGCGCCGGGACGGCGAGGATGACGTCCTCCGGTCGGTCGGTCTCGATCGAGCTGGCGAGCGCGGAGGCCACACGCAGCGCAGGGCCCGAGACGGCCGGGGTCGCCAGCAACCAGGCGAGAGCACCCAGGGCGCCGAGCAGCACGCAGGTGCCGAGCACGAAGCGGATGCGGAGGCCGTGGGAGGACATGCGTCGCCCATCGTAGGCGGCCGGGTCGGGCCGCTCCGAGATCGGCGCGGCGGAGTCGGCTTCCCCCGGACGTTCCGGTGACGAAGCGCGCAGGTCTCGCGCTCGCGATCCCGCTCGCGCTCGACCCTCGA
>JASJDY010000102.1 GCA_030065025.1 Planctomycetota bacterium
GAGGAGGCCCCCAGCTCAGCGGCTACCCGTGCCCGGTTCGCACGGACGTCCGCGAGGCGATCACCGCAGCCGCGACCCAGGTTCAGCGACGCGAAGGCGCCACGGCTCAGCCCGCCGGAGCGGGTCGTCACGGCATGGACCAGGCCCGAGATGCCCGTGAGGCTCCCGAACCGCTCGAGCGGGAGGCCGGCGGCTACTTCTTGAGCTCCGAGAGGCAGCTCAGGTCCGGGATGCTGGTCGGGTCGATCCCGAGCGTGCCCAGCAGGTCCAGCAGCGCGTGCTGCAGCTGCACATCGTCGACGAGGTCGCCGACGAGCTCGCGGCCCAGGCGGTCACCGAGCTCGCGACGCGTGTTCCAGCGCACCAGCCAGCGCACGGCGTCGTTGTCGAGGCGCGTGTCCAGCGACTTGTAGAACGCCTCGAAGCCCGGGTACAGGTCCGGCTGGCAGCGGTCGGACCGCGCCAGTCGGCTCATCAGCGCCTCGTCCTGCCCGAAGAGCTTGTCCACGTACTCGCGCACCTTGCCCGTGGACTCGAGCTCACGCTGGGCCTGGACCTCCCAGAGGTCCAGCGTCGTCGGCTCGATCTCGACCTCGGGCGTGAGGCCGCCAACCCACTTCGGGGAGCCGTCCACGATCTCGAGACGACGCTGCGGGTTGAAGCCGGATGGGGTGTAGTAGGAGGCGACGGTGATCTTCAGGGCTCCGCCCGGATCCCACTGGCCGTTGCCGTTCTTGTCCGTGAACGGCTCGCCTGCGTCCCAGAGGCCGTTGCGGTTGCTGTCGGTGAAGCGCTCACCGGCGTCGTAGACGCCGTTGCCGTTGGCATCGACGAACTTCTCGGGCGGGTCGTAGCGGCCGTTCGAGCGCGGACGCGACGTGAAGGGCTCGCCCGGGTCCCACTTGCCGTTGCCGTTGGTGTCGCGATAGCGATCGCCCTGCAGCGGGCGCCCGGACTTGCGCACCTTGTCGGTGAAGGGCTCACCCGGCCGTGAGTCCAGCGGCAGGTGGATCTGCGCGGAGCCCTTGCCGAACGTCATCGTGCCGATGAGCCGGGCGCGACCGTGGTCGCGCAGGGCGCCGGCGAGGATCTCACCGGCGCTGGCCGTGCCCTGGTTGACGAGCACGGTGAGCGGAACCTGCTTGCGGCCGTTGCCCGTGCCCAAGGAGCGGTGGACACGCTTGGGGTAGACGCCCGCGCGGCCCTTCTCGGTGACGACGATCTTGCCGCCCTCGACGAAGTTGCTCGCGATCTGTACGGCGCTGTGGAGGTAGCCGCCGCTGTTGAAGCGCAGGTCGATGACGATGCCCTGCACGCCCTGGCTGTCGAAGTCGTCGAGGACGCGTCCGACCTCGCGGGCCGTCTCCTCCGAGAAGTGCATGATCTGCAGGAAGCCGATCTTGCCCGGCAGGATGTCGTACGCGGTGGTGGGGATCGTGATGCGGGCACGCGTGATCGTGAAGCTGCGCGGCTCGGCCCAGCCCCGGCGCATGACGCTCAGGACCACCTGCGTGCCCGGCGGGCCCTTCAGCAGCCTGACACATTCCTCGACCGAGAGGCCCTGCGTGCTCTTGCTGCCGATCGCCGTGACCACGTCACCGGCACGCAGGTCGGCGCGGTACACGGGACCGCCGTAGATCGGGCGGCTGATCGTGAAGCGCTTGGCGTGATCCGGGTCGTTGAACACGTAGGCCCCGATGCCGCCGTACGACGGATCGAGGTTGCTGAGCAGCTGCGCATTCGCCTTGGGCGACATGTAGTTCGTGTGCGGGTCGAGCGCTTCGGTCAGGCCGGCGGCCGCCGCGTCCTCGAGCGCTTCCTGCTTCACCTTGTCGCCGTCGACGTAGGCCTCGCGCAGGTGCTTGCGGATCTCCTCGAGCAGACCCCACTCGCCGCCGCGCCTCGCGGGTCGGGCGGGATCGACCTCCTTGGGGGGCGTGGGCTCCCGGAGCTTCTGCTCCTGCAGCATCTCGAGCCGCAGGATGTCCAGCAGGAAGCGGGCGCTACGGCCGCGCTCGGTGGGCTGGCGCTCCAGCTCACGCAGGACGGTCTTCGCCTCGGAGGCGGCGCCGATCTCACCCAGGGCCAGTGCGCCTTCTGCGCGCAGGTCGGGATCGCTGCTGCGCATGAACTGCAGCATGACGTCCTTGCCCTTGCCCTTGTTGGTCTTGTTGAGCATCCAGAGGCTCTTGGCCATCGCGAGCTTGACGTCGGGGTCGAGCGTCGTGTCGATCTGCTCCTCGAGCCACTCGGCCTCTTCGAGCTCGCCTTCCTCGCCCATGACGGAGAGCGCGGCGACCTTCAGCCCGGAGGACGAGCTCTCGGCCGTGACGACGTTGCGCAGCTCCTCGAGGCCCTTCGTGTAGTCGGAGAGCAACACGAGCGCGCGGCCGATGGCCAGTCGCTGCGGCGGGTTCGAGGCCGGGGCCGCCTTGCGGAGCGGCTTGATGGCCGGGCGCCCCAGGGCAGCCAGCGACTCCGACAGGCTCCAGATGTTCCGGAGGTCGTCGCCCGGCTGGGCCTTCAGCAACGTGGCGACGTTCTTTGCCGCGCTCGATTCGTCGATGTCGTCGGCACTGCTCGGCCGCGTGCCCAGCGCAGGCAGCAGCAGCAGGGCCGCGAGGAAGAGGCAGGCTGTTCGTGACATGGAGGCACTTCCTAGCGGGCCGGGGCAGGAAACGGCCAATGCTAGCAACGGGTCCGGCGGTCCGTTCCAAGACAATCGTCCCCTGTGACCGGCCCCGCGGCCCGCGCGAGAGGAGGTATGCCCGCCTTCACGCGCATCGCCGGAGCCGCCATCGTCGGGGCCCAGGCCGAGCTCGTCGACGTACAGATCTCGGTCGCTACGCAACAGGAAGGTGGCGACGCGACCTTCCGCATCGTCGGCCTGCCGGACAGCGCCCTGCGCGAAGGACGCGAGCGGGTGCGCGGTGCCGTGCTCCACGGCGGGTGGCCTTGGCCGTGGCGTCCGGTGACCGTGAACCTCGCGCCGGCCGGTGCGCGCAAGCAGGGTGCAGCGCTCGACCTGCCGATCGCGCTCGGCGTGCTCGCTGCCGAGGGGCTCGCGGGTGATGCGGCCGCACTGAGCCACGTGCTCTGCATGGGGGAGCTCACGTTGGATGGCGGCGTGCTTCCCGTGCGGGGTGTGCTCGCGGCAGCCGAGGCCGCCCGCCGGCGCGGTCTCACCCGGGCCTGGGTGCCGGCCGCGAATGCGGCCGAAGCGGCCGCCGTCGATGGTCTCGAGGTCGTCGCCGTGCCGACGCTCGGTGCCGCGATCGGTCACGCCGGCGGCCTCGTCACGCTGCCGCGACAGCCTCCCGGTACGTGGCGGCCGGCGGCCTGGCGCGGGTCTACGAGCGCGGTACGCGGTCAGCCGCTCGCCGTGCAGGCTGCGTGGATCGCTGCCGCCGGCGGCCACAACCTGCTCCTGTCCGGACCGCCCGGCTGCGGGAAGACCCTGCTCGCACGACACGTCGTGGACCTGCTGCCGCCGCTCACCCGGCCCGAGTCGCTCGAGGCGAGCCGCGTGCACAGCATCGCCGGGCTGCTCGAAGGCGGTCTGCTACGCCGCCGGCCGTTCCGGGCCCCGCACCACAGCGCGAGCCTCGCCGGGCTGGTGGGCGGCGGAAGCGTGCCGCGTCCGGGCGAGGTCAGCCTCGCGCACCGAGGCGTCCTGTTCCTCGACGAGCTGCCCGAGTTCGCGCGCTCGACGCTCGAGGCTCTGCGCCAGCCACTGGAGGACGGCGTCATCACGGTCGCGCGTGCGTCCGGACGGGCCGAGTTCCCCGCGCAGGCGCTCGTGGTCGCCGCGTGCAACCCCTGTCCCTGCGGCTGGCACGGCGTCGCCGACCGCTGCCGGTGCACGCGCACCGCACGCGAACGCTACCGGCTGCGCGTCTCGGGACCGCTGCGTGATCGCTTCGACTTGCAGGTTTCGCTGCAGCCCGTCGACCCCGACCGACTCGTCGGCGCGGACGAGCCGTCGCCCTACGACCTCGGCGATCTGCGCCGCGCACGCACGCGGCAAGGCGATCGCTGGAACGCACGGATCCCGGCGGCTGCGCTGCCCGAGGCCGTCTCGCCGACCGAGGCGGCCCGCCGCGAGGTCGTGCGTTGCGCGAGGCGGCTCGGCCTCTCCGCCCGTGGCGTGCACCGCGCGCTCCGGGTCGCGCGCACCCTTGCGGATCTGCGCGACGAAGACCGCGTGGACGTCGACGAGGTCCGCATCGCCCTGACGCTTCGCGAAGCCTGAACGCCGCAGCGCGTACCATGCGCGGATGCCCGACGAATCCCTGACCCATCTCGACGAGGAGGGACGCGCCCACATGGTGGACGTGTCCGCCAAGCCCGCGACCACGCGCCGCGCCGTGGCGGAGGGCCTCGTGCGCATGCAGGCGAAGACCCGTGCGCTCCTCATGGGGGGGCAGCTTCAGAAGGGCGACGCCCTGGCCGTGGCGCGCGTGGCCGGGATCCAGGGCGCGAAGCGCACCGCAGACCTCATCCCGCTCTGCCACCCGCTCCGACTCGACAAGGTCTCCGTGGACCTCGAGGCCCAGGACGAGGACGTGGTCCGCGTGCGCGTCGAGGCCATCGCGCACGACCGTACCGGCGTCGAGATGGAGGCGCTGTGCGGCGTCGCCGCCGCCGCCCTGTCGATCTACGACATGGTGAAGGGCGTCGATCGCTCGGCGACCATCGAGTCCGTACGTCTGCTCACGAAGGAGGGCGGTCGCTCCGGCACGTGGCGCCGCGCCGAGGAGGAGACGGGGGCATGAGCTACGCAGTCGCGATCGCGGGCGCCACCGGCGTCGTGGGGCAGGAGTTCCTCCGCGTGCTCGAGCAGCGTGCGTTCCCGATTCAGTCGCTGCGCTTGATGGCGTCGGCGCGCTCGGCCGGCAAGACGGTGGCGTACGGCGGCGTCGACCACGTCGTCGAGGACCTGGCCCAGGCCGACTTCGCCGGCGTCGACGTGGCCTTCTTCTCGGCCGGCTCTTCGCAGCAGGAGCACGCGCGGCGCGCGGCTGCCCAGGGCGCACTCGTGGTCGACAACAGCTCGGCGTTCCGGATGGACCCCGACGTGCCGCTCGTGGTGCCCGAGGTCAACGCGGACGCCGGCCGCGCCCACCAGGGCATCGTCGCCAACCCGAACTGCTCGACCATCATCCTCGTCGTCGTGCTCGCTCCGCTGGAGGCGCAGGCCCGCATCCGTCGCGTGGTCGTCTCTACCTACCAGGCCGTTTCCGGCTCGGGCGCGGCGGCGCTGGCCGAGCTGGAGTCTCAAGCCCAGGCGGAGCGGGACGGGAGCCCGCTCGTGACCGAGGTGTATCCGGCGCCCATCCACGCGAACGTGATCCCCTTCGTGCAGGGGTTCGGCGACGACGCCATCACCACCGAGGAGTGGAAGATGGTGCGCGAGACGCGCCGCATCCTCGATCGCCCCGAGCTCGCCCTGAGCGCCACCTGCGTGCGGGTGCCGGTCCGGCGGGCCCACAGCGAAGCCGTCAACGTCGAGTTCGAGCGGGAGGTGAGTCCGGACGAGGTCCGTGCCTGGCTGGCCGACGCGCCGGGCGTACGCGTCGTCGACGACCCTGCCGCGCTCGCCTTCCCGACCCCGCGCGACGCCTCGGATGGGGACGACGTGCTGGTCGGCCGCATTCGCACGGACCCGGGCAATCCGCGAGCCGTCGACCTGTGGTTGACGGGGGACCAGCTGCGCAAGGGCGCGGCACTGAACGCCGTCCAGATCGCCGAGGCGGTCCTCGGCGTGGAGGCCGGGGCGGCCTCGTAAGGCCTTGTTCGCCCAACACTTGGGCGAAGGGTGGCGCACCGGGCGACGCTGCCTGTACCTTTTTGCGGGCGGCCGCGTAACGGTCGTCGGCGCATGAATGACGTCAGGGAGGCGCATGGACCAACGCGAGCTCAAGAAGCTCGTCCAGCTGATGAACGACAACGGTCTCATCGAGCTGGAGATCGAGCGCGAGGGTGAGCGGCTGCACCTGCGCAAGGCGGAGCCGCCGGGCTCCACCCCGCCGCTGGTGCACATGACGGGGATGCCCGTCGGCGCAGCGCCCATGATGGCCATGCCGGGCGCCGGCGCTCCGGCGCCCGCCGCCGAGACGCCCGCCGAGGAGGCGAAGCCGGATCCGAACCTGAAGGAGATCCGCTCGCCGATGGTGGGGACCTTCTACCGCCGTCCGAGCCCAGACGCCGACGCCTACGTGGACGTGGGCGACAGCGTCGAGGAAGAGACGATCGTCTGCATCGTCGAGGCCATGAAGGTCAACAACGAGATCAAGGCGGAGCTGGACGGCGAGGTCGTCGAGGTCCTCGTGGACGACGGTCACCCGGTCGAGTTCGACCAGCCGCTCTTCCGCGTGCGCGTCTGACCGCCGCCACCGCCGCCGCCCCTGAGGTCTGCGCCCCATGATCAGTCGACTGCTCATTGCCAACCGCGGTGAGATCGCCCTGCGCATCATCCGCGCCTGCAACGAGCTCGACATCGAGAGCGTGGTCGTCTACTCGCAGGGTGACGCCGACTCGGCCTATCTCGAGCTCGCCGACGAGGCCATCTGCATCGGGCCCGCGCCGAGCGCCCAGAGCTACCTCTCGATCCCCACGATCATCTCGGCCGCCGAGATCGCGAACGTCGACGCCGTGCACCCCGGCTACGGCTTCCTCGCCGAGAACGCGCACTTCGCCGAGGTCTGCCGCGCGAACAACATCGAGTTCATCGGGCCCGACGAGGAGACGATCCGCCGCGTAGGCGACAAGGCCGAGGCGAAGGCTTCTGCGAAAGCCGCGGGCATTCCCGTCGTCGAAGGCAGCGACGGACCGGTGGAGTCGGAGGCCGAGGCGCTCGAGGTCGCGCGCAAGGTCGGCTATCCCGTGCTCATCAAGGCCGTCAGCGGAGGCGGCGGTCGCGGTATGCGCATCGCGCACAACGACATCTCGCTCCAGGCGAACATGCAGACGGCGCGCGCCGAGGCGGACATCGCCTTCGGCGATCCCTCCGTCTACATCGAGAAGTACCTGGAGGATCCGCGCCACGTCGAGATCCAGATCATGGCCGACCGCAAGGGCGACTGCGTCTACCTCGGCAACCGCGATTGCTCGGTCCAGCGGCGACACCAGAAGGTGATCGAGGAGGGGCCGAGCCCGGCCGTGCCGCCCGCGGACGCCACGAAGATGGGGCGCGCCGCCGTGAAGCTCTGCAAGTCGGTCGGCTACCACGGTGCAGGCACCGTCGAGTTCCTCTACGACAACAAGAAGTTCTACTTCATGGAGCTCAACGCGCGCATCCAGGTCGAGCACCCCGTCACGGAGCTCATCTGCGGCGTCGATCTCATCAAGGACCAGATCCGGATCGCCGGCGGCGAGGCGCTCGGGCGCAAGCAGCAGCAGGTGCGTCCCAAGGGTCACGCCATCGAGGCCCGCATCAACGCCGAGGATCCGGACAACAACTTCGCACCCTCGCCCGGTCTCGTGACGAAGTACATCCAGCCCGGCGGCCCCGGCGTGCGCGTCGACTCGCACGTCTATGCCGGCTACCGCATCCCGCCCACGTACGACAGCATGATCGGCAAGCTGCTGGTGTGGGCGGACACGCGCGAAGAAGCGATCATCCGCATGCGACGCGCGCTCGACGAGTACGTCATCGAGGGCGTCAAGACGAACATCTCGCTGCACCGCCGCATCATCCGCGACGCCTACTTCGTGCGCGGGGAGTACACGACAAGCTTCCTCGACGAGATGCTGTCGGCCTGAGGAGAGCCCATGGGTCATGTGGTCATCACCGGTGGGGCGGGCTTCATCGGCTCGCACCTTTGCGACGCCTGCTTGGCGCGCGGCGACCGCGTCACGGCGGTCGACAATCTGATCACCGGCAGCCTCGACAACATCCGCCATCTTGAAGGCCGCGACGACTTCGCCTTCGTGAACCGCGACATCTCCGACGGCTTCGGCGTCACGGGCCGGGTCGATGTCGTGCTGCACTTCGCCAGCCCCGCCTCGCCGCTGGGCTACCTGCGCTACCCGATCCAGACGATGAAGGTCGGCGGCATCGGCACGCACAATGCGCTGGGTCTCGCGCGCGCCAAGGAGGCGAAGTTCCTCTTCGCGAGCACGAGCGAGGTCTACGGCGACCCGGCCGTCACGCCTCAGCCCGAGGACTACTGGGGCAACGTGAACCCCGTGGGACCGCGCGGCGTGTACGACGAGGCCAAGCGCTTCGGCGAGGCCATCACGACGGCCTACCGCAACGTGCACGGCATGGACACCCAGATCGTGCGGCTGTTCAACACGTACGGCCCCCGGATGGACATCGACGACGGCCGGGCGCTGCCCGCGTTCGTCAAGGCTGCGCTGGCGGGCGAGCCGTTGAGCGTCCACGGCGACGGGCAGCAGACCCGTTCGTTCAGCTACGTCGAAGACACCGTGCGCGGGATCCTGACCGTGCTCGAGCACGGCGACGGCACGCCGGTCAACGTCGGCCGACCCGGCGAGATCACCATTCTCGAGTTCGCGAAGCTCGTGATCGAGATCGCGGGCAGCAACAGCGAGATCGTCCACCAGGAGGCGATGGAGGACGACCCCAAGCGTCGCGAGCCGTTGATCGACAAGGCGCGCGCGCTGGGCTGGGAGCCGCAGGTCCCCTTGCGCGACGGCCTGGAGCGCACGATCGCCTGGTATCGCGAGCGCCTCGCGGCGACGGCGCCCTCCAACGGATGACCCGCCGGCGCCGAGGCGCGGAGGGCCGCGGGCCCTGGATCGCGGTCGCCGGCACACGGCCGAACTACGTCAAGCTCGCCCCGCTCGTCCGGGCCGCGAAGGCCGCCGGGCGGAAGCTGCAGTGGATCGACACGGGTCAGCACACCGCTCGCGCGCTCTCGCGCGACATGGCCGCCGACCTGAAGCTCCCTGCTCCGGTCGTGCGGCTGCGCGCCCCACGTACGCAGCGGGTGCCGCGACTCGCCGAGCGCATCGGCGCGGAGCTGGAAGCACGCCGTCCCTCGCTCGTCGTGGTGGTGGGGGACGTGGACTCCACGCTGGCGGCTGCCCTGGCGGCGTACCGCCTCGACCTGCCGCTGGCCCACGTGGAGGCCGGACTGCGTTCGTTCGAGCGCGACATGCCGGAAGAGCGCAACCGCGTCCTCGTGGATCACATGAGCGACCGGCTGTATCTGAGCGAGCCGATGGCCGAAGAGAACCTCCGTCGCGAAGGCGTCGCGCGCGCGCGCATCCGCAAGCCGGGCAACGTGATGGCGGACGCGCTGCACCTGTTCCGACCGCAGATCGACCGGGCGGCGGAGCGCTGGCGCAAGCGGACGTGGGGTGCGCCGTACGTCGTCGCCACGCTGCACCGGCAGGCCAACGTCGACGATCCCAGGCGCCTCTCCGCCTATGCCGAGCGACTGGCCGCCTACGCCGGCGGCATGCCCGTCGTGTTCCCGGTCCATCCACGCACACGCAAGCGCCTGGCTGCGCTCGGTCTGCTGCCGGCGCTGAAGCGTGACGGCGTACGCGTCGGGCCGCCTCGGCCGTATCTCGACTTCCTGGGCCTCGTCTCCGGAAGCGCGTTCGTGATCACGGACTCGGGCGGACTGCAGGTCGAGGCTGCGCTGCTCGGCGTGCCGTGCGTGACGGCGCGCCGCCGGACGGAGCACCAGCTCACGGTCGCCTACGGCGGCAATGTCGTGGCCGGAACCGATCCGCGGCGCCTCTCGGGCGCCGTGAACCGCGTTCTGGCTCGGAACCCGGCCGACTTCCGCCGTCCCAGGGCCTGGGATGGCCGGGCGGCGGAGCGCATCGTGGCCGACTGGGTCCGGGGCTTCGCGCGGCCGCGCCGGCTTCCGAGCCCGGATTCTCGGCTTCTGCGGGCCGCCGGGGTTCCGCCAGACGCGATTTGACTGGGGTTTTCCGGGCCAGCGGACTACCTTCTCGCACCCTGGGAGGCGTGCGCCTGCGGCGCATTCGTGGTGCGGGACGGTGGCGCCTCCACGGCTGGAGTACGCATGGCGAAGTACCTCGTGACGGGCGGTGCCGGATTCCTCGGTGCCAACATCGTCGAGTCTCTCGTTGCCAACGGTGACAAGGTCGTCGTCCTCGACGACTTCTCCACGGGCAACAAGAGGAACGTCCAGGACTACAAGCAGACCGAGGTACGCGTCGCCGAAGGCGATGTGTGCGACGAGAAGCTGGTGCGCAAGGCCGCTCGCGGCTGCGACTACCTGCTTCACCTGGCGGGACGCGTCGGCGTCGAGTCCTCCGTGAAGAACCCCGAGGAGTGCCTGCGGGTGGCCTTCGAGGGCACGCTCAATGCCCTGACGGCCGCGCGCGACCTCAAGGTCAAGCGCTTCATCTACGCCTCCTCCTGTGCGGTCTACGGCGAGAGCCCCGTGCTGCCCAAGGAGGAGTCCATGCTGGCCTCGCCGTACAACCCGTACGGTGCCGCCGCGCTGTTGGGCGAGGAGCTCGCCCGCGTCTTCTACGCCACGTACCGGCTCGAGACCGTGTGCCTCCGCTTGTTCAACGTCTACGGTCCGCGCCAGGCGACCGACGGCCCCTCCGCGGGCGTCATCGGTCGCTTCAGCGCCGCGATCCTCAAGGGCGAGAAGGCCGAGGTGTACGGCGACGGCAAGCAGTCGCGTGACTTCGTGTACGTGAGCGACGTCGTCGACGCGTTCCGGCTCGCGTGCACGGCGCCGAAGGCGGAGGGCGAGGTCTTCAACATCGCCTCCGGCGCGCGCATGAGCGTCGCCGGCCTGCTCAACGGCTTCACGCAGCTCCTCGAGCGGGACATCGAGCACGAAGCGAAGGAGGCGCGGCCCTCCGACGTGCGCCACAGCCTCGCCGACATCCTCAAGGCGCAGGAGGTGCTCGGCTACCGCCCGCGTGTGACGATCGCCGAGGGCCTCGCCAAGACCTTGCTCTGGTACAAGAAGAACCTCGGCAAGGCCATCAAGGGCGGGCCCAGGTTGTAGGCCGATCCAAGGCCTGCGTACGCACGCCGTGGACCTGTAGGGGCGGCTGGGAGCCTGAGCGAGACGCAGTTCCTGAGCGAGCGAAGCGAGTCGAAGGGGCGGAGCGAGTCGAAGGCGAATCTCCGCCCGGCCCGTTGATCCTCCTTGGGACCGTGCGCTAGTCAGCGCGGACCGGGTGAGAACGATCCCAGGGAACATGGACGGGCCGGGCCGAGATTCGGCGAACGCTACGCGTCCGCCTCCCAGCGGCCCCTACGGATCCCTGGGGTTCGGTCTCGCAGCAGACAGGTGGATGCCGGGGAGTCTCGCGCTCCCGCTCGCACACGCGCTCGACCCACGAGCGCCCTGCGGCCGTCGCCGATGAGCGAGCGTGTACGGGAGGGCGAGCGCGTGGCCTCGTGGTCAATGGGGGGGCTCGGTGAACCGACCTCCTGAGGCAGGGACAACCCTCGTGCTACGCCTGCGTCTGCTCCTGCCCGCCCTCCTGCTGCTCGCGTTCTGCGTGCGCACGCCGACGCTTGGGCTGCCGCTGGAGGGCGC
>JASJDY010000103.1 GCA_030065025.1 Planctomycetota bacterium
GGATGCGACCCGTCGGATCCAGCGTCTGGAGCGTGCCGTCCGCGCGGCGCAGGAGAGCCGGCGGATGACCGGCGTTGCACCACTCGATGCGCCCCGTGGCCGGATCACAGACGGCGACGAACATGCACATGAACAGACCGCGCGACAGGTCCTCGGCGAGGCACGCGTCGAGGCGATTCAGGACACTCACGAGCGGCGTGACGGTGGTCGTGAAGGCGCGCAGGAACGCCCGCGCCTGCGCCATGACCAGCGCCGACTTCAGCCCGTGTCCCGAGACGTCGCCGATGACGACCACGTGGCGGCCGTCCTCGAGCGGGATGAAGTCGTAGTAGTCGCCGCTCGCGTCCTCGCAGAGGATGTTCATGCCGGCGGCGTGCAGTCCGTCCACCTCGAGCGTGGCTCGTTCGGGCTGGTACGCCCGCTGCACCTCCTGGACGAGGAGGATCTCGCGCTCCTGCCGCTCCTTCTCGATTGCCGAAGCGTGAAGCCGCGCGTTCTCGAGGGCGAGCGCCGCGTGGATGGAGAGAGCGTCGAGGTACGTCTCGTCGGCGTCGTCGAAGTCGCCGGCCTTCTTGTTGAGGAGCTGGAACACGCCGACGGTCTTGCCCTCGCGACTGACGATCGGCTTGCAGAGGATCTGCTGCGTGCGGTAGCCGGACGATTCGTCCCAGCTGCGGTCGAAGCGCTCGTCGGCGTAGGCGTCGTGGATGCGGATCGTCTCGCCCGTCTGGGCCACGGTGCCGGCGATGCCCTGGCCGAGGGGCAGGCGGATCTCGAGGCGCTCGTCGCCGCCGACGATCCGCGACCAGATCTCCGCGTCGTCGCGCGAGACGACGAAGACGGTCCCGCGGTCGGCCTCGACCCCGTCACACGCAGCGCTCAGGATGATCTCGAGGATCTCATCGAGATCGAGCGTCGTGTGCAGGGCATAGCTGGCCTCGGTCAGGCGCTTCTCGCGCTTGAGCTGGCCTTGGAGGCGGAAGAAGCCGGAATCCGTCGGTTCGACCATGAGACGCTCCGTCAGGAGCGCGCGATCATAGCGGGCCGCGCCCGGTCAGTTGCGGACGAGCACGGCGGTGCTGCCGCGAACCACCTGCGCGTGGTCGCCGACCACGTGATAGGTCGCGAGCTCCACGACGAGCATGCCCCCGTCCCAGCGCACGGTGAACTGTCCGCCGGGCACGTTCTCCGCCAGGATCTGCTCGGCCCCCTCGCGCACGTGCACGATGCGCCCTGGCGAGGCGACGCCGGGCACGTCGGCGGACACCGCCGACCAGCGCAGCTCCTCGCGCGGACCGACCGTGCGGGTGCCGTCGCGCTCGATGGTCGCTCGCGCGAACAGGGGACGCGCGCTGCGCCCCGCGCTGTCGAAGCCGTCGAGCGTCCGCAGGTCGGCGCGGCGGAGCACCGTGGCAAGGGCCTCGAGGTTGCGCTGGAGATCGCCGCGCGCAACCTGGCGGGCCTGCGCCCGGTGGCGGGCATCCTCCATGGAGGCGAAGAGGCCGCCGATGAGCAGGGCGGCCATCCCCAGCACGTTCACGGCGACGAGCGTCTCCCAGATGGTCCAGCCCCCCTGCCGAGGACTTCGGCGCTGGGCGCGCGCGCTGGAGGTGGCGGGATGGGCATGCACGGGGTCGACCTCGGGGCAGCATACCCCTTGTCCCTCCCTTCGGCGCCAGAGCGCGCCCGCTGAAGTGCGTACGCTTCCGCCGTGAACGCCGCCGGGGCGGCTCCGTGGCCGGCCCGGATGCGAGGTGTATGCTCGCCTCCGTCGGCCACTGGAGGCGCCATGACCGCACGGATCCCGCTCCTGCTTGCCTTGCTCCTCGGAGTGCTCGCCGCCTGCGGAGGCGGCGAGGGCCCGGCGAAGCCGAAGCCCGGCCCGGACACGCCGCCGCCCGAGGAGGGGCCTTCCGGCCCGGAGCCCGCACGTGACGTCGATCTCGACGACAAGACGCTCGGCGAGCTGCTGGAGGCGCACAAGCGGGTGCTGGCGGCGGGCGACGATGTGCGGGGCGCGATGGCGCTGGGCCAGGGCACGCGCTGGAACTACGCGACCTACGCGAAGGCGATGCTCCGCTGGCAGGCGATGGAGGATGCCGTCGCGCTGGGCGTCGACGGGGCGCAGAAGGAGCTGGAGCAGCTCGACAAGCGCATCGCCGAGCTCGAGGCGGATGCCGCGGCAGCGACGGGCGACGAGAAGACCCGGCTCGAGCAGACGCTGGCGCTGACGAAGCGGATGCGCCCGGCGCTGGTGGAGCACGTCAAGACGACGAAGGGCTTCGCCGCGCCCGTCTACCAGGACCTCGTGAAGCGCTGGAAGCCGCGCTTCGACGAAGCAGAGGCCGCCGCCAAGAAGGACGGGTAGGGGCGACCTAGACGCAGAACACGCCGCCGGTCCCGCAGGACCGGCGGCGTGTGGATCACCCCTCTCGGTCGATCAGGGTGCGTACCTGGGTTGCCAGATCGCCACGACCGAACACGAAGGCCGTGCGGGCACCGGCGAGGATCTCCTGAAGGAGCTCCAGCTCCTTCATCCGCGCCAGCACCGGATTGTCCGCGAGGAGCTTTGCCGTGTTCGCCTGACTACGGGCGGCTGCCGTCTCCTCGCGGCGCTTGATCACGTTGGCCTCGGCCTGCTTCTGCGCCGTGATGACCTGGTTCAGGATGGACTTCATGTCGCCCGGCAGGATCAGGTCGCGAAGACCGACCCCGCGGACCTCGACACCGAACGCCTCGGCGCGCTTCGCGAGCACACCGCGGATCTCGTCGCCGACGGCCTCCTTGTCCGTCAGGAGCGTGTCGAGCGTGCGCGCGCCGACGGCGGCACGCAGCGCGAGCTGCGCCTCACGGTAGAGGGCCTGGGCCCAGTCGTGGACGACCGTGACGGCGGCGAGTGCGTCGACGACGCAGCTCGTCACGACGAGGTTCACGCGCAGCGTGACCTTGTCGCGCGTCATGATCTCCTGGCCCGCGACGTCGGCCGTCTGCTCGCGCAGGTCGACGCTCTGGACCTCGACCTTGCCGGCGTCACGCCAGTAGACGAAGCGGCCCTCGCGAAAGCGCGTGAGCGCCGCACCCTCGCGGAAGAGGATCACCTCCTCGCGCGGGGCAGCCTCGACGCCCGCGAGGTGCGCGCGCGCATCCGCGTGGCGTAGGACCACGTCCAGCTGGGCGTGCTCGAAACGCGGCTCGGCCTCGATGTCGAAGACCTCGAACTCCAGCGCGTACGGCTCCTTCCAGAAGACGTGGCGACCCGGGCCCAGGATCCAGGCCAGGCGGCCGTCCTTCCAGGCGAGCGCGCGCTCCGTGTCCTTGAGGTCCACGACGTGCACGGCCTTGCGGAAGCCCTCGTCCTTGACGATGACGTCCAGGAGCGGGTGCCGCACGCGCGTGTCGAGCGTATTGACGACCTGCAGCTTCTCGCGCAGGACGAGGCGCTTGAACGCACCGAGCTTGTACGGGCCCGCGCCGACGAGGCCGTGGAAGTCTCCACTACGGAAGCGAAGACCGCGCTCGTGCTGCTTGATGTGGATGTTGTGGAACATCGTCGTGCTCCTCATGGGGTTGGCGTGCACGCACGGGCACCCTGCCCGCGCGAAGATGTAGGGGCAGCCTGAGGTCACCCGAACGGGTGACCGGTTGGCTGCCCGAGAAGTGCGGACCGGAGCGACGCTGGCGTCGCGGCGCCCCATCGCGGCGGCGGAACCCGATGTCCCGGTGCCTTGGCCCACGCGGCGCACCGCGGCGTTGGTGTCCCTGATGCACGTGGGGAGGACGTGCCCCTCGACAAGCTCGGGGCATGTTCCTCGCTGGCTCGGAACATGAACGCTGGGTGGGACGCGCTCGAGCGCACCCGGACGATTCGGATTGCGAGGCCGCCGACCCGGTGCCGGACGCAGCCTCCCGCGCGCGAGCCGCCTCTGGGCAGCCGTTGCACGGTCGACCGCTGCCGGCCGGCGCGTTGGACACGCCGCCCCGATCCGCGGAAGGAGCGGGACCGTCAAACCCCGCGATTTGCGACGGTGGTGGGAGGCGGGACTCGAACCCGCAACAGTCAGAACCTCAATCTGATGCTCTACCGTTGAGCTACTCGTGGCTTGTCCAGGGAGGACTCGAACCTCCAACCTCCGGTGTGACCGGCGCTCTACCCGTTGAGCTACTGGCGATGGGCCGAGGAACGACGACGCGGTCAGAACCCGTGTCGGGACGCCCCGAACCGATTCGCCAAGCGAAGGCCGGGTACGCCGCCGGCTGACGCCGCCGAACGAATGACGTGTGGGCCCGGGGCCCTGGTCCACGGGCCCCGGACGTAGGGATCACCCCCTTCCGGCTCCGGGCATCCCGCGCCAAAACGCGAAAGGCCTCGGAGGCATGCCTCCGAGGCCCAGGACATCCCGACGCGGGACGTGCCGTCACACCGGACGGGGGCTCATCGGAGGGTTGGACGCATACGGATTGCCGTCGCGCACGAAGCGGTCGTGCGACGTGCCGGGCAATCCTTTCCGTCCTCTGGGTTGGTCGTGCGCTATCACGTGCGCGCCTCCGATGGTGTTGCTTCTTCTTCGATGGTTCCTGGTGAACGAACGGGTCTAGCCCCGTCCGCTTGTCTCAGGACAGGAAGACGCACTTCGCGGACGAAGGGTTCACGAGAAAACACGAGAATCGAAATTCGACGCGCGCTCGCCTGGAGTCCTGACGCCTTGCTCCACCTCCGTGCGTGCGTATGGTGGGTTGCAAGGAGGTGTGCGATGCGACGTGCGGCCCTGACCCTGTTCGTCCTGCTCCTGGCGGCGGCGCCCGCGGCGGCCGACATCATGCCGGAGGATCACCACAGCAGGCAGATGGTCGTCGTCCTCGACTTCGGCCCCTACGCGGACTACACGACGCGCGTGCACGCGATTGCCAAGGGCGAGACGCTCGAGACCATCGCGAAGGCCAAGCTCGGCAAGGCCGCACGCTGGAAGGAGATCGTGGCGCTGAATCCGCGCCTCGATCCCAAGAACCTGCACATCGGCCAGAGCATCCTCCTGCCCCCGGCCAAGAAGCCGCTGCCCGCGCCGAAGGCGAAGACGCAAGGCAAGCCCGCGCCCAAGGCAGGCGCCCAGCACTGGTGGCACATCATCTCCGTACCGCAGCCGAGCTGGGACCTCCTCTGGTGCAGCCACGGCCAGGCTGTGCCCGTGCACCACTACGGCACCACCGTGATCGCCGTGCGCGACGACATGCTGGCGAGCTTCCGCAAGAGCCTGGAGGATCCCAAGACCACGCGCTGGAAGACGGTCCAGGCGCTGATGAAGAAGCCGCCCGCGTGGTTCGCCGCCGCGCCGGGCATCGACGCGGGCCGCGGCAACGTGCATGACAACGACCCGACCTACCACATCGTGAAGCGCATGCGCATCACGTCGATCGGGGGTGGTGCGATCCGCACGAAGCTCCTCTCCACGCGCTATCTCGATCAGCACGGTCGTGAGCTGAAGCCCGCGGACATCAAGCGGGCGAAGATCCGCCGCAGCGTGATCCTGTTCCTCATCGCGGGCATCGGCCTGGCGGGCCTGGTGTTCGTGGTGCTGCGCAGGCGGTCGGCCGCCACCGCCACCGCGTGAACGAGAGCCTCTCCCGAGGCGCCTGGACCTTCCTCGGCGTCGTCGCCTTGCTTGCGGCGTTCGCGGCGGCTCGCGCGCCGCTGGCCACGTATGCCCTGACGCTCGCCGCCTTCGGCCTCGTGCACGTGCTGACGGAGCTGCGCTACGTCGACCGCCGCTTCTCGCCGCGTTTGCCGTTCGGACTCACCGCGACGTGGCTGGGCCTGCTCGCACTCATCGTGCTCCTGCGCCTCGTGAGGCTGACCGACGTCACGCCGCTCCCCCATGCGGAAGCCGCGGAGCTGCTGCTCGTCGCGGTGCTGGCGATCACGGCGCTGATCCCGCTGCGCCGAGCAACGTGGCCCCGCCGCGCAACGGGCGTCCTCGTGATCGCCCTGCTCCTCGCCGGCGCCCTGCTCGTACCCGTCACGACCCTGGTCGTCCTGGCAGTCCTCCACAACCTCACGCCCATCGGCTTCCTCGCAGAGCGGCTGCGCGGGAACGGACGCCGCGCGTGGCTCGCCGGGGCCACGGTGCTCTTCGGCGTCGTGCCAGTCGCCCTCGCTTTCGGGGTGCTGGGGCCGCCCGCCTACGGCGGCGCGGGTCCGCTGCCTGCCGGGGGCCTGGAGGATCACCTCGGCGTGTTCGTACCGGCGGCGTGGCACGCCCGCGTGGACGTCGCGCAGCTCTTCGCGGCGGCGGCGTACCTGCAGTGCATGCACTACGCCGTGGTGATCGGCCTTCTCCCGCGGCTGGAGCCACGTGCAGTCGAGACGACGCGCGTCTACGTGCGCTGGCCGCGGGCGCGCGCGTGGCTGCCGATCCTCGGCGTCGCGGCCGTCGGCGGCTTCGTCGCCTACGCGGCCTCGTTCGGTGACGCCCGCGCGATCTATGGCCTGTTCGCGCTCGTGCACGCCTGGGTGGAGATCCCCGTGCTGATGGCGGCGCTGGCGCCGCTCCCGGAGTCGGCCTGATGGGTGTCTACCTGCTGGCGCTCGTGCTCACCGTGCTGGTCGAGACGCTGCTCGCCATGCTCATCCGGCCCCGGCAGCGCCGCCGCCTGCTCGTAGACGTGCCGCTGATGAACCTGGTCACGCACCCGCTGCTCGCCCTCGGCCGTAGCGCGGGGCTCGAGCTGCTGACCGGCGAGCTCCTCGTGATGTTCGTCGAGGGAGCCGTCTACCGCGGGGTGACCCGGCTGAACCTGGCCTGGTCGATCATCCTGGCCTTCGGCCTGAATCTGCTGACGTGGATCGGCGGCGAGTTCCTCTTCGCGCGGCTCGGCTTGAGCTGAACCGAACCCAAGCGGCTGCGATCACGGCTCCATGATGTGGTAGCTCACGCGCGCGTCGACGGTGTCGTCCTTGGGCGTCGGGTTCCCGTCGCGCAGGCTCGCGAAGATCGTGGGCCAGCCCATGTCGATCTCGACGCGCTCGACGTGTCGATCGCCATCGCGGTACGCGAGGCTGAACCCGCGGATCACCGGCAGTCCCGGCACACGTGCGACCGTCGTGGTCCGGTCGCTGAAGCTGAAGTTCTCCTCGAACGGTCCGCTGAAGCGGGGACGCAGCGCGGAGCCGGGCCCGCGCGACGCGGGCACGATGACGTAGGCGACGGTCGCCTCGTAGAGGTCGTCACCGGGTGAGTCGTCGCGGTACTCGACCTCGACGTAGCCCAGTTCCGGGAACGGCTCGACCCGCAGGATGCGCAGGTGGTGGTTCTCGCCGTCCGTACGGAAGCCGAACCCACTGAGCACGAAGCGCTCGCCGGGTGCGAGGTCGGGAGAGAGCGGAAGCCGCGCAACGCCCTGGAGGTCGAAGCCGGTGACGACGTGACGCGGCCCCACGGCCTGGAGGTCGTAGTACCGCGCGTACATCCTGACGGGATCGTCGGGCTCCGTGCCGAGGGGACCGTAGTCGCCGTCGCGGAGCTGCAGGCTGAACGTGTTGGGATCCGGCGTACCGGGAACGAAGACGTCGCCCGCCACGATCGCCGCCACGTGGTGGTCGCCGTTCAAGAACTCGAGATTGAAGGTCACCAGCCCCGGGACGTGGCCGGCCAGCGTCTGGCCGTAGGAGGCGACCGAGTCCGACTCCCAGTCGATGACCTCGAGGAAGAGCAGGTCCTCGGTGGGCGCCTCGTCGCCCCCGCCCCCACCGCACGCGGCGAGGGCCAGCAGGACGAGGATCGAAGTCAGGTTCCGGGCGGTCCGCATGCCGTGCCTCCACGCGGACGCCGGGCCCGCAGCCGATGAACTGCCGAAGCGGCCACGCCGCGACAGGCGGAGTCGGCGCGACGACGGTCAGCCCAACAGCGGCAGCCCGGCGAGGGCCTGGGCGAGCGCCCCCGTCATGAGGCCGACGTAGAGGAGCGTGAAGGCGCCCAGGAGTCCCAGGCGTAGCGCTGCGGAACGCGATGCAAGTGCCCGCGAGATGACGTAGCCGGCCAGCGGCAGGATCTGCAGGGCGTGAAGGCCCAGAGCGTGGGCGATGCGGAGATCGCCGGCATCGGTGCTCCAGCCGACCAGGGGCAAGCCCGGGCCGCCGTCGGGGGCGCCGACCGTGTGCGCGCGGTTGGAGATCATCATCAGGCCCTGGGCGCTGCCGAGCAGGAACACGACGAGCCCGAGCCTGATCCCCCACAGGTACGTGCGCGGGAGATCGAGACGGCGCACGAAGAACGCGATCGTCGCGGCGGCCACGAGCAGGCTGGTCAGCAGGATCATCACGCCCATGACGCCGAAGACGACCCCGTCGAACGGCGTCGTGACGTTGTAGTGCGACGGCCTGCCGCGCGCGGCCTGTGTCCAGAGCGCGGCCGTCTCGATCAGCATGGTGACCGAGACGCCCCAGCTCACCACGCGCACGAAGCGGTCGGCACCGCGCAGATGCTCGAGCAGCCAGGCGAGGGTCCCGAGGAACACGGCGAGCGACACCATGAACTTGAAGGGCTTCAGCCAGACGCTGACGCCGAGCAGGGTGCGGTCATCCACCGGCATGAGCGCGAGTGCGAGGACTGCAAGGCCGGCGTGAATCCAGGCGGTGCGCGTCAGCACCAGGTTGCGCCGCTCGAGCTCACGCGTGAACTCAGGCAACGCGCACCTCCTTGCGGCTGCGCAGCGCGAGGTAGAGCAGCAGACCCACCGGCCCGAGCATGAGGGTCAGGAGGAGGCAAGGGAGGACGAGGCCGTGGTGGATGCCAAGGCGCTGTGCGTCGCGCACCTCCCAGGCGCCGACGAAGAGGTCGAACGCCAGGTAGTGGATCCAGCCGGCCAGCAGCAGTGTCTCGTCCTGGAACAGCTTGGCGACCTCGGCCAGCGAGCCGAAGCCGCCCTCGGCGCCGGGGAGGCCCCGGACGATCAGCACTGCGTACGCCAGCCCGAGCAGGCCGGTAACGACCACGGGGGCGACGAGGTGTGATCCGAGGGCCCAACGCGGGGCCACGGCGAGCACGATCCAGCCGGCCATGGCGAGGCCGCCGGCGAGGGAAAAGAGGGTCTCGAGGGGCATGCAGGGGGTGCTCCGATGCAGCCTGATGACGTGTCCTGAGAGGGCCTGTTTCGGGCTTCCGACGACACGGGAATCCGAGCCTCGAAACGGGACCGCAGGGCCTCGGCCGGAACCCCGCCAAGCCCCGATTCAGGGCCGATTTCGGGGCCTGACGGCCGATCCGACTTCCCTCGTCGGGGGACCTGGGCGGCGTTAGATTGCTTCGGCCCCAGGACCGCAAACCAGGAGTTCAACGCCATGACGGACAAGACTGCGGACCTTGCTGGACCCGGCATCAGCACGTACGAGGAGGTGGCCAAGATCCTCCCGGACGACTACCAGCCGATCCTCAATCCGATGGAGACGATGAAGGCGCTGTACGCCGTCAAGCGTCACATCGAGGACGGCCTTGCGGAGGAGCTGAACCTCCAGCTCGTGCAGGTGCCGCTCATCGTCGACAAGTACTCGGGCCTCAACGACACGCTCGACCGCGACGGCTCGCGGACGCCCGTGGACTTCCCCTGCGGCCTCGGTCTCGACAAGCGCATCGAGGCGCAGGTCGTGCAGGCCGCGACGAAGTGGAAGCGCCCCGCGCTGAAGCAGTTCGGTTGCCAGCCCGGCGAGGGCATCAACACGGACATGCGCGCCGTGCGCAAGGACTACTTCCTCGACCACGACCACAGCTCGTACGTCGACCAGTGGGACTGGGAGAAGACGATCACCGCCGAGGATCGCACCCTCGACTACCTGAAGGACACCGTCCAGAAGATCTGGAAGGTCCTCCGTGGCGCGGGCAAGGTCGCTTCGGACATGTACCCGCAGCTGCTCGACGACCGCTATCCGGAGTTCCCGGAAGAGCTCGAGTTCTTCCACGCCGAAGAGATCCTGCAGATGTACCCCGACCTCCCGCGCAAGCAGCGTGAGACGGCGATCCTGCAGGAGCACCCGGCGATCTTCATCGTGGGCATCGGCTCGGTCCTCAAGGACGGCTACCCGCACGAGATGCGCGCGGTCGACTACGACGACTGGATCACCCCCACCGTCGAGAAGAACGGCGAGCAGTGCCACGGCCTGAACGGCGACATCCTCGTCTGGAACCCGGTGACCAAGCGCCGTCACGAGCTGACATCGATGGGCATCCGCGTCACGAAGGACACCCTGCGTCTGCAGGCCGAGGCGAGCGACGCGCTCGACATCCTCGACCAGCCGTACCACCAGGCGATCCTGAACGACGAGATCCCGCTCTCGATCGGCGGCGGCATCGGCCAGGCCCGTACCTACATGTACTTCCTGCGCAAGGCGCACCTGGGCGAGGTCACGGTCACGGTGTGGCCGCAGCAGCTCAAGGACATCTGCGCCGAGCGGAACATCCACGTCCTCGAGTAGGGTGTGTTTGAGAACGCTCCGTCGTGAGCCGGTCGAGGCCGAAGCGAGGTGGAGTCACGACGAGGAATCGGGCCGGAGGCGTGCTCCTGCACGTTGAGGACCCGATTCCAAGTTGGGACCCACCGCAGCGAGAGCATCGACCGGCGCAGCAGGAGGGCTTTTCAAACACTCCCTAGGACGTCGCGCCCAGGGCGACGACCATCCCGGCTCAGAGCACGGCTTCGGCTTCCGTGCGCACGAGGGGATCGTCGTCGCCCAGCGCATGCTCGGCGCCTCGACGCGCAGCCGTGTCGTCGAGGCCCGCCAGCGCCCAGAGCGCGTGACCGCGGATCAACGGCTCCGGGTCTTCGCGCACGAGACGCTCGAGCGTCGGCACCGTGGCGGTCGCGCCCACGTTGCGCGCCACGACGGCGGCGTTGCGTAGCAGGCCGCGTCGCCTCGGGCGCAGCAGCGGCGTGTCCGCGAAGCGCTGCGCAAACGTGTCGTCGTCTGGAATCGCGAGCACCTCGACGAGATCCAGGCGCGGGCCCACACCTTGGTCCGGCGCAAGCTCTGGCCACGGTGCGTCGGTCTCGAAGCGATTGAACGGACAGACGTCCTGGCACACGTCGCAGCCGAAGATCCACGGACCGAGCGCCTCGCGGTGCTCGCGTGGGATGGCACCCTTCAGCTCGATGGTCAGGTAGCTGATGCAGCGCCGCGCGTCGAGCACATACGGGGCGGGGAAGGCGTTCGTCGGGCACGCCACCAGACAGTCGGTGCACGTGCCGCAGTGATCCGTGCGCTCCGGTTCCGTGGACGGCAGCTCGACGTCGAGCAGCACCTCGCCGAGGAAGTACCACGAGCCGCGACGCGGCAGCAGGAGGCACGTGTTCTTGCCGAAGAAGCCCAGGCCTGCGCGCACGGCGGCAGCGCGCTCGAGGAAGGGCGAGTGATCGCACGCTGCGCGGGAGCGCGTCGCGCCGGGCAACGCATCGACGAGCGCGCGGCCGAGGGCCTCGAGACGCGGCAGCATCACGTCGTGGTAGTCACGCCCCCA
>JASJDY010000098.1 GCA_030065025.1 Planctomycetota bacterium
GGGCCCGTGTCCCAGGTCATGCGCACGAGGACCTCGTAACCGTCCCAGCCGCGGTGGCGGAAGGTGCCGCCGACGTGCGCCTCGCCGGAACGCATCGCTTCGACGTAGGCGGCCGGCAGCGTGGGCGCGGCGGAGTTGGCGGAGGCAAGGTCAGGTCCGTACGCCCACGCCCACGGACTCTCCGCTGCCGGCTCCTCTCCTTCCCGGAGCGGTGGCGGTCCCTCGCGCAACACGGCGCGCCGAGGACCGCCGGGCGGCCGCCCGCCACGCGGCCCGCGACGACCGGCCCCGCGGCGCGGTCCGCGCCGATCGCGAGGCTCGAGCTCATGCGGGGGCTGCTCACCCTCCGGCGGAGGTCGGGGAGCACCGCGCGGACGGATCCGGCCGCCCCAGGTCTCGGGCTCGTCCTCGCAGGCGTCGCGCTCCGCCTCCATGTGCGTTCTGGCGATCGCGATCAGTCGCTCTTCCACCGAGCGACGCTCGATGTCTCCGCGCAGCCACATCAGGCCGGCCACGAGCGGGACGGCCGTGATCAGGATCGTCAGTCCCAGGCGCGGTCGTAGCGTCACGACTCGCCCTGGGTCTGCAGGCGGTACCCGACACCCCACACCGTCGCCACACGCTTGCCGCTCGCGCCGAGCTTCTTGCGCAGGCGTGAGATGTGGACGTCGAGGGTGCGCTCGGTGCCTTCGCGCTCGGGATCGAGTACGTGCTCAGCGAGCCACGAGCGTGGCACGGCGGCGTCGGGACGCTTCGCCAACGCCGCGAGCAGGTCGAACTCGACGCGCGTGAGCTCCACCGGCTGCTCGCCGACGAGCACGCGACGACCGACGACGTCGATCGCCAGCTCACCCGCCTGGATCACGCCCTCGCGCTGCAGCACAGGGCGCCGCAGCCTGGCCTGGATGCGCGCGATGAGCTCCTCGGGCCAGAAGGGCTTCGTGACGAAGTCGTCGGCACCGAGCTTCAGCGCGCGGACCTTGTCCTCCGTGTCATGCCTGGCGCTGAGGATCAGGACGGGCACGTCCGAGTCGACGCGGAAGCTCTTGAGCACGTCGAGTCCATACGCGCCCGGCAGCATGAGGTCGAGGATGCACAGCTCGTAGTCGTCCGGCGACTCGAGCAGCGCGTCGTCGCCGTTCTTCACCCACGTCGGATCGAATTCGGACGCGCGCAGATGCTCGACGATCTGCCGCCCGAGGTTCTCGTCGTCTTCGATCAACAGGATGCGATGGCGCATCGGACTCCCCTGGTGCCGCGGCGCACGGGTGGACACTGAAACGTCGTCCGCAAACCTTGAGCATCCCTTACGTCGCGCAGATCGATTCTCCACGGGCGCTTAAGAGGCACGCAAGGCCCCTTGCGTATCCATCAGTGAACACGCGGACGAGCACCGGCCGCACGGAGAAACCCATGAAGCTCACGACGACCCTGACGAGCCTCGCCGTACTCATCGCGCTGACGGCGTTCCTGATCACGCCCGTCGGCGCCGAAGACGAGCCTGCACCGCCCGCACCCCGGGCGGACGACGGCCCGCCTCCGCGTCCCGCCGAGGGGATGCGCGATCTCCGTCTGGTGCTCGCAGCGGACGCCGATCGCGATCGCACCGTCAGCGCCGAGGAGTGGCAGGCATTCCTCGCGCGACTCGGTGAGCGCTTCGAGGCGCTGGACGAGAACGGTGACGGCGCCCTCGACGCCGACGAGCTACCCGAGCCCCCGCGCCGCCCCCGCATGCGCGGCGGGCAGGGGCAGGGCCGGCCCGACGCAGGCCCTGGCCGACACGAGCGACGCGGTCGCGGCATGCGGCAAGGCCACGGTCGCGGCATGCGCGGCGAGCCCATCCATGCCGGTCCCCGCGGCAAGCGCGACATGCGCGGCGGCCCGCAGCGCGGCGGGCCGGGCATGCGCGGTCACGGCATGCGTGGCCCCCGGGCGCAGGGCATGCGCGGACCGCGCGCGCAACCGAATCACGGCGGCGACCTGGCCGCACGACTGGATCGACTGACGTCCGCCCTCGAGAAGCTCCTCGAGCGGATGGAAGACGAGACCCCCCGCTAGAAGACGCAAGGACCCCCATCCTCTGACAACGCGTTCGAGCTCCGCATCCAACTTCGAACGCACCCCCGCCGGCGCGGCACGAGGCATCGCTCTTCGTGTCGCGCCGGCACCTTCTTGCGGGATGAGGAGGAGCCCGGAGGACACGGGGCGCCTGTAGGGGCATCGTGAACCCCGAGCGCAGCGAGGGGGAACGTTGCCCGGCCTGTTCATGCTCCCTGGGACCTGACTTGGCAAGGCGAGGTCCCAGGACATCCAACGGGCCGGGCAACGTTCGGCTTCGGCGCCCTACGGGCGCCCAGCCTCACGATGCCCCTACAGGGCCCTGGATGCACGGCGGGTGGGTCAGGTTGGCCCTACGGCTTGCAGGGCGTTCGTGACATGATCGCGCGCCCGTGAGCACCGTTCGCAGCGCCAGCGCCGTCGCCCCGAGCAACATCGCCCTCGTCAAGTACTGGGGCAAGCGCGACCTCGAGCTCAACCTGCCGGCGACGGGCTCCATCTCCGTCACGCTCGACACGCTGCTCACGCACACCACGATCGCGTTCGACACTGCACTCGATACGGACGAGGTGACGCTCAACGGCGAGCCCGCCGGCACGGCCGGCGCGCGCGTCGCACGCTTCCTGGATCTCGTACGCGACCTCTACGGCGTGCGCGAGCACGCGCGCGTCGAGACGCGTAATGACTTCCCCACCGGCGCCGGCCTCGCGTCGTCGGCCTCCGGGTTCGCCGCGCTGGCGGTCGCCTGCGACGCGGCGCTCGAGCTCGGTCTCTCGACGGAGCAGCTGTCCGTGCTCGCACGCCGCGGATCGGGTTCGGCCGCGCGTTCGCTGATCGGCGGTTTCGCCGAGATGCACGCCGGCTCCGCGGACGACGGCACCGACGCGTACGCCGTGCCCCTCGCTCCGGCGGAAGCCTTGCCACTGCGCGTGCTGGTCGCGGTGACGACGCGGGAGGCGAAGGCCGTCGGCTCGACGGAGGGCATGCGCCTCACCGAGGCGACGTCGCCGTTCTACGGCGCGTGGGTCGACGCCACGCGCGAGGACCTCGACGCGCTACGCGCGGCACTTCGCGACGGCGACCTCGCGACCGTCGGCCAGGTCGCCGAGGGCAACTGTCTCCGCATGCACGCGACGATGCTCGGCGCCGAGCCCGGCCTGCTGTACTGGAACGCGGCCACCGTCGACGTCATGCACGCCGTGCGCGCCCTGCGTGCGGAGCGCATCGGCGCCTGGTTCACGATCGACGCCGGCCCGCAGGTGAAGGTGCTCTGCGACGCGGAGGACGAGCCGGACGTGCGCGCGCGACTCGACGCGCTGGCCGGCGTGACCGCCGTCCTGGCCGCGAGTCCCGGACCGGGCGCACGCGTCGTAGAGGCGTCCGCATGAGCTTCGTCGCCACGGCGCCCGCGAAGCTGGTGCTGCTCGGCGAGTACGCCGTGCTCGAAGGCGCACCGGCGCTCGTCGCCGCCGTCGACCGCCGCGCACAGGTGACGGTCGCCCCGAACGAGGGTGAGCGCTGGCGCTTCACGAGCGACCTGCCCGGCTACCCGCCCAGCGACGTGACGTGGTCGGCCGAGGGCATCCGCGTCGAGGTCGAGGCAAGCGAGCACGACGAGTGGACCGTCCTGCCCGGCACCGTGATCGAGTGCGTCTGCGATACGGCCGACGTGCAGCCGTGGACCTTGCCGCCCCTGTCCGTTCACATCGAGAGCCTCGCGCTTCACGCAGAGGAGAGCGGCGCGAAGCTCGGCCTCGGATCGAGCGCGGCGGTAACCGTCGCGCTGGCGAGCGCGATGCGCGCGCAGCTCGTGGCGCTGGGTCACCTCGACGCCGAGCCGGCGCCCGAGGACGCGCTGATGGAGAACCTCTGGATCCACGCCGAGGTGCAGGAGGGTCGGGGCAGCGGCCTCGATGTCGCGGCGGCCACGTTCGGCGGCCTCCTCGCCTACCAGGTCGAAGAGGACGCGCTGCAGGTGGACGTCGTGGACCTCCCGCCCGAGGTGGAGTTCACCGCGGTGTGGACGGGCACGTCGGCCTCGACCGCGAGCTTCCTCGACGGGATGGAGGCCTTCGAGCACCGGGCTCCCGATGAGCATGCACGCCACATGGCCGTGCTCGCCGAGCTCGCGCGCCGTGGTCTCGATGCGTGCACACAAGGGGACGCGGACGCGTGGATGGAGACCGTGCGCGCCTGGACACCGGCGATGCAGGCGCTGGGTGACGCCGCCGGACTGCCCATCGTCGCGGGCGCCCATGCCGAGCTCGCGGCTCTGACCCGAGGCACGGAGACGGCCTACAAGCCCTCGGGCGCGGGGGGCGGCGACGTCGGGCTCTTGTTCGCTCCATCCGCCGACGCTCTCGCGAAGAGCGTCCGCAAGGCCGCCGAAGCGGGGTACCGTTGCCTGCCCCTGCACGTTCATCCGGACGGCGTGAAGCTCCGGCAGGCTGAGAGACCGCGTTCATGAGCCAGACCTCGCGCATCCCGGGCTTCTACAAGCACTCGGTCCAGCGACGCCTGAGGCTGCTCTTCGACCAGGGGGTGCTGAACCGCGAGGACTACGACGCGCTGCGCAAGTCGCGCACGGTCGTCGACGCCGAGGAGGCCGACGCGCTCATCGAGAACGTGATCGGCGTTCACGGCCTGCCCCTCGGCCTCGGCCTGAACTTCCTCGTGAACGGCAAGGAGTACGTCGTGCCGATGGCGGTCGAGGAGCCGTCCATCGTCGCGGCCGTCAGCGCCGCAGCGAAGACCATGCGCACGAACGGCGGCATCACGGTCCGTAGCATGGATCCCATGCTCATCGGCCAGGTTCAGGTCGTCGACGTCGAGGACGTGACGCTGGCTCGCGAGCTCGTGCTCGAGAGCAAGGAGGAGATCCTCGATCTCGCCAACAGCCTGCATCCCAACATGGTGGCGCGCGGCGGCGGCGCACGAGACATCGAGATCCACGTCCATCCGGCGACGAGCACCTCGCCGGAGATGTTCGTCGTCCACCTGATCGTCGACACGCGCGACGCGATGGGCGCGAACCTCATAAACAGCATGTGCGAGGAGATCGCGGGCCTGCTGGAGCAGCTCACCGGCGGTCAGGTGTTCCTGCGCATCCTCTCGAACCTCGCGGACCACGCCATGGTCACGGCCGAGACGGTCATTCCCGCCGAGGCGCTGGCGGGCGGCGAGTACACGGGCGAAGAGGTGCGCGACGGCATCATCCTCGCCAACCAGTTCGCCGAGGTGGACGTCTACCGCGCGACGACCCACAACAAGGGCATCATGAACGGCATCGACGCGGTCGCCCTCGCCACCGGCAACGACTGGCGCGCGATCGAGGCGTCCGCGCACGCCTATGCCAGCCAGCACGGCCCGTATCGCTCGCTCACACGCTGGTGGCAGACGGAAGAAGGCCATCTCGCGGGCGCGCTCGAGATCCCCATCAAGGTCGGCACCGTCGGCGGCCAGGTGCAGTCGAACCCGTCAGTGGGCATTGCGCAGCGCATCCTCGGTGCGCCCTCCGCGCGTGAGCTCGCCGAGGTCATGACGGCGGTCGGCCTGGCGCAGAACTTCTCGGCGCTCCGAGCGCTGAGCACGGACGGCATCCAGCGCGGACACATGTCGCTACACGCTCGCAGCGTCGCTGTCGCAGCAGGCACGCCGCGCGCGTACTTCGACATGGTCGTGGACCGCCTCATCGACGAAGGCGAGGTCAAGGTCTGGCGCGCGCGCGAGATCCTCGACGAGGTGCGCGCCGAGGGTCCGGACCTGCTGGTTCCCGCCGGCGGCGGCCGCGGCCAGGGCAACGGCAAGATCATCCTGCTCGGCGAGCACGCGGTCGTGTACGGCCGCCACGCGCTCGCCGCGCCGGTCGATGTGGCGATGCGCGCCGTCGTGGACGAGGGCGACTCCGACATCGAGATCCTCATCCCGCAGTGGAACGTCAGCGAGCGCATGCATGAGGGCGCCGCGCCCCGCAACAGCCTCGAAGAGTCGCTGCAGCTCATCCTGCGCGAGCTCGAGCTCGAGTCCCACGCGCTGCGCATCCACCTGCGCTCGGGCGTGCCGCGCGCCATGGGCCTGGGCGGCTCCGCCGCGCTGGCCGTCGCGGTCATTCGCGCACTCGACGATCGCTTCGGCCTCGACCTCACGGATGAGCAGGTCAACGCGTTGGCCTTCCGCTCCGAGCAGCACGCGCACGGCCGCGCCTCGGGCATCGACAACTCCGTGGCCACGTACGGCCGCCCGATCCTCTTCCGCCGCGGCGATGACGGCCCGGTCATCCGCGACGTGGCCGTCGGTCGTGACACACCCGTAGTCGTCGGCCTCTCGCGCCACGAGGGCCTCACGGCGGCGATGGTCGCGCGCGTCGCGCAAGCCCGGGAGAGCACGCCTCAGGCCTACGAGCGCCTGTTCGACGAGATCGACGTGCTCACGCTCCAGGCCGCCGACGAGCTCGAGCGCGGCAACCTCGAGGACCTCGGCCGCTGCATGAACCTGTGCCACGGGCTGCTCAACGCGCTGCAGGTCTCGACGCACGAGCTCGAGGAGCTGGTGGAGATCGCACGCCACCACGGCGCTCTCGGAGCGAAGCTCACGGGTGCGGGTGGCGGCGGCGCGGTGATCGCGCTGGCGCCCGAGGATCCGCAGCGCATCGTGCAGGCCATGCGGGCGGCGCGCTACCGCGCGTTCATCACGCATCTCGGCGAGAACCCGGAGGCGTAGGTGAGCACCTCCCGCACCCGCCGCGTGTCCTTCGACGATGAGCCGCTGATCCTCGTCGACGAGGACAACAACATCGTCGGTCACCTCCCGAAGGCCGACGTCCACGCGGGCGACGGGCTCCTGCACCGTGCCTTCTCCGTGTTCCTCTTCGATGCCGAGGGCCGCCTCCTGCTGCAGCAGCGCAGCGCATCGAAGCCCCTGTGGCCCCTCTTCTGGGCCAACTCCTGCTGCTCGCATCCGCGCCGCGGTGAGACCGAGGCCGAGGCTGCGAGCCGTCGCGTGCTCGAGGAGCTCGGCATCGAAGCCGAGCTGGAGTACGTGTACACGTTCACCTACCACGCGCGCTACGAGGACAAGGGCAGCGAGCACGAACGGTGCTCGGTGTTCCTCGGACGCGTGACGGACCAGGTCCAGACGAACGAGAACGAGATCGCGGCCGTGCGCTGGCTCACGGCAGAAGAAGTCGATGCGGCCTTGGCCGCGGAGCCCGAGCGCTACTCGCCTTGGCTCAAGATGGAGTGGGCGCGCCTCCGCGGCGACTTCGCGGACACGCTCGCTCGGTACACGAGCGCGTGACGACGACGGACGATCCCGCGGGCGAGCCCTCTCCGGGACGCTACGAACGCTATCGCCGGCAGATCGAGGATCCCTCCACGCGTGAGGCCCTGCTGCTCCAGGTCCGCGGCACGGTGCAGGGTCTGCGCTCGGCCTACCTCGTGCACCTCGGCGCAGCCATACTCGCCATCGTCGCGCTCGTCATCATCGCGCCCGGCGGCTTCCTCGAGACCTGGCGCGCGCCGCTCATCGCGGGCCTCCTGCTCCTGGACCTCATGGCGCTGGGTGGTCTGCGCAGCGCACCGATCCATCCGTCCCGCTGGATCCTGCCCGTGATGGCGCTCGACCTCGTGCTCGCGCTCGGGCTCACGACGTTGAGCGCCGTTCACGGTGAGTTCTCCATCGCGTGGCTGCTGCTGCTCGTCTTCCCGCTGATGCTCGTCGTGCACCGCCGGGACGCCCGCGACATCGCAGCGCTCCTCGCCGAGCACGCCGCCTGGCGCAAGACGCAGGCGCCGGAAGCATGACGCGGCTGCACGGGGCCTCGAGCGCCCCCGACCATCCGGACAACGACGACCTACGCACGTTCGTCGAGGAGACGCTCGGCACGGGGCTGCAGTTCGAGGACGTGTCGCGTGACGTGGGACGACTCTCCACCGTGTGGGCGGTGATCAGCTCGGACGGCACGCGCCACTTCGTGAAGCAGCACGAAGAGCGCAAGCTCTTCGAACGCGAGGACCGCGCCTATGCGCGCTGGGTTCCGCACCTGCGATCCGTGCAGCAGGTCCACGTCGCCGAGGTGGTCGGACGCAGCGATGCGCTCGGCGCGCTGGTGCTCACGTCGGTCCCGGAGGGCACGCTCGTCGTGGAGCTGACGGACGAACGAGCGCAGGCCACGGCGTACCGCCGAGCCGGACGCTTCCTGCGCGCGCTGCATGATCTGCCGCTCGACGAGCGAGTGCCCGACCCGGTCCAGCACATGCGCTCCATCATCGAGCGGTACGTGATCGATCACGCGCAAGCGTTCGATCGGGACACCATCGACTGGGCCCTGGACGCTCTGGACGACGGTCGCCCCTTCGAGGGCGCGCCCTTCGTGTGCGCCCACCGGGACTTCTCCCCGCGCAACTGGGTCTTGGCCCCGGACGGCAGCCTCGGCCTCTTCGACTGGGAGCGGGCCCAGGGCGACCTCTGGTTCGCCGACGTCACACGCATGGAGTTCGACGTGTGGCCCGCGCAGCCGGCACTGCGCGACGCCTTCTTCGCCGGCTACGGCCACCCTCTGACGGAACGCGACCGCCGACAGGTCCGGCTCGCCACGCTGATCCACGCCATCGCCTCGGCCGGCTGGGCTGCCGGGCGGAGCGACACGCGGTTCGAGCAGCTCGGGCGCACCGTCGTGGCTCGGCTGCGCGCCGAATCGTAAGCAACCGGTCAAGTACAGGGGAAAGGGCCCCGGCGTCGGTTCCGCTTCCCGTCGTAGGCGCGCTGTGTATGCGCAGCGGTCGCGTGCGCACGCCCTTGGAGCCGTCATGCGTACACCTCGACTCGTCCGGGCCCTGTTCCTCCCCTTCCTGGCCATCGGCCTGGCCTTGGCGCCCGGATGTGGCGGCGGAGGAGGCGGAGGCGGCGACGGCGGAGCCCAGGATCCGGTCGTGATCCCTGCACCGCCGACGACCCCGCCGCCCACGACCCCGCCGCCGACCACACCGCCCCCGACCACGCCTCCGCCGACGACGCCTCCCCCGACCGATCCGCCGCCCACGGATCCGCCTCCGACCGACCCGCCCCCCACCGACCCGCCGCCGACGACGCAGCCTCCTCCCGGCGTGCCCGCACTGCCCACGCCGCCCAGCGTCGCGGGCTACGCGCAGGTGCACGGCATCGCCGTCGATCCGGAGACCGACACCGTGTTCGCGATCCGCTCGGACACGGGCGCGCTGACGACCCTGGCGTCGGGCGATCCGGCGCCGAACCAGATCGGCGTCACCAGCCTGCGCCAGCTACGCGGACTCGCATTCGATGGTCCGGGCAACGTCCTGCTCGCCGTGACGGACGGCGCGCCGGGTAGCGACGACGTGCTGCACGCCGTCAACCCGGGGACGGCCGAGGCGCTCATGCTCGGCACGATCACGGGCTACGACGCCATCGAAGCGCTCGCCTACCACGGCGAGGGTCCGACACGCGCCCTGTATGCCGTCGACACGGAGCAGGACGTGCTGCTGCGCCTCGCTCCGCAGACGGGCCTGCCGACGCTCGTCGGCTCGCTCGGTGCTGCAGGCACCGACCTCCGCGGGCTTGCGTCCGTAGACGAGCTGCTGATCGGCATCGACGCCGCACGCGGCGACGTGGTGACGATCGACACGGCCACGGGCACCGCCACACGACGCGTGACACTCGCCAGCGGCGCGCTTCGCGGCTGTGCCTGGGCTCCCGGCACGCGCGTCCTGCGCGGCGTCGCCGCCGACGACACGCTGCGCCAGATCGACCTCGAAGGCAGCTGGATCGGCTGGGACCAGGTGAAGGGACTCGCCTACGATCCCGCGGGCGACGCGCTGTACGGCCTGCACACCGGCTACGGCCTGGTGTTCCACGCCGACGTGGCAACCGGCTGGCGTCAGCCGCTCGTGCAGGTCCAGGACGCAGGCCTCGAGGGCCTCGCCTTCGATACGACGACGTCGATGCTGCACGCGGTCTCGCGCACGACCGGTGCGCACGTGCGTGTGCGGACGGACGGCGCCGTGCTCGAGCCCACGGGCACGATCACGCAGCAGCAGGCCACGCGGACGGGACTCGCCGCTCTCGCGTTCGCGCAGGGCAAGCTGTACGCGATCGACACCGGTACGTCGATGGTCGTCGAGATCGACCCGGCCACGCGCCAGTCGACGACGTTCACGACCGTCGCCGGTCACGGCGGTCTGCAGAGCCTCGCGTACGACGAGGCGAACGACCGGCTGCTGGCCTACGCCGACGCGACGCGCACGCTGCTCCAGATCCCCCGCGTGCCGGGTGCGCCGGCGGAAGTCGTCGAGCAGCACACGTACACCGCGATCGGCGGCCTCGCGTACCTGCCGGCCGCGCGCCGTCTGCTGGGTAGCGACCTCACGGCCCCCGGCCTCCAGACACTGCTCCAGCTGACGATCCCGGGCCTCGGCTACGACGAGGTCCGCTCGCTCTCGCTCGACTACGTGCGCGGCGGGCTCACCGGCTTCGACAACGCGACCGAGCGCTACCTCGTCATCCGCACGGACACCGGCGCGGCGGAGGAGCTCAGCCCCGGCGCCGGCCTGCGCATCGAGGGCCTGACGAGCGACCCGCTCGGGGGCCGCAGGCTGGGCATCGACGCCGCGGAAGGCAGCCTCTACGCGATCGACCAAGAGGGTCGCTTCACGCGCATCGGACCTGCCGGCGCGCTGTCCGGCGTGGACGTACGCGCGCTCGCCTTCGATCCGCGGACGCCGCCCGGCGTGCTCTACGGCTTCGACAACGCGACCCGCCGGCTCGTCGCGATCGACCTGACGAGCGCAGCACCGACGCCGATCGGTGGACCGATCGCACCGTCGAGCATCGAGGCGCTCGCCTTGCCGCTCGACACGCCCGCGCTCCTGGCGATCGATCGCACGACGCGCACGCTCATGGAGCTCGACCTCGCCACAGGTGCACCGACACCGATCGCGCAGGTGGCCCTTGAGGACGTCCGCGGCATGTGCGCCGTGCCCGGCACGGAGGAGCTGCTGGTCGTCGACACGACGCTCGACCAGGTGTCGATCGTGGACCGCTTCACCGGCGACATCCTCGACGTCTTCGCGGAGGCACGCGTCCACCGTGGCACCGGCGATGGGGCGCCGGCAACGCTGGTGTGGCCGCGAGGCGACGTGCGCCCGACCCGCGCAGGTGCGCTCATCATGGAGGTGTCGATCGAGTACGAAGACGACGCCGACCTCGTGATCCGCGCGGGGAACGAGGAGCTGCTCCGGGAGCGCTTCGTGCCGGAGGTGACGCTGTACACGCGTCCGCTGCCGGCCGCCGCGCTGAAGGCGCTGCGCGCTGGCGCAGAGGTCACGTGGGGGCTCGAGTTCCGCCGCGGACGCAAGCCCATCACGACGACCTGCAGCTTCGCTTCGACGAAGCTGGTGGACGCCGATCTCGCGGCACTGGCGGCGAACGCCTACCTGCGCAAGCAGCGTGCGCACGTGATCGCGACGCGCAGGGCGCGTGCCTTGCTGCGCCATGGCTTCGCAGGGGATGCGCTCCTCGAGGCGACTCACGCGGTCGCGCAGGTCTGGACGTCCGAGCCCCTCCGCGTGGGACGGGGTATCCCGCGGAGCCCGGCCTACGTGCCCGCGGACCGTGAGGTGAAGCGCGCCGCGCGCGCTGTGTTCGGCAAGCAGGCGAGAGAGTGGAGCGCGGACGCGCTCATCCGGGCGCTCACGCAGGACGCCAAGCTGCGCAAGGCGTTGGGCTTCCCGAACC
>JASJDY010000099.1 GCA_030065025.1 Planctomycetota bacterium
GGTCGCCGAGCGGGTACGCCGTCGCCATCGGACCCGCGCAGCACGACGCGCCGCTACGCGGTGCCCTCGCGGCGAGCGGTACGGCGACCGCGGAGCTGGCCGTCGACCTCGTGCCGCTCACGGTCTTCTACCGCGTCGGCCTGTTCGAGTGGATCCTCGCGCACATCTTCGTCACGGCGCCCTGGATCTCGATCGCGAACCTCGTGCTCGGCCGCACGCTGCTCACCGAGCGCGTGTGCTGGCGCCCCGACGCGGGCGAGGACATCGGCGCGGACTTCCTTGCCGCCGCGGGCACGCCGGAGGCGTGGACGTCGCTGCGCGCGGGCCTGCGCGAGGTGCGCGAGCGGCTCGAGACGCCGCACGTCGCGACGCGGGCTGCCGGCTGGTTGCTCGCCGAGACCGCGGCTCAGAGGAAGGGTGCCGTCGCGGCGCCGGGGCAGGCCGCGAGTCCGGCCGGCGGTCCCGCGTAGACGACGCGCCCTCCGTCCGCGCCGGGGCCCGGCCCAAGCTCGATCACGTGGTCCGCGGCGCGGATCAGATCGAGGTGATGCTCGACGGCGACGATCGCGTTGCCGCGCTCCGTCAGCCGCAGCAGCACACCGACGAGATGCTGCACGTCGTTGGGGTGCAGGCCGGCGCACGGTTCGTCGAGGACGTAGAGCGTGCGCGTGCGCCCGCCGCGACCCAGCGCGGCCGCGAGCCGGAGCCTCAGGGCTTCGCCGCCGGACAAACGCGCGGTCGTTTCGCCGAGCGGGACGTAGCCGAGGCCCACGTCGGCTGCGGCCTGCAGCGGACCCCGCACGCGCGGCAGGTCGCGAAACACGCGCGCACCTTCCTCGATGGTGATCCGCAGCACGTCGGGCATCGAGTAGCCCTTGACGCGTACGCGCTCGATGTCTGCACGGAAGCGCGAGCCGCCGCACACGTCGCACGGGATGCGGTGCTCCGGCAGGTCACGCAGCACGACGGTGCGTCGGCCGGTGCCCTTGCAGGCGCTGCAGCGTCCGCCGTCGACGTGCGTGGAGAACCACGAGGGCGACCAACCGCGCGCACGGGCCTCGAGCGTTTGCGCGAAGAGCTGACGCAGCGGCGTGAGCACCTGGAGCACGCTGCCGGCGGTGGCGCGCGGATGACGTGGTGCCGCCGCGCCCGCACGCACGACGCGGTCGAAGGCGTCCATTCCCTCGAGCCGCACGAGTGTGGCCGGTAGCGCCTCGCCCTCGAGCGCGGCGCGTGCGGCGGGGGCGAGCACGTCGAGCGCGAATGTGCTCTTGCCGGCGCCGCTCACGCCGGTCACCGCCGTGAGGCCGCGTGCCGGCAGGCGGGCGTCCACGCCATCCAGGTTGCGCAGGCGCGCACCCGCGACGTCGATCCACGGGCCGTCCTCACGCGGCGCCGTGCGCGCCGGGTCCGGATCACGCGCCAGCGCGACGGCGGTGGGGGCCTCCGCGGCCTCGAGGACCTCGGCTGCGGGACCGCACGCCAGGAGGCGGCCGCCCTGCGCGCCCGCCGCCGGTCCGAGCTCCACCATCCAGTCGGCGTGGCGCAGCATCTCGAGGTCGTGCTCCACACACACGACCGTGTTGCCGTCGCCGACGAGCGCGCGCAGGCGCTCACGCAGCGCGGGCCGGTCGGCCGGATGCAGGCCCGCGGTCGGCTCGTCGAGCAGGTAGAGCAACCCGCTCATGCGCGCCGCGCACGCCGAGGCGAGCCGTGCCCGGCGTAGCTCACCGCCCGAGAGGCTGTCCGCCGCGCGTGCCGGTGCGAGATACCCGAGGCCCACCTCGGCGAGGAACCCCAGCCGCGCTTCCGCATCCTGCCGTGCGGGACGCGTCAACGCCTCGAGCGCGTCCGGCAGCGAAAGCTCGGCGAACCATGTGCGGAGGTCATCGACGGAGAGGGCCTCGAGCGCCGGCAGCGTCTCGCCCTCGAGTCGTGCGGCCCGCGGGTAGGGCGCGAGGCGCGTATCGTCGCACGCGGAGCACGGCGCCGACTCGTCACCGCCGCGACCCTCGCACGTCGGACACGCGCCCAGCGGTCCGTTGAAGGAGAACAGCGACGTGCTCAGCGGCGGGTACGTGGCGTCGCACGACGCGCACCACGGACGGTCGGCGTAGGCCTGCTCGTGGACCTCGCCGCTGCGCTCCAAGCGCAGGACCACGAGCCGCCCGTCTCCGAGGGCGAAGGCCTGGTCGACGGAGGCCGCGAAGCGGTCGGCCGCGTCGGGCTTCACGACGAGCCGGTCCACGACGACCTCGACACGCGCGTCCTCCGCCAGGCCGTCCGCGTCGAGCTCCTCGAGACGCTCCACGGCGCCGCCGTCGACGCGCGCACGTACGAAGCCCTCGCTCGCGGCGGCTTCGAGGGCCGCCGGTCCTGAGCCCCGCGGCGCGGTGAGCACCAGGCGCGTGCCCTCCGGCTCGGCGAGGAGTGTTGCGGTCACGGCCTCGCGCGAGGCGGCATCCACGGGGCGCCCGCACGAGGGGCAGTGGGGGACGGCCGCGCGCATGAAGAGGGCCCGCAGTGCGTGGGTGACTTCGGTCACGGTCCCGAGTGTCGCGCGGACGCCGGCGCGGCGTGCTGCGAAGCCCGCCGTCACGGCGGGGGGGAGGCCCTCGATGCGGTCCACGTCGGGACGCGGGAGGCCCTCCAGCGCGTGACCGGCCTTGCGGAGCGTGCCCAGGAACCGCCGCCGCGACTCGGCGCCGAGGGTGTCGAGCACGAGGGAGGACTTGCCGGAGCCCGAGACGCCGCAGACCACGGTCCAGGCCTGCAGCGGCAGCTCGAGGCTGAGGTCCCGCAGGTTGTGCGTGCGGGCGCCGTGGATCCGGATCGTGGAGGCGCCATCGGCGGGCATAGCAGAATGCTAGGCCAGGGATGCGGATAGAGTGCGCATCCGATGGGAGCGGACGGAGCCCAGACAAAGGAACAGGAGCCCGCCGTCGGGGATTCCCCCGCGCGGCCCCGGCTGCGCGTCACGGGCATCGCCGGTGCGGTCGCCGCGCTGTGCGTCGGCCTGAGCTTCTTCCTGCCGTGGGCGACCGTCGCGCCGGAGCACGCCCAGCAGTTCGAGGCTGCCGTCACCAAGTCCATCGACGAGCGCGCAACCCCGCCCGCAGGCGGTGAGGACTTCCGGACGCTCGCGCGCACGATGGTCGCGGAAGGCGCGCTCACGGGCGCCGACTTCATCCACTGGGTGCGGACGGCCAAGACCTTCAGTGCCGAGCTCGACGCCAGCGCCAACCCGGGCGTGGACGCCGGGGCGCACGTGCGGCGGCTCGAGCTGGTCCGCGTCCTGCTCTACGGCATCCCGATCGCCGCGTTCCTGCTCGCCGCCCACTTCGTCTTCCACCGCTTTAGGCGTGCGCGCTTTCCGGTGCTCGTGCTCTGCATCCTCGTGGGCGGCGCTTCGGTCGTGCTCGCCGGCACGCTGCAGTTCGCCCACGGTTTCATGGCGCAGGCGCTACCCGGCGGGGCGCGGGGCGGCAGCCTGGCGATCGGCTGGAACGTGCTGCTCGTCGGGGGCGCTGTGCTCGGTCTCGCGGGCTTCTTCGGCGTGAGTGCGCGCAACTGGTTCCGGACCTACGTGGTGAGCGCCATCACGGCGGCGGGTCTCGCGTTCCTCGCGCTGCGCTACCTCGAGACTGGGGGGCTCACCTGATGGCGGGCGCGGCGCACCACGCGACCGCACGCGTGCTGCTCGTCTTCGCGCTGACGCTCCTTGGCCTCGTCGGCGTGGGACGTCTGGCGATCGAGGCGTGGCTCTACGTGCCCGCGCCGGGCACGCTGCCCGAGATCGGCGCGACGACGGATCGCGCTGAGCCGTTCCTCATGGTCATCATCGACGGCCTGCGCGAGGACAGCGCTTGGACCACGGACGATCCGCCGATGCCGTGGCTGCAGGAGTTCGCGCGCCGCGGAGCGTGGGGCACGTCGATCGCCGGTGAGCCCACGCTCACCGCGCCGTGCGTTCGCGCCCTCCTCACGGGGCGGCGACCCGACCTGCTCACCGGCTTCCGCAACTTCAACGCACGACCGGTGCAGGGCAGCATCATCGGCTACTTGCACGCGCGCGGCGCACACACGGCGCACGGCGGCGACGCGGCGGCGTTCCAGTTCTGCCGCGATCACTTCGAGGCACGGGACGTCCTCCAGTTCCCCGACCAGGGGCCGACGGACCAGGGCCAGTGCGATCTCAAGGCGGTGCCGCACGTCCTCGAGCGCATCCAGGCGGGCGCGGACTGCGTCACACTCCACCTCACGAAGCCGGACCACGCCGGCCACAAGTACGGCGCGCTAGGGCGCGAGTACTGGGAGGCGTGCCGGACCGTCGATGGCCAGGTGCGCGAGGTCGTGGAGGCCTTCCTCGCGCTCCATCCGAAGGCCACGGTGCTCGTGGCCTCGGATCACGGCGTGTCGAGCATGGGCACGCACGGCGGCGGCGAGGCCAGCGCCAAGCGTGCGCCCTTCGCGCTCGTCGGGCCGAACGTGGCGCAGGTGCATCTGCCCAGCAGCGGCGCCAGCGCGGCGCTCGATCAGTGCGCGTTCGCGCCGAGCATCTGCGCGCTCCTCGGCCTGCCCCAGCCGCCCCTGGCGGATGCGCCGCCGGACCCGCGCCTGCTCGCGCTGCCCGAGTCGGCGATCGAAGCGGCGATCAGCGCCTACGTCGAGGCGCGCTTGATCGTCGCCCGCGACCTGCACGGCGACGAGGTCGACGTCATCGAGAAGGCCCGCGCGGAGCGCACCATCGAGCAGATGGCGGGGGAGGTGAACCGCTTCCTGAAGCCCAACTCGACGGGGCACGCGAGCCTCGCGCTCATCGTCGCGGCGCTGTGGCTGATCGCGCTCGTGGCGCTGGTATCGCGCCCCGGTGGGCTGGTGGCGCCCGGCGGCGGGAGCGCGGCGAAGGCGGCTGTGACCTTCGCTGCGCTCACGATGGGGTTCTTCCTCGCGATGAACCAGCTGGAGCCGCTCGTGACCGTGCCAGCGCCTGTGGCCGGCGCGCTCGTCGTGCTCGGTGCGTGGCTGACGGCGCGCGCCGTGGGTCTGGACGCGTGGCGCGGCGCCGCCTTCACCGTGGCCTGCCTGGCGTCCGTGCCCGTGCTCACCGGCGGCGGCATCACGCTCCAGGAGACCTTCACGCGGGCGAGCGGATCGCCGGGTGCGGCGGGTCGCCTCGGCTTCGTGATGCTGGCCGTGGCTCTCGTCTGCCTGGTCTTCCTGCGCCCGCGCCGGATCCTGCGCGCGCTCGCAGGGCACGTGCGGACCAGCCCGGGACTCATCGCCGCATTCGGCGGCGTGATCGTCGGCTTCACGCTCACGCTGCGCCCGTTCATCGATCCGCACGTACGCATCCGCCACCTCTACGCGGTCGCCGGTGTCGGCGTCGTGGCCTGGATGCTGCTCTCGCCCGGCGTACGCGCGCGGCCGCTGTGGGAGCGACTGGCTCTCGGCGTCGTTGGGCTCGTGTTGTTCGTTGCCACGCGACTCGCGGAGGGCAACGACCTCGAGCCGTGGGTCAATCTCACGCCCATCCGCGACAATCTCTGGTTCCTCCTGGGTGTGGCACTCGTCGTCGCGCTCGTCGCGATCGTGCCCAGACCACGGCGTGAGGACCGACTCGGTCTGACGCTGGCCGGTCTCGCGCTGGGCGGCGCCTTCTTCCTGCGGCTCAATGCGGCAGCCGACTGGCTGCCCACGGTGCCCGGCGGCGGGTTCCTCGACCCCTCCACGTTGCTGGTGATGACGGTGAACCTGCTCGGCCTGGCGGCGCTGGCCGTCACGGTGCTGCGGGGCAGCGCCGACGGCCGCCTGCTCGTGCGGCTGCTCGCCGGCGTGGCGCTGGCGAGACGGCTGTCCGTGATGGATGCCGAGTTCGCCGTGTTCGCGCTGACGGCCGTGGGAGCGGCGCTCGCCGCGCGCGCGCGCGTGCCGTCCGGACGCGTCGCGCTGGCCTGGCTCGCCGTGGGCCTGCTGGCCCTGCGCACGGCCGTGTTCCACGCGATGGGTTTCGAGGAGAGCTTCTCGACGCTCGACGTCGGCCAGGCATTCGCCGGCCTGGGGGGCGGCAACGCCCAGGCCCTCGACGCCGCCGGCGGCGCCGTGATCACGTGGCAGGTCATCGCGGCGGGCATCCAGCTGGCGCTGCGGATGGCGCTGCCATGGGTGCTCATCCTCGCTGCACTCAGTCGCGCGGTGGAGCGCACGCACGGCCACGACTCGGGGGTGCTGCGCTGCGTGCTGGGGGACCTGGCGGTCTCGTTCGCCGCGCGTGGGGCGGCGATCGCCACGGCGCTCTGGGCTTGGTGGCGCAACGCCTGGTGGATGACCCACGCCTACACGGTCTACGCCTACGCGGCCGCCGACGTCGTGCTGCTGCTCCTGTGCGCCTCGCTGTGCGGGGCATGGACGCCGGCGCCGGGCGCCAGGCGCGAGGCCAAGACCCGGGCGGAGCCGGTTCCGACGGTCGGCTGACGCCCGCGACTTGCATCCCGTCGGTGCCCTCGCGGATGATCCCCGTATGGAGCGCATGATCTCCGTCTTCGGGCCCGGCCATCCTTCGCGCAAGGAGTACAACCAAGCCGCCGATGTCGGCCGCCTCCTCGCGGAGGCCGGCTGCACCGTGGTGTGCGGCGGCCTCTTCGGCGTGATGGAGGCCGCGTGCATGGGCGCCAAGGAGGCCGGCGGCTCGACCGTCGGCATCCTGCGCACCTACAACCGCTACGACGCCAACCCCTACGTCGACTACGTCATCCCCTCGGGGCTCGGCGACGCGCGCAACATCCTCGTCGCCACGGCGGGCGAGGCGGCGATCGCCGTCGCCGGCCGGCTGGGCACGCTCAGCGAGATCGCGATCGCGCTCAAGCACGGCATCCCGGTCGTCGGGCTCGGCACCTGGAAGCTCGACCGCAACGCGCTCTTCGATCGCTATCTGCCGGCCGCCCGTTCGCCGGAGGAGGCCGTCGCCATGGCCATGGAGCTCGCAGACCAGCGCGCCGAGGAGCGTGCGGCCGGCCTGCGCGCCGCGCCGCCGGATGAGGCCACGGCCGAAGGCAGCGAAGGCGAGACCCTGCTCGACTAGGAACGATCCGGTCCGTCTTCGTCGAGCCGCTCGATGCGACCCGACTCGAGGTCGTACTCAGGTCCGAGCAGGTCCGGTACCTCGGTCGGCGCCTCGGCTTCCGAGACCTCGTGTGCGCGGCCGGAGACGTAGCGCACGAGATGACGGCCGAGACGTAGCGACATCCCGTCCACGAGCAGGCGGCGCTCGCGCGCGCCTCCTTCGTCCGTGTACTCGAGCATGCCGCCCACGCGCGTCGCACGCACGCGCGCCACGACCTTGCCTTCGCCGTCCACGCTCAAGCGCCCGCGTGGATCGCTCGTCACCGGTCGGGTGCGGCGCTTCACCGGCTCCAGATCGAGACGGCCGACGGTGCCCTCCAGGCCGTCCACGGTGTAGAGCAGCGTGCCGCGCACGGGCGGCGTGCGCATCCAGCCCACGACCGTCAGCGCGAGCAGGAGCGCCAACCCGGCGAGCACCACGAGCAGGATGCCCTTCCTGCCCCAACGCGCCGGGATGCGCACGGGCACCTTGGCCGTCGCGGGGACGGCGCCGGGCGGCCAGTCGAAGGCGAGCTCGATGTCCAGCGTCTCGTCCTCGAAGATGCCCGGCGCCGCGCCGGTCCAGCGGCCGGCCGGCAACAGATGCCAGGTGCCGGATCCGCGCGGCACCGCCTGCCAGCCGATGGGCGCGTCGCCCAGCACGCGCACCACGGGCTCGGTCTCGAGCAGGTCGACGAGCCAAGCCCCGTCGCCGCCGTCGGCGTCGAGGGTGAGTACGGGCGGCTTGTCGGTGAGGAGCGTGGAGCCCTCGAGGCGATGCTCCGACAGCGGCAGCGCCAGGATCAGCCGCGGCTCGCGGTGCCGTACGGTCACCTCGACCGGCTTGGCGTCCACCTCCACGCCGTCCACGGTGCCGGGCGTGAGCGTCACCGTGACGGGCCAGCTCACGTCCTGCGGCAGCTCGCCGGCGAGCACGAACTCGAGCTCGTGTGCGACGCCTGCGGCGAGGTCGAACGGCTCGGCGAGATCCCACGGCACGACGCCGCCGCCTGACACGTGGACGCGGGCGCCAAGCCACGCCTCCTCCCCGTCGTCGCACGCGGCGCGGAGGGGGAGGCCCTTGGGGGCGTTGCCGTTCGTCGGTCGCAGGACGAGGCGCGTCCGGGCGTCCTTCTCGGCGTGTGGGATGGCGGCCGGCGCCGGGGTGATCTCCCACGCGAAGCGCCCCGGCTGGACGCGAATCTCATAGGGCAGCTTCAGCGTCCGCGGCATCCCGTCGGCGGTGAGGGTGATGACGCCGCGGGCCTCGAGCGGACGGCCCGCCTGCGCCTTGAACGTCACCCGTACCTCGGCCTCGGCGACTTCGGGAGACGTGCGCGCCTCGTCGCCCACGCGCACGTCGAGGCCCGGAGGAAGGGCGCCTTCCTCCACACCCACGCGCCAGGCCGGCGTCCGTCCGCTCAACGTACGCAGCAGGCGGAACGCGGTGCTGACCGGCTTGCCGGCTTCCGCGTCGACCGCGGCGAAGACCGGGACTGCCTCGGCCTGCGGGCCGAGCAGGCGTGCGTCTGCCTTCAGGTCCTCCCACTGGAAGGTCAACGGCTGCGGCGGCGGCACGATCCAGTGCACGGTGTCGTCTTCGACGCGCCGGAAGGTCAGCGTCGCCGTGCGCCCGTCCTCCACGCGACGGCTCAGGCTCCACGTGTGCAGTCCGGCGAGGACGCGCGCCTCGAAGCGGTCTTCGGGCACGTCGCTCGCGACTGTGAGCACGGCGGATGACTTGTCGCCGCCCTCTGCCGGCGCGCCCATCCACAGCACGTCGCCGAGTACGCGGATGGAGGCGGCGAGCGGCGCCGCGGGCCCGTCCGTGCGGGGCAGCGGCGAGTAGCCCTGGGTCTCGATGCGCGGCGCGCCGAAGCCGACCACCACGCGGCCGTCGCCCACCCAGCCGCGGGCCGGAGCGAGGACCTGCCTCCCGGGGCCGCGGCCAATGGCCAGGATGCGGCTGTCTTCGGGCGCTCGCGCGTCCCAGCGCTTGATCGTGCCGCTGAACGCCCGAGCCTTCTCGACGGCGACCTCGCTCCAGGGGCCGAGGAGGATCACGTCGACTGCCCCCTTCGGGGTGGCGTCCAGGACGTGGGCCAGCGCGGCGCGGGCGTCCGTGGGCCCGCGGAAGGAGAAGACGGGGTCTTCGTCGAGCGAGGCGATACCGGCGCGCGTCGGCTGGACGGCGGCGATCTGCGTCTCGCCGCTGGACCCCACGCCCGCGGCCACGAGGCGCGTGTCGACGCCGCGCGCCTCCAGTGCCTTCCAGATGCGGAGTGCGTTGCCCGCGTCGCTGGCGGCTCCGGCCTTGGCGTCGGCCCCGCGGTCGAGCACGAGCACGGCGCTCGAGCCGCCGTTTGCATGGGCGGCTCCGGCCGCGACGGCGAGGACGGTCAGGCAGGCGAGGAGGGCAACCGGCAGGCGCATCGTCTGAAGGCTACCCCCTCGGATCCCCAGCGCGCAGGACTCCGTTCAGGAGCGGCTTACCCGCCTCGGAACAGGGCTCACTCCCGGCCGCAGAGGCGGCGGTAGGCGCAGATCCGGCACTTCGAGAGGTCGTCGGTCATCTCGAAGTCCTCGCGCACGGCGACGTTCGCCTCGGGGTCCCGGAGCCGCGTGCGCATGGCCGCGATGGAGGCCCGCATCTCGCCGCGGGTCTCCACGAGGTCCTTCTCGGTCATGCGGAAGGTGAACTCCTGGAGATCTTCGCCGAGGTAGACGAGGTGCGTGGTGACGCTCTCCGGCGGCACGTCGTGCTTCTGACCGACGTAGAGCGCATAGCAGCCGAGCTGCAGCTTGTTGGCGTCCGGCTTCACCTCGCCGGTCTTCCAGTCGAAGATCTCGATCCCACCGCCCGGGACGCGCAACGCGAAGTCGAGCACCGCCCAGATGCCGGTGCCCTCGAAGTCGAACTGGTCGAGGGTCTCGATGGGCAGCCAGTCGTGGGGGTCCGTCTCGCGGATGCGATCCCACAGCGGCGAGTTGAAGAACGCACGCAGCGCGTTCTGGACCTTCTCGTTGGTCGCCTTCCACTCGGCGCGCGGGATGACCTCGTCGTACTCGTGCTCGGCGAGTCCAAAGCGCTTCTTCGGCCGGATGCGGTAGTGGGCGTTGCGGCTCTCGACCCACTGCTCCCGCATGAGCTTGGTGGCCTTCTCGACCTCCTCCTCGATGTCGAGGCCGTGCTGCTCGAAGCCCAGGGCACGCTGCTCACCGCCACCGTGCAGCCCGCGGAGGACGTCCTCGATCGCCTCGTGCACGACGGTGCCGGCCCACGTCCAGCGGTTGGCGAGGTTCTTGAGCATGTAGGCCTCGCGCGCGCGGGGGGGCGCGTCGCGGTTCCAGCCGCCCCAGGAGCCGTAGTACGACCACCAGTACTGACGGTGGCAGTACGAGAAGCTCCCGTGCCGGGAGGCGCTCCACGTGAACTTGTTCTTCAGCTCGGCCACGGTGAGAGCGTACGGGCAAGCGGTGGGCCGGAGCAATCGGGGCCGCGGCGCGCACCCCGAACCCGGCGATCGTATCATCACGCCGCGCCGCCAGGGAGGGCCGAGATCGCATGAGCGCAGAACCGCAGAGCACGTCCGCCGGGCGCTCGCGCGCGATGCGCGGCGCGCTGCTGTTCGTGATCCTGGGCGCCGCCGTCGGCGCGGCCATGGGCTGGACCACCGGCACGGTGCGCCACAGGGCGGAGGCGGTCCTTCGATTGAAGCCCTCACGGCCGGTGCCCCAGGAGCCCGGGGTGTACCCCGGCTACCCGCCGCGGCTCGAGGGCCTCGTCGCCTTCCACGCCGAGCTGCTGCGCTCGCGCCGCCTGGCGCTGCACGCGATGAAGACGGACGCGTGGCGCGCCACCGGTGAGCGGCATGAGGCGCAGGACGCCGTCGCGTTCACTGAGCGCCGTGAGGTCCTGCACGAGCCCACGTCGCTCGACATCACGGTGCGCTTCAGCGACCTGAATCCGGAGACGGCGCTCGCCGGCCTCGAGGCGCTGCTCGTCGCCTACCGCGAGCTCGTTGCGGATCTCGACGAGACGCGCCCCCGGTACGAGTACGCCATCCAGCAGATGGAGAAGCTGAACCGCAGCATGCAGGAGGCCGAGGCTCTGATCCGCACGCTGCCCGACGGCGGACCCGAGCGGGAGAAGGAGCGCGAGAGGGCGGCACGCCTCCGTCGAGAGAACGATGAGCTGCTCGCGCTGGCCGAGATCCTCGAGGAGCGGGCAGCCCGCGGCACGCCTGCGATCGCGAAGGCCCCGACGCTCGACGACGAGCCGGTGGATGACATGCGCCCCTCCGCGGCACTACGCGGTGCAGGCTTCGGCGCGCTGCCTGGATGTGTGCTGATGCTCGTCCTCGCCCTCGGCCGCCGACGGGAGTCCGCGTGAGCGAGCGCACGACGAACCGCGACCTGCTGCTGCCGTACGTGCTCCCGTACGCGCTCTACGTGCTGGTGGCGTCGGTGCCGGCCGACGTGCTCTCGCGCGAGGGGAACTACGCGGTCCGCATCCTCCTCGCCGGTGGCGCGCTGGCGTGGGGCTGGCGCCACTACGCCCGGCTACGCGGACCCGGCCGCGTCGTTCCGTCGATCGTCACGGGTGTCGTCGCCGGCCTCGTGGGCACCGCGCTGTGGATCGCGCTGGTGCTGCCGTTCGACCCGCCCGCGGGG
>JASJDY010000100.1 GCA_030065025.1 Planctomycetota bacterium
CACGCTGCGGCTCCGCGGCGACCCACGGCGGCAGGTCGTCGAGCCGCGCGGCCGCGGCCTCCACGGCGTCCAGCGGGAGCCCGCGGCCGGAGCCGAGGGCGCGGTCGAGGGCGTAGGTCAGATCGACGTCGAGTCGGGCGCTCATGGCCGGGAGGGTACAGGGAGTCGCTCGCCGAGACCCGAACTCCACGCCGCGCGCTGCGCAGCCGAGAGCGTCTACCTCGAAGGCGCCGGCAGCAGGCGGAAGCGGGCGCCGGTGTCCATGGCGAGCAAGCCCCATGTGTCCACCCGCACACCGGTCTCGGCGAGGAAGAGCTTGACCTGCCGATCCGAGCGCTGCGCATGCACCGACACACCGGCGGCATCGACCTCGACCTGCAGGATGGTCTTCCTGCCCTCCGGCAGCTTCCCCCTGGTCACGTCCGCGGGCTGCACCGCGCGCGGCGGGCGACGCTCGAGACGCACTCCGGCGGCGTCCACGAACACGTGGACGCTGCGCGTGCCTCCGAGCGCAACGGTCAGGCCTGCGGTAGCGGCAGCCTCCGTTCCCGTCACGATCTCGACGCGCTGGGCGAAGGACTCCCGGCTGGGGCCGCGGACACGCCAGAGCCGCGAGCCCACGCGCTTGCGGACGGAGATGACGCCGTCGCGCTCATCCCAGCCGGCCTCGCGCGGCAGCCACTGCCCGCCGAGCGTGCTCCAGCCGAGCCGTACGGCACCGAGGAGCGCAGGCCGTCGCTCGCGGAACCGCCGCTCGAACGCCTTGGTGCCGCCGCCCCGCGTGAGCATCTCGCGCTCCCACAACCGGAAGCGGGCGCGGAGATCCCGGTCCGGCGCGAGCATCAAGCCACCTACGAGCGCGAGCGCATCCACGTAGTCCTTGCGCGTCTTCCCCACAGCGACCTTCCACGGATCGAAGTCGCGTGCCTTGGCGCGAAGCGCAGCGCGACGCGCGAGGTCGTTGAGGGCGACGGCGTCGAGCGCACCGAAGCGCAGCCCTTCCTTGGTGCGCCGGTGCCAGCCGAACCACTCGGCGAGGCCCTCCCGGTACCACCACGGCCCCTGGCCGCGCCGCGTGGAAGGCCCGACCTTGTCGTGGAACTGGTGGAAGAGCTCGTGGAGGATCAGCCGGCGGGTATCGAACGGCTCAGCCTGCACCCAGACGTGCGAGATGCCCGTCTTCCAGAACGTCCAGCCTCCGGCGTGCGCTGCGTCGCTCTGGACGCCCTTGGCGGCCAACGCCTTCCGGTAGCTGGCGCGGTCGGGATGGATGACGAGCACGAGGGGCAGCTCGGCCTCGGCGGGCGCGCGACCGAAGTGGCGCTCGAGAGCCGTGAACAGCTCGCCGCCGAGCTCGGCGGCCTCCTCGATCCAGGCCTCGTCGACGTCGCCCGAGATGCGCAGCCGCTCGCTCTCGTACACGTGCTCGGCGTGGGCGGGGGTGGCGAGCGCGAGGAGGGTGAGCAGGACGAGACAGCGCATGCTGAGGTAGAGGATAGCGCTGCTGCGTGCCGGTGCCGGTGCCTCTGCCGGTGCCCGAATCCGGCCGGCGTTGCGGGCAGAGGCACGGGCACAGGCAGAGGCACGCGCGAGGCACCTGGAATCGAACGCGGCTTTACGGTTCCATACCCTCCATGACCAACATCGTCTGGCGGCCTTCCGAAGACATCATCGCGAACGCCAACGTGACCCGGCTCATGCACAAGGCTGGCGTCGACTCCTTCGAAGCCCTGCACGCGTGGTCGGTTGAAGACATCGGCCGCTTCTGGGACGTTGCTCTCGATGATCTCGGCCTCGACTGGTACGAGCGCTACAGCGAGACCTACGACGACTCGAAGGGCTTTCCCTGGACCGAGTGGTTCGTGGGCGGGACGACGAACATCGTCCTCAACTGCCTCGACCGCCACGTCGAGGCCGGCCACGGCGAGCGCGATGCGCTGATCGGCGAGTACGACGACGCCACGGGGCGCACGCGTACCTACGCGGAGCTGAAGGACGAGGTGAACCGCGCCGCAGGTCTGCTGCGCGACCTCGACGTGAAGCCGGGCGATCGCGTCGGCATCTACATGCCCATGGTGCCCGAGGTGGTCGTCGCGCTCTTCGCCTGCTTCCAGGTCGGCGCCGTCGCGATTCCCGTGTTCTCGGCCTTCGGGAGCGACGCGCTCGCCGTACGCCTCCAGGACGCGGAGGCCGTCGTGCTCTTCACCGCCGACGGTGGTTATCGCCGCGGCAAGGTGGCGCTCGTCAAGCCCGCGGCAGATGCCGCCGTCGACCAGGTGCCTTCGATCCGCCACCAGATCGTCCTGCGGCGCACGGACGCCGACGTGCCCTTCGAGAGCGGCCGCGACCTGTGGTGGCACGAACGTGTGCTCGAGCGGGAACCGGACCCGCGCACCGAGATCCTCCCCAGCGAAGCGCCGTCGATGATCCTGTACACGTCGGGCACGACCGGCAAGCCGAAGGGCACGGTGCACACGCACGCCGGCTGCCTCGCGACGATGAACAAGGAGCTCGGCTACGCGTTCGACGTGAAGCCGGAGGACCGCTTCTTCTGGCTCACCGACATCGGCTGGATGATGGGCCCGTGGGAGATGATCGGCGTGACGTCCCTGGGCGCGACGCTGATGGTCTACGAGGGCGCGCCGAACTGGCCGAACCCGGATCGCGTCTTCGAGATGATCGAACGCCACGCGCTCACGCACCTGGGCATCGCCCCCACAGCGATCCGGCTGCTACGCCGTGCCGGCGACGACCTCGGCAAGGGGCGCGATCTCTCCTCGCTGCGCATGATCGGCTCGACGGGCGAGCCGTGGGATCCCGAGTCCTGGCTGTGGTGCTTCGAGCACGTCGGCCAGGAGCGCTGTCCCATCATCAACATCTCGGGCGGCACGGAGCTCGTCGGCTGTCACCTGTCGCCGCTGCCGATCACCGCGCTGAAGCCCTGCACGCTGCGCGGTCCCGGGCTCGGCATGGATGTCGACGTCTTCGACGACGACGGGAAGCCCATCCGCGGCGGCCTCGGCCATCTCGTGCTGAAGCAGCCTGCGCCGAGTCTCACGAAGAGCTTCCTCGGCGACGACGCACGCTACCTCGCCACCTACTTCGAGCGCTTCGGCGACAAGGTCTGGTACCACGGCGACTGGGCGTTCGTCGACGAGGACGGCTTCTGGTTCCTCCACGGCCGGAGCGACGACACGATCAACGTGGCCGGCAAGCGCGTGGGCCCGGCGGAGGTCGAAGCCGCGATCGTGGATCACCCGCAGGCAAGCGAGGCTGCGGCCGTCGGCGTGCCGGACGAACTCAAGGGCGAGGACGTCGTGGCGTTCGTGGTCTTGAAGCCGGACGTCGAAGAAACGGAAGCGCTGCGCAAGGAGCTCTCCGATTGCGTCGTCGCACACCTCGGCAAGACACTGCGCCCGAAGGACGTGCGCTTCGTGGATGCACTACCGAAGACGCGCTCGGCGAAGATCGTGCGGGGGGTCATCAAGCGCAGCTGGCTCGGCGAGGATCCCGGTGATCTCGCAAGCGTCGAGAACCCCGACGCGGTCGATGCGGTGGGACGCAGCAGGTAGAAGCAAACCGGCACGCGTGTGCCACGATGCGAAGATCGTGTGCGCTTGACGTGAAGACACGGTTTCCCGTATCACATTCGGCCACGCGAAAAGGATGCGGAGAGAACAACCACAGGCGTCTCGAGAAGTGTGAAGCCCCCGGCTACGGTGCGGGACCCAGCGAACACACGGCAATCCCAGGCAGAGAGCAAGGGAGAGAGGCGTTCCGGCAAGAGGCCGCATTCCGAAGTCAAGCCGAACACGTGTCGAACTGGCGGGGAGGGCCGGATCCTCCCTTCGCCCCCTCAACCCCGGGAGTGCAGCGCAGATGACCAGGATCATCCGGCTCTCTCGGCGTGATGTCTTGTTCGCGGCCGGTGCGACGGCCGCACTCTCGCTCGCCGGATGCGGCGGCGGAGGCGGCGATCCCGTCGCGCAGCAGACGGGCCCGCAGATCGTCTACAAGCTCTCCGGTCGTGGCCGGCGCATCTCCAACGCGGCGAAGAGCCACAACGCGAACAAGCTGTTCGTGAGCCAGGCCGCAGCGGATGCGAACCGTGCGCATCCCGGCGATCGCTCGAGGATCGTCGAGCTCCCCGTCTCACCCGCGCGGTGGGAGCAGCTGTTCGGCGGCGGCTTCCAGATCGCCGACCTGCGGCACGTGTAGGGGCCCCGGCCCACGAACGGGCCGGGCAACCACTCCCCTTCGACGCGGCGCTTCGCGCCTTGCTCAGGGTCGGGATGCCCCTACAGGGGATGCCCCTACGGCGGCGCTCGTGACGTCGCGCTCGCGCTCTCGCTCGCGCTCTCGCTCGCGCTCGCTCATCGACCGCGGTCCTGGATCCCGTCGTGGGTCGAGCGCGCACGCGAGCGAGAGCGCGAACAGAGCCCCCCTACTTGAGCTTCACCACCTGGTGCTCGATCTCCTCTTCGACGAGCACCTCCTTGAGGCTCTCCCAGTCCGTGGCCTCGGAGCCCAGGAAGTCGGTCGCGGCATCGCCGGCAACGACGAGCTCGCTGGCGCCGAACGCGTGCGCCAGCTCGAGCGACTCGCGTCCGATGATCTGACGCGCGCGGGGATCCGCCATGAACTCCTCGTACTCGTCGGGACGACAGAGCACGACGAAGCCGGGGAAGAGCAGGAAGTGACCGAGGCGTAGCGGCACGCGCACGCGCAGGATCTCCTTGTCCGCGCGGATCTTCTCTCCGAGCTCCGCGGCCGTGACGTCGTCCGGCACGACCTCGCCCCACTCCTTCATGTCCACGTTCGTCAGCTCGACCTCGAACGCAGACTCGGACGGCGAATCGATGTTGACGAAGCCCGGCCCCATGAGCTGCTCGACGACGGCGCGCGTGGCGCCGGCGAGGGTGCGGGGGGTGGGGATGAGGATCTCGATGGCCACGAGCGTCATCATCGCCCCTCGCGGCACCCCCCGTGAGAGAAGGTCGGAGCGCTCGAGCGTGCCCTGTGGCTTCGCCCTCGGATCCGAAGGCGAGGCGCGCTTGCAGACGCTGCACGCCCCGCGACGTCCATGGCCCTTCGCCTTCGAGTCGATGGCGAGGCGCGTCCGACGACGCTACGCGCGCTGCGACGTATAGCGGCCATCGCCTTCGATTCGAGGGCGAGGCGTCATGGTGTGCAACCGTGCGGGCAGAGGCACCGGCACGGGCAGAGGCACGGAGGGTAGGGCTGCGCCCTACCCCTCCCGATCCAGGTTCCTCGAGATGATCAGGCGCTGGATCTCGCTCGTGCCCTCGCCGATCTCGCAGAGCTTGGCGTCACGCATGATGCGCTCGGCGGGGTACTCGCGCGTGTAGCCCACGCCCCCCATCACCTGGATCGCGCGGTGCGCACAGCGCATGGCGACCTCCGAGGCGTAGAGCTTGCACTTCGACGCCTCCATGCCGAAGGGCTGGCCGTGGTCGTAACGCCACGCGGCCTCGTACACGAGGTTGCGCGCGGCGCTGATCTCCATCGCCATGTCGGCGAGCTGGTGCGCCACGGGCTGCATCTTGATCAGACGCTTGCCGAACTGCTTGCGCTCCCGGGTGTACGGCAGGGCCGTGTCGAGGGCGCCCTGCGCAAGGCCCAGCGCCATCGCCCCGATCGAGATGCGGCCGGCCTCGAGGGTCTGCATGAAGGCGTGGAAGCCCTTGCCCTCCTCGCCCAGCTTGTTCTCGAGCGGGATGCGACAGTCCTTGAAGACGAGCTCGCGGGTGTCCGAGCCGCGAAGCCCGAGCTTGTCCTCGAGCACGCCGTACTCGAAGCCGGGCGTGCCCTTCTCGACGACGAACGCGTTGATGTTCTTCGTGTCGCCGACCTCGCCGCCCCCGGTGCGGGCGGTGAACACGACGGTGCCCGCATGGGTGCCGTTGGTGCAGTAGATCTTGGTGCCGTTGACGACCCAGTGGTCACCGTCCTGGACGGCACTCACCTGCGTCATCTTGGCGTCGCTGCCCGCGCCCGGCTCGGTGAGCGCGAAGGCGCCCAGCATCTCGCCGGAGGCGAGCTGCGGGACCCACTTGCGCCGCTGCTCCTCGGTGCCGAACTTGAAGATCGGCGCGGTACCGAGCGAGGTGTGCGCGGCCACGGTGATGGAGGTCGTGCCGCAGACGCGGGCGAGCTCCTCCACGATGACCGCGTAGGCGCGGTAATCCATGCCCGCGCCGCCGAACTCCTCCGGCCAGGGCACGCCGAGCAGCCCGAGCTCGGCGAGCTTCGGGATCGTCTCGGAGGGGAAACGCTTCTCTTCATCGAGCGCGGTCGCCAGGGGTGCGACCTCGGCCAACGCGAACTCCCGCACCATCTCGCGGACCTCGATGTGGTCCTCGGTGAGGAAGGGATCGGCGGCGCTCGGCATCGTGTCCATCAACGTCATGCTGGCCCCGATTCTAGGCGGGCCGGGGGGCAGTCCCGACGTCTCGCGGGGAGGGTGTCGCAGGCCGCCCGGAGGGCCTCAGGAGGCGGTCGCGCGGCGCTCCGCCACCTCCGCGCGGATGTACGCCTCGAGGTCCGCCAGTGGCGTCCCCGGCCCGAAGAGCCGCCCCACGCCCATGGCGCTCAGCGCGTCCATGTCGGCCTCCGGGATGATCCCGCCACCCGTCAGCAGGATCTGCTCGGCGCCGCGCTCGCGCAGCAGCTCGAGCACGCGCGGGAAGAGCGTCATGTGGGCGCCGGAGTGCAGCGACAGGCCGACGGCGTCGACGTCCTCCTGCACTGCCGCGTCGACGATCATCTCGGGCGTCTGGCGAAGTCCCGTGTAGATCACCTCGAAGCCCGCGTCGCGCAGACCCGCCGCGACGACCTTGGCGCCGCGGTCGTGTCCGTCGAGGCCCGCCTTCGCGACGAGGATGCGGATGGGGCGTTCATCAGCGGCGTTCACGCGTCGTCTCCTTCCAACAGCTCGGTGGCGGCCTGCTCGGCGCTGCGCTCCCCGGCTGCCACGGCACGGGCGGCCGCCTCCAGCGCGTCGCTCCGCCCCTCCCAGAACCGGTCGGCCCGGCGTCCGTCGACCGTCGCGCGCAGCCGTGCGCGGGCCCGGTCGAGCCGGCGCTCCGCGAGGCCCGAGCCGGCGTCGGCGCCGCGCGCGTCGAGCGCCGCGCACAGCGCCTCGAGACCCTCGGACCGCGTGGCGACGGTCTTGAGGATCGGCGGCGCCGGCGCGTCGCGCAGCTCGGCCGCGCTCTCGAGCGCGCTGACGAGACCGTCCGCACCCTCGCGATCGGCCTGGTTCACGACGAGCACGTCGGCGATCTCGAGCAGGCCGGCCTTCATTCCCTGGACGACGTCGCCGGCGCCGGGCGCCAGCACGACGACCGTGGTGTCGGCGGCGCGACAGATCTCGACCTCACCCTGCCCGACCCCGACGGTCTCGATCACGACGGGATCGAAGCCGGCGGCGGCCAGGAGGTCAGCCGCGTCGTAGATGCCGACCGCGAGACCGCCGAGCGCGCCGCGGCTGGCGAGCGAGCGGATGAAGACGCCGTCGTCGCCGCTGTGCGTGAGCATGCGGATGCGGTCGCCGAGCAGGGCGCCGCCGGTGAACGGACTCGACGGATCGACCGCGAGCACGCCGACCTGGCGATCCTCGCGCCGCCACATCGCGGCGAGCGCCGAGACGAGCGTGGACTTGCCGGCGCCGGGCGGGCCCGTGATGCCGATGCGGTGCGCGCCGCCCCCGGCGCCGAGCGCGACCAGGAGGTCACGACCGGCGGCGAGGTCGTTCTCGACGAGCGTCAGCCCCCGCGCGAGCGCGCGGCGATCCCCGGCGCGGATGTCGTCCGCCAGCGAGCTCAAGGCCTGAGGTAGCTCCGGGCGATCACGAGCTTCTGGATCTCGGTGGTGCCCTCGTAGATCTCGGTGACGCGCGCGTCGCGGAAGTAGCGCTCGACGGGGAAGTCGCGCGTGTAGCCCGCGCCGCCGTGGATCTGGAGCGCCTCCTTCGCGCAGTAGTTCGAGGCGCGGGACGCCTCGAGCTTGGCCATGGAGGCCTCGCGCCCGTGGGGCTTGCCGGCATCCTTGAGCGAGGCTGCCCGGTACGTGAGCAGACGCGCGGCCTCGAGCTTCGTGGCCATCTCGGCGATCTTCTCCTGGACGGCGCCGAACGCGGCGATGGGCTTGCCGAACTGCTCACGCTCGCCGGCGAACTTCACGGCGGCCTCGAGGCAGGCCTCGGAGATGCCCAGCCCCTGGCCGGCGATGCCGATGCGTCCGCCGTCGAGGAGTCCCATGGCGATGCCGAAGCCGCGGTTGACCTCGCCGAGGACGTTCGAGCCGGGCACGCGCATCTTGTCGAGATGCAGCTCGACGGTGGGCGAGCCGCGGAGGCCCATCTTGACCTCCTTCTTGCCGGGCTTGTAGCCCTCCCACGCGCTCTCGACGAGGAAGGCGGTGATGCCCTTGTTGCCGGCGTCCGCGTCCGTGCGAGCGAACACGACGACGAGGTCGCACACGCTCCCATGGCTGATCCAGAGCTTGGTGCCGTCGAGGATCCAATCGTCGCCGTCCTGCGTCGCCTTGCAGACGAGCGAGCCGGCGTCGGAGCCGCTGCCGGCCTCCGACAAGGCGTAGCCGCCGAGCATCTCGCCCGTGGCCAGCTTGGGGAGGTAGCGCTGCTTCAGCTCGTCGGAGCCGAAGCGGACGATGCTCTCGCAGGCCAGGCTGTTGTGCACGGACACGGTCGTGCCGGTCGCGGCGCACGCCTTGTTGATCTCCGTGAGCACCAAGACGGCGCCCAGGGCGCCGAGAGCGCTGCCGCCATACTCCTCGGGCACGGACATCCCGAGGAAGCCCATCTCACCGCACAGCCTGATCGAGTCCGCGACGAACTCCTCGGTGCGGTCGGCCTCGGCCGCGCGCTCGACGAGCTCGCTCTGGGCGAACTCGCGCGCGGCCTGCTGCAGCATCTGCTGGTCTTCGGAGAGCTCGAAGTCCATGGAGTGGGATCCTCATACGGAGCCAGGCTCGCGATCCCGTCACATTGCCCGAGCGTCCTCCGCGAAGAGGCAACTTCTCGGCCGCAATGGGACAGGATCGAGCCAGGCTCCTGACTGGTAGGTCAGGGACCCCAGCAGGGGGCGGGGCCCGCGCCAAGACAGAAGATACGGGGCCGGGAGCCCCGAGGCGTGGTATGGGATGACCGCGTGACGGACGAGGACCCCATCGTCGGCTGTACGGCCTGCGGAACGACCGTGCCCAGGTCCGAGATGTTCGGCCTCGAGCCGGATCTGCTGTGCTCCCGCTGCGCCAGCGGCGTGCGGCGCCGCATGCACGTGCGCTTCCGGCCGATTGCCCGCGACCGGAAGCCGCGGGTCACGCTGGCCGTCATCGGCATCGCTGTCGTGATCTTCGTCCTGGATGAGTTTCTCTTCACCTGGGGCCAGTTCGTCAGGGGCCAGTCGCCCGCCTGGTGGGAGGCGGTCTTCCTCAACATGCACGTGGGGCCGCGCCTCTGGGACGGGCACGTCTGGACGTTGCTGGGCGCCTGCTTCTTCCACGGCGACTGGATCCACCTCCTCTTCAACTGCTGGTGGATCTGGGAGCTCGGCCGCGCCACCGAGAACGGCTTCGGTCATCTCACGCTGATCGCCGTGGTGATCGGCGGCGGGATGGTCGCGTCGGGCTTGGAGTGGGTCATCAACGGACCGGGCATCGGGCTCTCCGGCGTCGTCTACGCGCTGGCCTTCTTCCTCTGGGCGCACCACCGGACGAATCCGAGCGCGGCCGCGATCATGAACCGCCGCACGATCAACTTCCTCACGATGTGGTTCTTCCTCTGCATCGTGCTGACGATGACGGGCACGTGGCGCATCGCGAACTGGGCCCACGGCGGCGGCGCGCTGTGGGGCTGGGGCTTCGGGCTGGCTCTGCTGCATGCGAAGCGCAAGCAGCTGGTGCCGGCGGCGGCCGTCGCGACGATCGTCCTCGTGGCCGCGATGACCTTCGTGACGTTCGGCAAGCAGACGGATCTGAAGGCGGCGGACGCGCGCGCCAAGGCCGCGCAGGCCGACCACCACACGCGGTACCTGAACTACATGGTGCTGCGGACCATGGCGGACCGGGCGAAGTAGCGGCGGGGTTCCTCACCCGTATCCGTTTCCGTTCGCGTTTCCGTTTCCGGCGTGATCCGGGCCCGTGCCTGCGCCCGCCCGCCGCACCGTTTCCGATGGGGACCGGCGCCGCTGGCAAGGCGAGCCAGCCGACAACGGACGCCGCCGGAGCATCCGACCCGGGCGGCCAACCACCGGCGCTGCATCTGCAGCGCCGGTTCAGGCCGCCCCTACACGCGGCAGTCGTCGCTCAGGGCCCCTGGATGATCGGGGCGCTCGGCACCACGCGCTCGCGGTCCCGCTCGCGCTCGCCATTCGAGCGCAGCCCTGCCGGCGCCCGATGGTCGAGCGCGTGAGCGAGCGGGAGCGCGAGTTGAGCAAGGGCATCCACACCAGATCCGCACGCGGCTGGAGCATGTGTCCCGGGCGGCCATCCGCCTGCGCTGCAGACGCAGCGCAGCCTTAGGCCGCCCCTACACGCGGCAGTCGTCGCTCAGGGCCCCTGGATGATCGGGGCGCCTATTTCCCGTAGTCGTAGAAGCCCTTGCCCGCCTTCCGGCCGAGGAAGCCCGCAGCGACCATCTTCCGCAGCAGCGGCGAAGGCCGGTACTTGCTGTCCCCGAGGTCGCGGTGCAGGACCTCCATGATCGCCAGGCACGTATCGAGACCGATCAGATCGGCCAGCGCCAGCGGGCCCATCGGGTGGTTCATGCCGAGCTTCATGATCGAGTCGATGTTCTCGGGCTCGGCCACGCCCTCCATGACGCACGTCACGGCCTCGTTGATCATCGGCATGAGGATGCGGTTGCTGACGAAGCCCGGGTAGTCGTTCGCGACCACCGGGATCTTGCCGACCGCCTCGCTCGCGGCGTGCACCTTCTCGTACGTCTCGTCCGACGTGGCCAGGCCGCGGATGATCTCGACGAGCTTCATCAGCGGCACGGGGTTCATGAAGTGCATGCCGATGAAGCGGTCCGCGCGGCCGCTCGCGGCGGCCAGCTCGGTGATCGAGATGCTCGAGGTGTTGCTGGCGAGGATCGCGTCGTCACCGAGGATCCCGCCGAGCTTGGCGAACAGGTCCTTCTTGATGCCCGCGTCCTCGATGATGGCCTCGACGACCAGATCGCAATCTGCGAGTGCCGCGAGGTCCGTCTCCCCGGTGATGTTCGCGAGCGCCGCGTCCATGGCCTCGCGGGTCATCTTCTCCTTGCTCACGAAGCGCTCGAGGCTCTTCGTGATGCCCTTGATGCCCTTCTCGACGAGGCCGGCCTCGATGTCGAGGAGCCGCACCTTCGTGCCGTTCACGGCGAAGACCTGGGCGATGCCGGCACCCATCTGGCCGGCACCGATCACACCAACGTGCTGGAACGTCATGGCTGCCCCCTAGCGCTCGACCGACAGGGCCACGGCGTTGCCGCCGCCCAGGCAGAGCGTGGCGAGACCCGTCTTGGCGTCGCGGTTCTTCATGGCGTAGAGCAGCGTCGTGAGGATGCGCGCCCCGCTGGCACCGATCGGGTGACCGATCGCGACGGCACCGCCGTTCACATTGGTGCGCGCGGGATCAAGGCCGGCTTCCTTCGTGACCGCGCAGCCCGCGGAAGCGAAGGCCTCGTTCAGCTCGACGAGGTCGTAGGCGCCGTTCTCGGTGCCCGTGCGC
>JASJDY010000095.1 GCA_030065025.1 Planctomycetota bacterium
CTGCGCTCGTACAGGGGCAGCCTGGAGCAGGCCATCAAGGACGAGCTGGCCGCGACGAAGAAGACGCCCTGAAGGCCCTCCCGGCACACGACCCGCTGACACCGCAGAGCGCACGGGCTATGCTCGGCGGTGGAGGACGCGATGGCCGCACGCAGCAAGGACCCCACGAGAGGACTGTGCGACGCGGCCGCCCGACTCCCTGACGTCGATCCGGGAACGTCGTGCACGCAACGCTCCTTCAAGGTGGGCAAGAAGGCGTTCCTCTACGTCGGCCCCCAGGGCGGCCGCTTCAAGGCCATGTTCAAGCTCGCTGCCTCGAAGGCCGACGCCGAGGCACTGGCCGCCAAGGACCCCGACCGCTTCGAGGTGGGCTCGACCGCCTGGGTAACCGCACGCTTCTCGGCGGACAAGCCGCTGCCCAAGACCATCTGGGCCCGCTGGCTGAAGGAGAGCTACGAGCTGAGCGCGAAGCCACCTGCACGAGGCAAGAAGAAAGCAGCGAAGAAGAAGACGGCGAAGAAGAAGGCCGCCAAGCGCGCCGGTTCGAAGCGCGGTCGCTGATCGAGGGGACGAAAGCGTGAGTGGATCCTCAGACACGTTCTGGACGCCGAGCAGGAAGCGGTGGATCGGCGGCGGTGGCGCGCTCGTGGCAGCGGGCCTCATTGCATTCCTCATCTGGCACGAGCCGGCCAAGGAGGAAGCACGCTCGCGCGGATTCGGCAGCTACTTCTGCGACAGTCCGAAGCGGGTGTACTACGGCCGTCCGGACTTCGTCCGCAAGCCGTGCGCGGTGTCCGCGGATCGCATCTACGAACGCATCCCCGAGTATCAGCGGATCAAGCGCGAGGGCATCCCCCACGACCATCCGCGCTACCACCTGTTGATGCAGAAGGCCACGCAGCGCTTCTCCGCTGCGGTGCGGGCGATGGCCGGGAAGCACGGACACGACGTCGTAGCCGAGATCGGCACCTGCCGCGCGAACAAGCCGGGCGTGCCCGAACCGCCCGACCGCACCAACGAAGTGCTCGCCGAGCTGCCCTAACCGCTTCCGATCCATGGCATGCTCTGCGGCGGGCGCATACCACGTGGTGGCGGCGCCCCAGGAGACGCCGACGATGCGCACGACGCTGCTCTCGACCGCATGCATCCTGCTGCTAGCCGCGCTCGCCGGCGCGGAAGACGCCTCTCGAACGCTGCAGGACGCTCGCAAGGGACACACGACGCAACTGACGCGCACGGCGACCGACGCCGAGCCGCTGACCAAGCCGCCGGAGGCGATCTTCTCGCTGGTCCAGTACCCGACGTCCATCGGCAAGATGAGCGCCTACCTCGGTAAGCCGCCTGCCAAGGAGGGCAAGCACCCCGCGATCATCTGGATCACCGGTGGGTTCCCGCCCGGTGGGATCGACGATGCAGCCTGGCGCCGGCAGTCCAGCGCCAATGATCAGTCCGCGCAGGCCTATCGCCGAGCGGGGCTCGTGATGATGTACCCGGCTCTTCGCGGCAGCTTCGGCAATCCGGGCAAGCAGGAGACGTTCTACGGCGAGGTCGACGACGTGCTCGCGGCTGCCGACTACCTGGCGAAGGTCCCCTACGTCGATCCGTCGCGCATCTACCTCGGCGGTCACAGCACGGGCGGCACGTTGGCCCTGCTCGTGGCTGCGGCGGCGAAGCGCTTCAAAGCCGTGTTCGCCTTCGGCCCCGCCGAGAGCCCGGCGCTCTACGGCGCCGCGAGTCTCACGTACGACCCCGAGGACGAGAAGGAGAACCGGCTCCGCGCCCCCATCCACCACCTGGGAGCAATCGGCAGCCCGACATTCGTCATCGAGGGCGTAGGTGGCAACCTCGCCTCGCTGCGCGCGCTCGAGAAGGCAAATCGGAATCCCAAGGTGGCGTTCCTCGCAGTGAAGGACACGGATCACTTCGATGTGCTCGGGCCTTCGAACGAGCTGATCGCCAGTCGTATCGCCAAGCTGGAGACGGGCGCAGCCGTGCGCCTCTCCGGCGAGGAGCTGGCCAAGGCCTGCGCTGCGGCAGCGAGTGCGCGTCTGGAAGCATCCGACCTGCGCACACTCGCCTCGATCCGCAGCGACGGCGTGCGCCTCGATACGGAGCGCACGGTGGAGCACTATCTCATCGGCGACTTCCGTTCCCTGCTGCTCAAGGCCACGGACGACGCCAAGGCAGCGGGCTTCACGATCCGGGAGACCAAGTCGTTCGAGGGCCGCGACGGTTCGCCCTACTGGGTGATGTTCCTGACACGCAAGGTGAAGCTCGGTGACCTCGACGCGGTCTTCGCTGCCTCGGCTGCGGCGCAGCGGGTCGCCCGCAAGCACGACCTGACCTACGACGGCTGGTACCTCGAGTGAACGGCAGTTGCGGGGTTGCGAAGGCAAGCCCTACCGCGCACACGGCGGGGTGCCTACGATGACGCCATGTTCATCGCGCTCCACATCACCGGCGAACTCATCGCAGCGGCCGTCGTGGGCGGTCTGATCACGCTGTTCCTCGAGCGGCTGCTCACGAAGGGCAAGGCCGGGCTGGCCTGCCCCTCCTGCAACGAGGACCTCCCCCAGCACCGCCGGCCGAAGAACCTGCGGCAGGTGTTTCTCGGCGGGTGGACCTGCTCGGCGTGCGGCGCGGAGCTGGACCGACGCGGACGTCTGAGGTCCTGAGCCCAAGCGAAGGCGAAGATCAGCGCGGTCCGCCGGGGAAGCACGGAACCCGCTTCGCTCATGACGCGTCCAAGGGTCCTCGGCGCTCCGTGGGGAATGCCGGTTCCCATACGACAACGCTCACGCGGAACCCAGCGCGGCTCCGCCATGCAGGATGCCACTTTGCTCCCGCTCCTCCCCCTCTTCCGGAATCCCCGACTGCGGCCCGCCTAGCGCGGGCTTGCAGGCGCGCGCCGGCTGCCTTTCGGCCGGCGTGCGGAGCGTGTCGATTCCTTCTCACCCCGGAAGAGGTGTGTCATGTCCGATTCCAAGCAGCGCGCCCGTGCGCGTGATCGCCCCGTACTGCCCGACCCGCCGTTCCTCTGCAGCACCTGTCATCACGGCCGCATGATCGGCCAGAAGCTCCAGCCGTGGATGCTCGGCCAGGAGCCCTGGCAGGACAGCGGACCCGGTTGGCTCTGGCGGGTCAACTGCACGAGCCCGAAGGTCACCCCGTGGAAGTTCACGGTCTTCTGGCACCCGGTGGTCGAGTGCGACGCCTACCGCCCGCGCAAGCTCCTCACGACGGAGGACATTGCGCGCAAGCAGGCGAAGCGTGAACGCAAGCGGCGCAAGAAGAAGAACAAGAACAGGAAGCGCAAGAAGCGCTGAACCTGCACGCGCGGGGCGGTGGACGCGATCCACCGCCCCGCCGTGGTCATCTCAGCGCGACGCGCGATCCGGCGCCGCGTCGACGTCGTCCACCCAGCCCGCCCGGGCGTCCGGTGCACTGTCGGCGTAGGGCACGTAGGGCTTGATGTCGAGGATGGGCGATCCATCGAGGATGTCGTGTGCGCCGATGGTCAGGGTGCGCCCCTGTACGTTCTTGAGCTCCACGAGCGAGAGCCCGATGGCGTTCGGACGGTGCGGCGAGCGCGTGGCGTAGAGTCCGCGGAACTCCGTATCCCGCGGCGGCTTGACGGTGTGGTTCCATCCGCGGCTGTGATGGAACCAGAAGAGCACCCAGACGTGGCTGAAGCCGCGGAGGTCCTGGAGCAGGTTCTGGAGCCCGCGCTTGAGCACGATGCGGCCCTCCTCCTCACCGCCCGTCTCCGCCGATGCTGCCGGCTGGCGTGGGGTGCCCGCGTGCACGCGATAGGGCGAGCGCATCACCCCGACGGGTCGGAGCGTGAACTGCAGATGCTCGGGGAGGTCGTAGGGATCCTCGTTCATACAGGCGCAGTCTACGTGCGCCTACTCGACCAGCGGAGTCGGTGGATGCTCGTGCGCAGGATCGGGGACGAAGGCGAGCCCGAGACCCCCGGCGCCCTCATCAACGAACGAGGTCTGGATCAACCAACCGCCTGTGATCTTCAGCCGCCAGAACAGGGCCCGCTCGCCCTCGTCTCCGAACCTGATCCACTCGGGCTTCCCACCCTGGCTCTTGATCATCGCTGCCCTCCGAATGTGATCGCCTGGCTCCCCACGAGCCGCGCTTCAGCTGCTGGATTCCGCCATGCGGAACACGAAGAGCGCGAAGCCCAGGTTGTCCCGCCCCCAGCGCAGGTACACCTCGTTCTCCTTCGAACGCTCCTCCAGGACTTCGTCCCTGTCGGGGTGATCCGGGTGCGCCTCGGCCCAGCGGTCCGCCGCGCGGGCCTGCAGCATCTCGTAGCGGTCCCACTCGGTGAGGGTCGAGCCGCGCATGAACGTCAGCCGCATGCCACGCTCGGCAGCCGCCACGCGGATGCCGTCGAGGCTCGTGAACATGTCGGCTTCGACATTGGGATCGGCCTGGATGTACTCCGCCGGGGGCGGGGGCAGCTTCCAGTACGGTTCGCCGAACAGGACCATGCCGCCCGGACGCACGAGGCGCGCCAGCGCGTCCAGGGTGCCGGCGTAGCCCTGCCAGATCCACGACGCACCCACGAGCGAGACGACGTCGAACGTCTCGCCGGCCTCGGGCTCGTAGGCTGCGCCGTCGAGCTCGAGGAAGCGGAGGTCGGCATCGGGCACCCGGGCGCCGGCGTTCTCGCGCGCCTTGTCCACCGCAGCGCCCATCAGGTCGACGCCCACGCCCGAGACGCCGTGCCGCTCGACGAGCGTCACCAGCAGCTCGCCGACGCCGCACGCGATGTCGAGAACGCGCATGCCGGGTTGCGGATCAAGGGCGGCGATCACCTCGTCGATTGCCTCGGGCGAGGTCGGGTTCCAGTAGGTGTGCAGCTCGTGCTGCAGCGCCATGCGCTCGAAGAAGTCCACGGTGCATCTCCTGCTCGGCGTCCGGCTCGCATGCCGCTGCCTGGCCCCTGGCGGCTTGCACCGGATCGGTGGCGGAATCGTACCCGCACGCTCCGCTGGACGAAGCGCGCGCGCTATCCTGCAGGCGTACCCGATCGCGGAGGTCCCCATGCGACCGACCGTCTGCTTGTGCGCTGCCCTGGTGCTTCTCACGATCGGCCCGCTGTCGCCACCAACGGCGCGTGCGGACGAGCCGGAGCGCAGGGACCTGACGACGCGCGAAGCATGCTGGTACCTCGGTATGCGCTTCGCCGCGGCGGGCATGCAGCGGCTGGCGAAGAAGCCGGTCGCCGCGCTCGAGCGTCGTGCCTCGTTCGAGCGCCTCAAGCGCGTCACGGGCATGAACCTGAAGGACTTCCCTCGCCTGACGGGCAGGCTCTCCCAGGACGGTCCGCAGCTTGGAGCATTCCTGCGCCGCGCGCGACCCAAGCTCGCGCGCATCCTGAGCGGCAAGTACGACGCGTCGCATGGCGCCTTGTTCCGTCTCGGGCTCGACGCCCAGCTGCTCGCCGTGGCGTACGCGCCGGGGAGCGCGCTCGCGCGCGAGACGCTGGCGGACATGCGTGCGGCCCTGCCTGCTGCGCGCGTGCCGAGCCGGCTGCTCCGACCCGTCACGCAGCTCGTGGAGTCGAAGCGGCTGCGTCACGAGGCGGATCCCATCGTCACGGAGTTCGCCGACGAGGTCGGCTATCTACTGAGTCGTGAGAAGGGCACGCCGGCGCCCGGTGCCCTACACCCGGCGAAGCCGCCGAGCGGTCTCGACGTGTGGCGTCTGAGCGGGTACGCGTCGAACGCATTCCTGCTGCACGTCCAGGGGCAGTCGCGACAGGACCTGAACGAAGCGCTCGCGGAGCTGGCCAAGCGCCTGGGCGTCAAGGCGCCGGCGTTTCCTGCGCGCGATCCGAAGGACTTCCGCAAGACGGTCCTCACGGCCTACGAGTACCTGACCCAGACGTGGGCGCCCCCGATCGCCTACCGCTGGGACTACCGCTACGCCGGCACCCACCGCCAGCTGTTCGCGATCCCCCTCCAGGCGATCGGGCTGCGGCTGGACTACGCGCCGAACGCGGCGTGGGTGAAGCCCAAGGCGCGTTTCCTCGCTCGCTACGCCCGCTATGCGGGTTTCCCGACAAAGCTGATGACGCCGCTGACGACCCTCCTCGACGCGGGCGCGCCCGTCCGCAAGGTGCGCCGGGCGATCGCCGACCTCCTGGTCGAAGGCGAGGTCCACTACAAGAAGGTGGAGGCCGCCGCGGCACCGGCCACGCGCTGACCCGAGGCTCGCTTCCCGACAATCCTCCCACCCGGCCCGCGGACCCGTAGGCTGGCTGTCCTCATCGCGGCGCCCTTCGGGGCGCCTCAGCCCCCGGACGCCCATGACGCTGATCCTGATCGTGGCGGGTACGACGCTCGCCGCCTCCTTCATCTGCTCGCTTCTCGAAGCCGTGCTGTATGCCGTGACGCCCGCCCGGATCGAGGTCCTGCGTGCGCAAGGCGCCCCCGGCGCCGAGGCGCTGGAGCGGATGCGTGCGGACATCGAGGAGCCGATCGTGGCCATCCTCACCGTGAACACCATCGCGCACACGGTCGGCGCCGCGTGGTGCGGCGCGCTCGTTGGAGCGGAGTACGGGCCGGGCGCGCTGGCCATCTTCGCCGTCGTGTTCACGGTGCTCGTCCTGGCCGTCACGGAGATCGTGCCGAAGAGCCTGGGGGTCCGCTATGCGGGCTCCTTGGCGACCAAGGTCGTGCTGCCGCTCCAGATCATGGTGTATTCCGTGCTCCCGTTGGTTTGGATCGCCAAACGCGCCATGCGTCTTCTGACATCGGGAGCCGACGCGGTCTCGGGCCCCAGCGAGGAGGAGGTCATCGGCGTGGCCCGGCTGGCCGCACGTAGGGGCACCGTGCGGGGCCAGGAGCACCGCTGGGTGCGCAACGTGCTGCGCCTCGACGAGGTCACCGCCGGCCAGCTCCGCACGCCGCGTCAGGTCGTCGAGACGGTCGCGGACAGCCTCGCCGTCGCCGACCTCGCGCACGAGCCGGGTCGACTGCACTTCAGCCGCGTTCCTGTCACCCGCGGCGGTGACGTGGACGACGTCATCGGGCTCATCCGCATGCGGGATGTCTTCACGGCAGCGCTCAAGGAGTCGCCCGCCTCCGTCCGCGACATCATGCGCCCCCTCCGCTTCGTGCCCGAGTCCATGCCCGCGCACCAGTTGCTGGACCTCTTCCTGACGGATCGCGAGCACATGGTCGGCGTCCTCGACGAATACGGCACCTTCGAGGGCGTCGTCACGCTCGAGGACGTGCTGGAGAGCATGCTCGGCTCGGAGATCGTCGACGAGTACGACCGCGTCGAGGACATGCAGGAGCTGGCCCGCCGCAGCACGCGCCAGGGCAAGGACGAGTCCTGACCCCCTGCGAGGCTGGAATCCGCAGTTGCTCCGTGCCGGTCCGCCGGCACGGGCGTTCCCATCCGTGAGTCCCCGTCTACGTGTAGCCGGGTGGGAGGAGGACGGATGATGAAGGCGTACCCCGTGGCCCGTGCCCGACGTGCTCCTCTGGTTCTCCTCCTCCTCGTCGCGCTCCCCGCATCCCTCAGCGCCGACGAGTATCCGTCGTCCGTGGTCGGTACGGACTTCGATTTCATCCGCGAGAGCGACCCCAGCGTCTTCGAATGCCTGGAGTACAAGGGCGACGGCCCCCGCGAGATGCCGGACAAGCGTGGCCCCTCTGCGCTGGTACAGGAGGCGTTCATCTTCGTCGCCTACTACGCCGACGGGACGAGCGTGGACATGGCCCTCTCGAGGGGATTCGAGACGTCAGGCCGCGCCCGCAAGGAAGCCCTGCGCTACGCCCCGCGCCTCGGTCGGCTGCCGACCTCGCTGCGCCGTGGGGTGAAGCGGCTCGTCGTCCACACCGGCGGTCGGAACACGACCGCGTTCAGTGACATCGGCCTGATCGTCGTCTACGCGGACAACGCCACGAAGCGGATCGGTACGCACGACCTGGAAGAGACGCTCTTCCACGAATCGGTCCACGCTGCGTGGGACCGGGAGCACGCGCGGTCATCCGCGTGGCGCCAGGCGCAGGAGGCCGACGGCACCTTCATCACCCGCTATGCGCGCAAGAACCCCAAGGGCGAGGACCTGGCCGAGTCGGCGCTCTTCGCGTACACGCTGCTCCATCATCCGGATCGGATCCCCGCCGCGGACGCCGAGCGGATCCGCCGCGCCATTCCCGGCCGCATCGCCTTCGTGGCGAAGCTGCTGCCCCCGGGCGAACCGATCTTCCGGCAGGTCGGCCCCAAGTACGGTTGCGACGACTCGGGCACCACCTTCACGGTCAAGCGGCCGAACGACGTCTGCACGGTCGATCTCTCGAAGGTGGGCCAGCTGAGCGACATCCTCTCGAACGCGTTGATGCTCGGGCTGAACGTGCAGGAGTCCAAGGTCACGCCCTTCCTGACGAAGGCCCAGCAGACGTGCGAGACCTCGGAAGCGCTGCTCGAGGCGACAGCCGCCCGCTTCGGCTTCGACCGCGCCACGTTGCACGCACAAGTCGAGGCGTTCCGGCACGTCAACTGCGATCACGGTCCGCTCACCGCGGAGCCGACGAAGCGCGAGCCGGCCCCGGAGGCCCATGAGCCTGGATCACCATCCGCCCAGGCGACTCCAACCGCGGCTGCCGTGCCGATGGCGCCCGACCGGGAGGACGACGGCACCCGCACGCTCCTGTACGCGATCCTCGCCATCGCATTGGCCTCGCTCATCGTGAGTACGGTCGCACTGATCGTGGCCCTGAAGCGCCCGCGGGCGTAAGCGGCAGCCCGCGGTGTCCGGCGTAGGATCAGGCTCTGGTGTGAGCCGGCGGAACGAACATGGATCCGACATCGACGGAGCTGCGAGCCGCACGAGCCACGCTCGAGGACGGCCGGCGCTTCGCCCGCTATCTCGATCAGGCCGCGGAGGGGTTCTTCCGCCTCATGCTCGGACGCCGGAAGGACGAGATCCTCGCCAGCGCGTTCCTCGAATCAGGGCACGACCTGTCGCATGAGCACGCGACGTTCGCCGTCGACGGCGGCGAGGTCGTCGGCATGGTCTCCGGCTACACGGCGGTGGCGCATCGTCGATCTTCAGAACGGCCTCTACGCGAGGCGGCAGGCCGCTGGAACGTCCGCCTTGCTCTGGTCGGCTTCCTACTCGCGCCGTTGTTCCGCGTCATCGACAGCATCGAGGACGGCGACTTCTACCTTCAGGCCATCGCCGTGGAGCCTGAGCAACGCGGACGCGGTGTGGGCTCTCTGCTCTTCGAGCACATCCAGCGGAAGGCGATCGAGGCGGGAGCGAAACGACTCGTGCTCGACGTTGCCGCTTCCAACGAGCGGGCGCGCGGTGTCTACGAGCGCCGCGGCATGGAGGTGGTTTCGCAGTGGCCGCGGCGCATCAAGCTCCCCGGGCTGCGCCTGCTCCGGATGGCGAAGCCCGTGGGCACAGGTGGGCGCGACCGCTGCTGAGCGGCGGCCTCACGTCACGGACAAGCTCGCCGCCTCCGTTGCCTGGAAGGGTAGACTCCCGCCCATGAGCAGCACGGCGACCGCAGGTGAGGTGATCTGGGCGCGGCAATTCGACAAGGCCGCGTCGAAGCAGCGGTGGCGCAAGTTCCGGCGGTGGTTCCTGCTGCCGCTGATCGTGGTCCTCGCTATCGCATTCGCCGCGGGCGGCGTCGGAGCGTTCCTGGGCGTGCTGATCCTCGCCGGGGCGCTCGTCGGCATGGTGGCAGTCATGTACTTGCTCCGGGACGTCACCCTGCGGCAGAACCCCGAGATCCGCCTCGCCGACGGACAGCTCGTCGCGGGCCAGAAGTCCGTCAAGGTCGCCGACATCGAGCGCTGGACCACGCACCGCTACACCAAGGTCGAGCGCACGAACCTCGGCCGGCCGGAGACGCTCGTGGGGTTCCGCGTAGCCAGCTACGAGGACGGGAAGCGCGGCACACGAGCAGACGGCACCCCGGCGTTCGAGATCCAGGCGTTCACATGGGCCCAGATGCCCGTGGAGGAGCTGGAGACGGTGCGGGAGGCGCTCGAGCCGCACATCCCCGCCATGTGGGTTCCGTTCGAGGGGCTGCAGGCGCCCTAGCGGTCGCGCCGCGTGCGCGTGGGTCGCGTGCGCTGCCTGATCTCCTTCGCGAGATCGTCGCGGCGCCAGGTCCAAGGGCTGATGCGTAGCACGGTCTGACCGGAGGGTCCGCGCACCTCGCGGCGCATGTAGCCCTGACTGCCCTTGAAGTAGATCCTGGAAGTCGCGCCGATGCTGCCCCTCACCTCGATCGGGCTGTCGCGCTCGAGCTCCGTGCTGGACACACCGCCCAGGCGCTCCCACGACCAGTGCCGGCGTCCGCTGATGCGATAGCGCGTCAGTCCAGAGCCGTCGATCACGTACAGCGTCCAGGCGAACAGCGCGAGTCCGACCGCCATCACGAGCATCCCCGCGCCGAGGAGCACGTGCTTGGCCTCGCCGCCCGTGCGAAGCAGATACCACGCGAGCAAGGCGCAGAGGCCGATGGCCAAGTGGAAGAAGATGCCCGGAGGGTAGATCTTCCGGCTGGCCATCACGTCTCGAGCGCATCTCCCGCGAACTCCGGCTTGCGCCAGGCGTGTCCGCTGCTGACCACGTACCAGGCACTGCTCGCTCCGCGCCGGAGGTTCACGGCGGCACGGGAGACCTCACGCCCCACGCGCTCGACCGTCGAGGTGGCCTTGGGCCTGCGTACCCGCTCGAGCAGTCCTTCCGGATCCACCACGGCGCGTGCCTCGGCCCGCGCTTCCTCGAGATCGCTCTCGTACATCGCGGGCAAGCCGCGCGCGTGATGCGCGTTGCCCTGGACGGCGATGGCGGGTGCCAGCTGGAATCGCCGGAGGCCGTCGACGCCGATCGGAGGCGGGTGCATGAGGACGGCGTCGACGACGTCCTTCGGTTCGAAGGCCCGTGCCAGCAGCAGACGCGCGGCATCGTCGCCGAGCACGTACGCAGCGGCGTGCCACTGCGTGGAGGCGTACCCGTGCACCGCGAACCCGTTGGCGGCAACCCGAGGACGCCACGCCAGGAGCGCGTGGAGCACGGCCGCCTCCGCGCGCAGGACGCCATCGCTCGGGGGATGGAAGCGGGCGTCCCTCAACACCTGCGCCGTGCGCTGCGAGAGGATCACGTCGTCCTCGAGGATCAGCGCGTTCGAGGCTCCCGAGTCGACGAGAATCTCCCAGCAGCGCCGGTGGCTCTGGTAGCAGGCGATCTCGGGCAGCGTGAAGGGGTACGGATTGCTAGGCACCCGGATGCCTTCGCGCGGATCGCCCGCCAGATCGCGCGCGTCGACGGCCTGCACGCGCTCGTACTCGAGCCCGAGCCCCTCCAGCTGACGCGCCATGGCAGCCATGCGGTCGGGCCGGCGATCGAGATTGATGACGAGGACGAGCACGGAGCGATGGTACGGAGACTCGAACGGACAGCAACGCTTCGTGACCGGCCACCCCAACCGGCGGGCAACCGCGGTCGTCCCTCGGAGTCTCAACGCAGGCAGGCCCCGCGGTAGCCCGCCGCCTCGAGCTGCTTGCGCTTGCGGCGCGCGAGGTATGACCACCCCCCGAGAATGAGCGTGAGGCTGATCAACCTCGCCACAAGATCCGTGATGGCCGCAGGCTCCACACGGCCGAGCAGCGCCGAGAGCACGACCACGAAGAGCGAAGCGCAGCTCATCAGGAAACCCAGGAACACCATGATCATCTCCTCCGTGCCGCACCCCTGCGACCTTCGGGAGGCATGTACGGATCCGCACGTTCTCATCGCACCTGCCTGAGCGACAATCCGGGCGGCGGTCAGGAGCGCAGCTGATCTCGTACACTGCCACGATGGAAACGCCCCGGAACCCGACTCGCAGGCAGCTCATCGGACTCGCGGCCGTAGGAGCGGTCGCAGGCGCCGCAGCGCTCGGCGCGCGCGAGGCGCAGGCGCGCGAG
>JASJDY010000096.1 GCA_030065025.1 Planctomycetota bacterium
GAAGAGGCGGTGCTGATCCGGCGCTACAAGCGCTTCCTCGCGGACGTGCGCCGTGAGGGTGGTTCCGAGCTCACGGTGCACTGCGCCAACCCGGGCTCGATGAGCACGTGCAGCAGCCCCGGAAGCCGAGTGCGTATCCGGGATGCGGGCAATCCGAAGCGCAAGCTCTCGCACGACCTGGAGCAGATCCGTGCTGGTCGTGCCTGGGTGTGCGTCAACACGGCGGTCCCCAACCGCGTCGTCGGCGCCGCCCTCCGTGCCGGGCGCATCCCGGGCCTGGACGGCTACGAGACCGTACGGGCCGAGGTCCCGGACGGCGACGGCAGCCGCTTCGACTTCCTGCTCTCCTCCGGCGGCAGCCGCTGCTGGGTCGAGGTGAAGAACGTCACGCTCAAGCGCGGCCGGGAGGCACGCTTCCCGGACGCCGTCACCGAGCGCGGCCTCAAGCATCTGCAGGCGCTGGAGCGCCACGTCGGCGCGGGCGATCGCGCCGTGATGCTCTACTTCGTGGGCCGTGCCGACGTCTCGTCCTTCCGGCCGGCCTGGGAGGTCGACCCGGCCTACGCCGAGGGGCTGGAGCGCGCCGCAGCCGCGGGCGTCGAGGTGCTCCCGATCCGGGCCGTGGTCACACCGGTCGGTGTCGGCGTGGGCCTGCTTCTCCCCTACCATCTGGGCCATGTCTGACCCTGCGCTCCGCGTACGCGATCTCAAGAAGCACTACCCCGATCCCGGGGGCGGGCGCATGCTCGCGCTCGACGTGCCTTCGCTCGACGTGGGCCGCGGCGAAGCGCTGTGCATGCGCGGCGAGAGCGGGAGCGGCAAGACGACGCTGCTCAATGTGATCGCCGGCATCCTCCCGGCCGACGAGGGCACCGTGGAGATCGCCGGCGAGCGCATGACGGGCCTCAGCGAGACCCGGCGAGACGCGCTCCGCGCCCGCCACATCGGCTACCTCTTCCAGACCTTCAACCTCCTGCCCGGCCTGACGGCGCTCGAGAACGTGCAGCTGGGCATGAGCTTCCGCCCGCGCCACGGAGCCTCGCCGCGCAAGGCCGCGAGCGATGCGCTCGACCGCGTCGGCCTGGCCGACCGCAAGCGCCACCGACCCGCACAGCTCTCCGTCGGCCAGCAGCAGCGCGTGGCGATCGCACGTGCGCTCGCCGGCCATCCGACGCTCGTGCTCGCCGACGAGCCGACGTCGAACCTCGATCGCAATCTCGCAGACCAGTGCATGGAGCTGCTCACGAGCTTCGCCGCCGAGTCGGAGGCCGCGCTGCTGGTCGTGACCCATGACGAGACTTTGCTGGAACGCTTCGAGCGCGTCGAGACGCTCGCCGCACCGGTAGGGAGCCCGGCATGACCATCCTCGGACTGGCATGGCGCAGCCTCAAGCAGCGCCGACTCGCAAGCATCCTGACGGCGGTCTCGATCGCCCTGGGCGTTGCGCTGACGATTGCCGTCGTCGCGCTGCGCGACGGCGCCGAGTCGTCCTACCGCGACACCGCGCGCGGCTACGACTGCATCCTCGGCCCGACCCACGGCAGCACGCTCGACATCGTCCTCAACACGATGTTCCACGTGGGCGACATGGGCGGCACGATCCCGTGGGACTCCTACGAGGAAGCCAAGGCCGACGAGATGGTGAAGTACGCCGTCCCGTACGCGGTCGGCGACATGCTGCGCGGCCATCATGTGGTGGGCACGACCAGCGACATGTTCCGGGCGCTCATGGACCCGGACAACGTGCCCCTGATGGAGAGCATCCGCGGGCGCGTATTCAAGGACGGCAAGGACTTCGAGGCCGTCATCGGTGGACTGGCTGCCGCGAACACAGGCCTCACACTCGGTGACAAGTTCCGCGTCACGCACGGCGTAGGCATGGTCGAGCACGCCGAGGAGTGGCTGGTCGTGGGCGTGATGAAGCCGACGGGCACACCCGCCGATCGCGGCGTCTTCGTACCGATCGAGACCTTCTACGAGATCGAGGGCCACCAGGCAGCGGGCGACGATGTCGCGCAGCGGCGTGAAGAGCGCGCGGCCAAGCGGGCCGAGCGTGAGAAGGAGCACGGCCACGCCCACGACGGCGACGATCACGGTCACGCGCATGACGGCGACGATCACGGTCACGCGCATGACGGCGACGACTGCGAAGATCCCGACTGCGAGGATCACGGCCATGCGCACGACGGCGACGCCCATGGCGACGAGCACGACCATGCCCACGCTGAGGGCGAGGAGTGCGTCCACGGCACCAAGGAGGAGCTGGGCCTGAGCGCAGTCGGCATCCGCCTCAAGTCGCCGATCCTGCGCCTGCGCTACGTCGCGGACGTCCGCAATGACCGCGGGCCCGTGCAGGCGGTCATCCCCCAGGACCAGATCCGCGAGCTGTTCGACGTGATCAGCCCGATCGGCAAGCTGCTCACGTGGATCGTCGCGCTGATGATCGTCGTGGCGGGCGTGGGCACGATGGTGAGCCTCTACAACACGATCGCCGGTCGCCGGCGCGAGATCGCCATCCTGCGCGCGGTCGGCGCACGTCCACGACACGTGTTCTCGATCATCGTGACCGAGGCGCTGCTTCTCTGCATCCTCGGAGGCCTGGCGGGCATCCTGATCGGGCACGGCACGGTGATCCTCATCGCCCCCTACCTGCTCGACAAGGCCGGCGTGTTCCTCTCGCTGGGCTTCGGCACGCTGGACGTCGCCATCGCCGGCGTGCTGGTCGTCCTCGGCCTCGTCGTCGGCCTGCTGCCCGCGTGGCAGGGCCTGCGTACGCCGGTCGCCGAGAACCTGCACCCGACGGAGTAGCTCCGCTCCATGCGACGCCCGCGCCTGCTCGACGCCGTGATCGCGAGCCTGGCCGGCGCAGCCGTGTTCACGGCCGTGTGGATCGGTGCGTCCCAGGCCGAGGGACCGCCGCGCCGGAGCGCAGCCTTCGAGCGGGCGCTCTCGGTCCACGCCGGCGTCGATCCCTTGAAGCCGCCCGGCATGCCCCCCGGGGCCAGCGTCGATCCGGAGACGGGCATCCTGATCGGCGTCGACCTGCGCCCGGCGGAGGGCGAGCTCGGCGTGCCCTGGAGCGTGCTCGCCCCGGCCAGCGCCGTGGAGACGGCCGCGGATCTACCGCAGGACATCCAGGATCTGGACGGACGGCGCGTCGTCCTGGCCGGATTCGTGATGGCGCTGTACGAGATCCAGGCGATGCGGGACTTCGTCCTCGTGGGCTCGCACTACACGTGCTGCTTCGGGACCCCGCCCGGATTCGGGGACCAGATCCGGGTGGCGCTGCGCCGCGATCACACACGACTCGACGCGACGCCTGTGCCCGTGCGCGTGGCCGGCACGCTGAAGATCGACCCGGAGCATCTGTTCGAGGGCGGGCGGGGTCCCCTGATCGGGCTCTTCCGCATCGTCGACGCCGACGTCGTGCCCTACGATGGGTGATTCGGAGAGATCGATGTTCGACCGCTGGTTCCTCGTCATCGCAACGCTGCTCGGCCTGGTGCTGTGGTTCGAGGGCTATCACGCCGCCGCCGACGTCGAGGCGCAGGGCGAGCCCGGCGCGACACGCGCGATCCTCGGCGTTCAGGGCGCCGAGGGCGGGACGCTCTCGCTCACGCTGCCGGCGGGTCTACGCATCGATCCCGCGACGGGCCTGCTGCTCGGGGTCGTGCCGCCCGACATCCCCGGCGTCGAGCCGGTCATGTGGGAGCTCCTCCGGACCTACGAGTACCGGCCGGGCCTCGAAGGCATGCCGGAGGACATCAAGAAGCTCGACGGCAAGAAGGTCGTCATGATCGGCTTCCTGATGACCGTCTTCGAGTACGACGACATCCACGAGTTCCATCTCGTCGCGAGCCACTGGTCGTGCTGCTACGGCGTGCCGCCGGGCCTCGACGGCGCGGTGAGCATCAAGCTCAAGGAGGGCGAAGAGGGCCTCCCCAACACCATCAAGCCGCTGCGCGTGATCGGCACGCTGCGCGTGGCAGAGGTGAAGGAGTCCGACATCGTCTACGCGATCTACTCGATCGACGAGGCCGAAGCCCGGATCATGGACTACTAGTCTCCCTCCGGACATGAAGACGCCCGGCGACCCCTGAGGATCGCCGGGCGCGTCGTTGGTGATTCGGGGGCGTTACGAGTCCTTGTTGTCGGGAGCGGCCTTGGGAGCTGCCTTCTTGCCCGCACGGGGCTTGGCGCGCTTGACACTTCACCCAGCGGGCTTCGTGTCCTTGGCCGCGACTTCCTTGCCGCCCTTGATGGCGTCGACCGCGTCCGACAGCCAGTCCTGGCGCTCATCGTCCTCCATGTAGCCCATGGGGTCGTTGTCGAGGCCGCCGCGGTAGCGCAGCACACCCTTGCTGTCGAAGAGGAAGAAGTGCGGCGTCGTCTTGCCGCCCAGGATGTCCGTCACGCGCTGGTCGCGGTCGGGGAAGATGCGGAAGTTGAACTCCTGCGCACTCATGAACCGCGCGTAGTGCTCTTCGGTGTCCTTGTAGTTGCAGGCGAGCGCGTAGGCGCGCACGTTGCCGTTCGCGACGATCTCGACGATGCGATCGTTGAGGTTGCGGCTCGTCGGGCAACGCGGGCCCCACGTGAAGAGCAGGATCGGGGCGTCGTTCGCGCTGTTGATCCACGTGACCAGGTCGCCGAGCGTATTGAACTTGGCCGCGCTCTCCTCCGTGGCGATGAGACCGAAGTACTCACCCGCGGCGATGGCGAGGGCCTGGACCTTGGACGCGTCGAGCTCACCGTCCTCGTCCTTCATGCCCTTCATGTCGGCGATCTTGGTGGTGAGCGTGGGGCTCTTGGCGCCCATCTTGATGGCGGAGGCGAGGACGACCGCCTCGGCGTCCTTCTTGCCGATGCTCGCGTCGTGCAGCTCGAAGGAGCGGCCGGCCGTGTCCTGCATGACGATCGGCGGAGCCTTCTTGTCGAGCTCGGCCTTCGGGGCCTTGTCGTCGTCGGCGCCGGCCCAGGGGGCGGTCGCCAGGAAGAGCCCGCACGCGAGCAACGCGGCGAGCAGGGGTCGTCGGGGGGGCTGATGCATGGGGAGGGTCTCCTGAAGGGAGACCGGTTATACCCGTCAGCGGCGGGGCGAGGATCGGCGATCCTTCAGCTTCTTGGAGGTCTTGGTCGGCATCTCCGATGCCTGTCGAGCGGCCGGCTTCGGAGCGCCCGTGCCTCGGGTCTCGACCTGGAACGTGCCCACGAGCAGGGCCGTGCACGTGCCCCCGAAGAACTCCAGCTCGAGGTCCTCCCCCTCCAGGATCACCCGTCCGTGTGCCGCACGCAGGTGGACGCACGTGGCCGAGAGGTGGCGCGGCAGCCCCTTGCCTTCGAAGCAGAAGTCGTCGTAGCGGCCGCGGATCATCGTCAGCTGACCGGTGCCCTTGAGCTCGACCTCGATGCGACCCCGTCCGCGGGCGCGAAGGAAGGTCGCGGACGCAATGCGGTTGCGCTCGACCGGGGCCGGCTGCGGCATCGGGCTGTTGGAGTCGTGCGTGCCGTCCATTGGGGGGCTGCTCTCAGGTCTGGTGTCGTCAGATCCCGGTTCCCACGGTGCCCTTGAACCCCCCCATGGGCCAGTAGGTCGCAGGATGGCGCCGGGGTGGGTCTCATCGAGGCATAGCCCCGGCACGCTCCTATCGGACATGCGTCAGTCGATCTGGAGCAGGAACCCTGTCAGATACCTACTTGTAGGCAAACTACCCGCTACCGGGTGATCCGGACCCGCTCCCAGCTCCCGCAGCACGCGGATGGAGCGACGACACTCGCGTGCCGCCGAGCGCAGCATCTCGACGAAGCCCACGGGCTCGAGCTGCGCGCTGCAGCTGAACGTGGCCAGGAAGCCGCCGACCTCGACGCGACTCATGGCGCGGACGTTCAGCTCGCGGTGCGCCTTCATCCCGTGGCGGGTCGAACCGCTGCGCGGGAAGAAGTTCGGCGGGTCGGCGATGACGAGATCGAAGCGCCGGCGCTCGTCACGCAGCGCCGCCAGCGCCGCGCCGACGTCTCCTTGTTCGACCTCCACGCGATCGGCAACCCCGTTGCGCTCTGCGTTCCGCCGTGCCGCCCCGACGCTGCGCTCCGACGTCTCGACCGCTCGCACGTGCGCGGCACCGTGCACGGCGCATTGCAGCGCGAAGCCTCCCGTGCCGGCATAGAGGTCCAGCACGTCGAGGCCCGCTGCGACGCGCCCGACGAGTAGCCGGTTCTCCCGCTGGTCGGCGTAGTGGCCTGTCTTCTGGCCGAGCAACGGAGCGGCCTCGAGCTCGATGCCGGCCTCCCGCACGACGACCTGCTCCGCCGGCGGATCGCCCACGACGAACGGCTCGTCGTCCGGCGGGATGCCCTCGGCGCGCTCGTACCCGCCCGGGCGCGCGACCAGCGTCGCGCAGCCGGTCGAAGCCAGCAGCGTCCGGGCGAGCTCGTCACGCCGTGCGTGCGTGGCAGCGATGGCGAACTGCGCCACGAGCACGTCGTCACCGAGGCGGTCCACGACGAGACCGGGCAGGTCGTCGCCCTCGCTGTGGACGAGGCGGTACGCGTTCGTCTCGCCCCCCGCCGGGAAGAGCCTCCGCCGCAACGCGACGGCGCGCGCGATCCGCTGCTCCAGCAGCGTATTCGGATCCACCTCGTCTTCGCCGCGTACGAGCAGGCGCACGCGGATGGCCGAATGGGGTGACAAGAAGCCATGGCCCACGACGCGCTCGTCCGCATCAACGACACGTACCCAGTCGCTATCGCCGTCGGAGCCGCTCACCTCGGCCACGCTGTCCGCGAACACCCACGGATGTCCGCGCCATACGGCCTTGGCCCGGCCGGGCTTGAGCGTGACCGTGCGGGTGCGTGTCGCCGTCATCGTTCACCGCCTTGCCGCTGCGAGCCAGCTGCGCTCCAGCTGCTGCATGCTCATGCCGGTCGCCTCCTCGAGCGCGTCTAGAGGGACGTGCCCGCGCTGGAGCGTACCGACCAGAGCCAACACGCGAGCGCCCCGCTGCGGTGAAGCCGGGTCCACCAGGAAGCTCATGAGCGACGCCGTCTGGTCGTAGTGGCGCCCTTCGTACGTTCGCGGACCGAGGGCGAGGAGCCCGTCCAACGGCGTGGCGTCGCCCCACGCAAGGTGCTTGCGAAAACGCTCCGTGCGCTTCTCGAGCGCCCCGCTTGGGCCGCCGAGCTCCTCGGCCCAGATGGCGACGCCCTCCCACAGCCAGAACCAAGGGCGCGCGAATGCCCGGCCGCGCCGAGAGGGCGGGCGCGAGAGATCCATGAGCTGGTGGGTCATCTCGTGGCGCAGGTCGGCTCGCCAGGGCAGCGGCCCCCGACGGGCCGGCTCGAGGCTGATGTACACGTTGCCGCTGCGCGCGTCGTAGAAGGCGCCCCACCCGACGGGATCGCGCACCAGGGTGCGCAGCGTCTCCTCGAACTCCGCGCGCGTCTGCGTCACGACGACCTTCAGCGGCCCCTCGGGCAGCCGCAGATCGAGCGTCTCGCCATGGTCGCCAACGAGCCGCCTGACGTGGGCCTCCGCCTCCCGGGCGATCTCGAGCGCCTGCCGCCAGGGTGCATTCGTGTGAACGGCCAGGTGATCGGTACGAAGACGGAAGCCACTCTCGGCCCGTACGCGCCGGGTCGGTGCGGCATCCACGGACACGTAGCTGACGCCGTCGAAGACCAGCCCGCTCCGATAGGCCTCTTCGTCGCGGCGATCGATCCAGAGCAGGTCGTCGACCTTCATCCAGCCCCGCGCGCGCGGATCGCCGCCACTGAAGGCCGGCAGCCGCGGGCCATCGCGACGCGCGAGCGGCGGCCGATCGGCTTGCATGGGCGCGGGCTGCCAGGCGAGCTCCCGATCCAGGCCACCACCGGTGGGGCTCTCACAGGCGCAGGCGAGTCCGAGCAGCAGAACGCCCAGCATGCGCAGCAGTCGGTGCACGGGCAGGGCGTTGGACACGGCGGCGTAGGATACGCCCCCCATGGCGCGCAAGAAGGACAAGCGAGGCAAGGACCGCAAGCCCGACGAGGGCAGCGGTCGGATCGTGCTCGCGACGAACCGCCGCGCGCGCCGCAACTTCGTCATCGAGGGCAAGGTCGAGGCCGGACTGGTCCTCCAGGGCAGCGAGGTAAAGTCGCTGCGCAACAGCACGCCGACGATCGCGGAGGGCTATGCGCGCTTCCGGGGGGAGGAGCTGTGGCTCTACGGCGTCCACATCCTGCCGCTGCCCCAGGCGTCGTACCTGAACCACGAGCCGGCGCGGCCCCGCAAGTGCCTCCTCCACAAGCGCGAGCTGCGCAAGCTGCAGCACCGATTGGAGGCCAAGGGCCAGACCCTGGTGCCGCTGCAGATGTACTTCAAGGGTCCGCGGGTGAAGGTCGAGCTCGGGATCGCGCGCGGCCGCCGCAAGGGCGACAAGCGCTCCCACGAGCGTGAGAAGGACGACAAGAAGCGGATCCGGGAAGCGACGCGGTGACTCCCGCCTCGCGCCTCGCGTACAATCCACGGGCTCTTTGGAAGGAATGGACCGGTTCACCCACAACCGCGTCCTTTCCCCCGGCTGATCAGCATGGGGGCGAACGGATTCGACCGGACGCAGGTTCGTGCGGGTGGCGCGCCGGGGACCCAGGCCGTCCTCGTCAACAACGCCTGGAAAACACAGTTGCCAACAGCAACTACGCACTCGCTGCCTAACTAAGGCGGCGCGACCCCTCTCTCCTGCCTGCCGAGAGAGTCAGGTCGCCATAAGGCGGGCTGGCCGGCCCATCGCCGCGAGTCGATGGGTTCGGCGAGATACAACTCGCTGGTCCACCACGGAGCCTGTCCCGGGCGTCGCGGTGGACGAGACTCAAGTACAAGGACTACGCGCGTAGAGGCTCGTACGGATCCGTCTCGGGACGGGGGTTCGATTCCCCCCGCCTCCACCACCACCCCAAGGAACCTGCGGTTCCTCGTGGCCCCGTGATTCCAATCTTGAGAGCCCGTGCGCTCTCGCCGGCTCGAGCGCTAGCTCGATCGATCCTCGTCCGCCGCCGCTCTGGCGGCAACGGCCACGCCCCGCTTCACGCTTCGGAGCCCAGCACCGCCTCCATCACCCGGCGGTCCTCGTCGCCGAAGACACACAGCACCACCCGCGACGGCCGCGCGTGCTCCGCCTGCCACGCCCGGATGGTCGCCACGGCGACCTCCGCCGCCGGACGGCGCGGGTAGCCGTAGATGCCCGTGCTGATGCAGGGGAACGCGATCGACTCGACGCCGTACCGGTCCGCCAGCGCGAGTGCGCTCTCGTAGCAGGCCGCCAGCAGCTCCGCCTCGCCGCGTTTGCCGTCCGACCAGACGGGCCCCACAGCGTGGATCACGTGGCGCTGCGGCAGGTCGAAGGCCATTGTGACCCGCGCCTCGCCCGTCGGACACGGCGCCTCGTCGTGACACGCTGCCGCGAGCGCCGGACCCGCCGCCCGGTGGATCGCCCCACAGACGCCGCCTCCGGGCAGGAGCGCTTCGTTCGCGGCGTTCACGATCGCGTCCACGTCCAACGTGGTGATGTCGCCCTGCACGATCTCGATGCGTCGATCCATCGCCCCGCCTTTGTACCTTGTGCCTCCCATGCGTGTCGCCGTCATCGGAGCCCGTCGCTCTCGCACGGGTACCGGTGCGTACCTCGCGCGCTTCCTCGTGCAGGAAGGCGCCGACGTCGTCGCCCTCTACGGCACAACCCCGCGAACAGCCCAAGAGGCCACAGATGCTCTCGAGGTGGACACTGGGATCCGCGCGAAGCCGGTATGGGATTCCGAAGCGCTGATGGACACGTATCCAGAGGCACTCATCATCGCCTCGCCGGACGAGACGCACGCGGTTTGGATCCGCTTCGCACTACGGCACAGCTACCACGTCCTCTGTGAGAAGCCACTCGTCTGGGGAGCCACGCGCCCTGCCGAGCACGCTCCCGTTCTCATCGAGCGCGCGGAGCGGGGAGGCCTCGTCCTGCGCGTCGCGACGCAGTGGCCCTTCACCCTGCCGACGTACGAGGACCTGTTCCCGGGCGTCGCGGCCAAGGCCACGTCCTTCTTCATGCGGCTCTCCCCCACCACGCCCGGCCGCGCCATGTTCCGCACCAGCCTCTCGCATCCGCTCAGCCTGCTCGCGGCCGTCGTGCCGGACATGGATGCCCGCGTCCTCGACCCGGAGGTCGAGCTGGCCGAGACACAGGACGAAGGTCGTATCCACTTCGCGTATGAGGGCGCGGGAAGGCGCCTCGACTGCACCGTGCACCTCGTGCAGGAGGCCGCCGCGCCGCGGACCGCGGCGTACGGATTCGACGACGCCGTCGCCCACCGCGTCATCGATCCCAGCGACTACAGCATGGCGCTCGAAGCCGAGGGCCGCCGGGTTCCGATGCCCGATCCCATGCGCTTGCTCGTACGCTCGTTCCTCGCAGACGTGGCCATGGATCCGCCGCGTCTGGTCGACCCCGCGGTCGCGACCGGCATGCGTCACCTCGTGGCGCTCATGGCCGCCGTGCCCGGCGAGGAAACCCCCAGCCCGTGACGCCCGACGCCCCGCAGACCCCGGACACCGACGAGCGCCTCGAGATGGCGCCCGTGCACGACTTCGTGCACAAGCTCCGCCAACCGCCGCTCCACGCGCGCGTCGTGGACTACGTGGAGTGGCAGAAAGCGGTCCGTGCAGCCCGCGAGGCCGGCGAAGACGCGCCCGTCATGCCGACGTGGGCGCCGCTCTCCATCAACCTGGATCTCACCACGGCGTGCAACTACGCCTGCGACCACTGCATCGACTGGGACATCCTCAACAGCGGCATCTCCTACGACGATGCCAAGCTGCGCGCCTCGATCGAGTCGATGGCCGAGAAGGGGCTCCGCTCCGTCATCCTGATCGGGGGCGGCGAGCCGACGGTCTATCCAAAGTTCGCGGACTTCGCCGGCTTCCTCAAGGACCTCGAGCTCCAGGTGGCGGTCGTCACCAACGGGAGCCGCAACGAGCGCATCCTGCAGGTCGTCGAGCGCTTCGACGAGAACGACTGGATCCGCCTGAGCCTCGACGCCGGCACGGACGCCACGTTCCAGGCGATGCACAACCCGAAGAAGCCCATCACGCTCGAGGCCATCTGCGCGGGCATCCCCCCCATCAAGGCCGCCAACCCGAAGCCGCGGGTCGGCTTCAGCTACGTCATCACCTGGGACGGCGGCGAGCGTAGCGAAGGCGCGCCCGCGGTCGTCGAGAACCTCGACGAGATCCCCCTGGCTGCGCGGCTCGCGCGCGACCACGGCTTCGACTACATCTCGTTCAAGCCGTTTCTCACCCGCACCGACGACGGCGCCGAGGTCATGGATCCCGAAGCAGCGCAGGCAGCTGTCGAACAGGTCGTCGCTCGCATCCGGGCGCGCATCGAAGAAGCCCGCGCCTTCGCGTCCGACGACTTCGCCGTCCTCGAGAGCATCAACCTGAAGCTGCTGGAGAGCGGTGCCTGGCGAACCTGGACGCGCCAGCCGCACATGTGCCACATGCAGGCCCTGCGCCAGGTGCTCTCGCCGCTGGGGCTGTGGAACTGCCCGGCGCACCGCGGCGTGCCCAAGGCGCGCATCGACGCGGCCGACGCCTTCAGTACCGACGAGACCAGCGCACGTGCTGCCGCAGAGACGGCGGCCATCCTCGAGCGCTTCGACGCGGCAGAGGAGTGCAAGGAGGTCACGTGCCTCTACCACGACACGAACTGGTGGATCGAGAACGCCATCCGCAACCCGGAGGGGCTCATCGACGGCCCCGTCGCCGACTCGCTGGACTACTTCCTCTAGGGGCATGCCCGTGAGCGCTTCCGAGGTCCGCAACGTCGTGTCCGTCGAGATCGTCGAGGACCGCTCGTCGTCGATGACAGGCCAGGACGGCTTCCTGCG
>JASJDY010000097.1 GCA_030065025.1 Planctomycetota bacterium
CCTCGTGGCCCGCGGCGCACCACGCCTCGAGTGCGCCGAGCGCGTCATCGAGCGGCGCGCCCGAGGTGACGCCCACGACGTCGAGGCCGTACAGTCCCGCGATCTGGCGGATGGTGCGATGCGTGCGGTTCACGAGATGAACATCGCGTCGCCGTACGAGTAGAAGCGGTAGCGCTCCTCGACGGCCAGCCGGTAGGCGGCGAGCAGACGCTCGAGACCCGCGAACGCGCCGACGAGCGCGATCAGCGTCGAGCGCGGGAGATGGAAGTTCGTGAGCAGGGCGTCCACGACGCGGAACTCGAAGCCCGGCGTGACGAAGAGGTCCGTGTGGCCGCTGCCCGCGCGCGGCAGGCCGTCGTCGCTCAGGGCCGCGGCGCCCTCGAGCGCACGCACCGTGGTCGTGCCGACGCACACGACGCGGCGGTTCTCCCGCTTGGCGGCGCGGATGGCCTCCGCGGTGTACTCCGAGACCTCGTAGCGCTCGGGGTGCATCGTGTGGTCGGTGATGCGCTCGGCGCGTACCGGCGCGAACGTGCCGAGCCCGACGTGGAGCGTCACATGCGCGAGCTCTGCGCCCATGCTCGCGATCAGCTCGAGCACGTCCGATGACAGATGCAGTCCTGCCGTCGGCGCGGCGACGGCGCCCACACGACTGGCGTAGACGGTCTGGTAGCGCTCGCGGTCGAGCGCGTCGCGGTCGTCGCCGCGCGGCTCGCGGCGGATGTAGGGCGGGAGCGGCATGCGGCCGGCCCGCGTCATGAGCGCTTCGAGACTCTCGTCGACGCCCTCGACGACCCACTGGCCGCTGCCCTCGTCGGTCACGAGCCGCACCGGGCCGTCGTCCTGCACCATGAGCTCTTCGCCCGACCGCAGGCTGCCGCCGGATCGGACGAGCGCGCGCCATGCCCCCCCGCCGGCCTCCTCGAGCAGGAAGATCTCGACGTGGCCGCCCGTATCGCGCACGGCGTACAGACGCGCGGGCAGCACGCGGGTGTCGTTCGCGATGACCAGGTCGCCCGGATGCAGCAGGTCGGGCAGGTCCTGCACGAAGCGGTGGTGCAGCGCACCGGTCGCGCGATCCATGGCGAGCAGCCGCGCGTCCTCCGGGCGGTCGGCAGGCACCTGCGCGATGAGCTCAGGGGGCAGGTGGTAGTCGAGCTCGTCGATGTGCATGGCTACTCGAGGGCCACCTCGTCAAGTCCACCCTGCCTCAGGACCGTCGTTCCGTCCACCAACTCGATGCGCAGGTCACAACTCTCCAGCGTGCTGAGGCGGTGCGCGATCATGAAGGTCGTGCGCCCCTGCATGAGGCGCTCCAGCGCGCCGATCACGAGCTCCTCGGTGCCCGTGTCGAGCGCGCTGGTGGGCTCGTCGAGGATCAGCACCGGCGCGTCGCGCAGGAACGCGCGCGCCAGCGCGATGCGCTGGCGCTCGCCGCCGCTCAAGCGCGTACCCCGCTCCCCTACCTGCGTGTCGTAGCCGTCCGACAGCGCGCTCACGAAGTCGTGAGCCGCAGCTGCGCGCGCCGCTTCCTCGATCTCCTCCTGGGAGGCGTCGGGACGCCCGTAGGCGATGTTCTCGCGGATGGTCGTCGAGAACAGCACCGACTCCTGGAGCACGATGGAGAACTGGCGGCGCAGGTCGGCGAGCTTCAGGTCGCGTACGTCCGTGCCGTCGACCAGGACCGAGCCGGCCTGCGGGTCGTAGAACCGCGGCAGAAGGCTGAGCAGCGTGCTCTTGCCCGAGCCCGTCTTGCCCGCGATGCCGACGCGGCTGCCCTGGGGGATGTCGAGGTTCACGCCGTCGAGCACCGGCTTGTCGGGGTCGTAGCCGAAGCGCACGTCGCGGAAGGCGAAGGTGCCCTCGACGCTGTCGACGTGCCGCGCGTGCTTGCGGTCCTTCACGTCGGTCTGCTCGTCGAGGACGGAGAAGACGCGTCCCGCGCTGGCCAGTGCCTTCTGCATGTCGGCGAGCCGCGTGCCCAGCTCGCGCAGCGGCATGAAGAGCTGCGAGAGGTACGCCACGATGAGCAGGAGCTCGCCGAGCGTGGTCTCGCCGGACTGCACGTGGCGAGCGCCGACGTACAGCACCGCGGCGCCGCCGATGCCCGTGGCGATGCCGACCCAGAGATCGAAGCTGGCGTGGGCACGTACGGCGCGGAGCGCGGCCTCCAGCGTCGAGCTTGCGTGCTTGCGGAAGCGCTCGCCCTCGCGGCGCTCCTGCCCGAAGGCCTTCACGACGCGGACCGCGCCGAGCGACTCCTGCACCACGGAAAGCGCGCTGCTCTCCGTCTCGCGCAGGGCCTGCCAGCGCTTGCGCAGACGCTTGCGGTAGACCTCCGTGAGCACGAACACGATCGGACCGGCGCTGAGTGCCACGAGCGCGAGCGTCAGGTCGATGCGCGCGGTCACGTACGTCAGCGCGATGACCTTGATGATGTTCGTAGCGAAGGGGATGGCGCCGTAGACGCTGACGTCCCTGAGAGAGGTTGCGTCCACCTGCACGCGGTGCAGCGCGTCGGCCGAGCTCTGCCGCGTGTGGAAGCCGAGCGAGAGGCTCGCCAGGTGGTCGAAGAGCTTGGCACGGAAGCCCAGCGTGAGCCGTTCGCCGACCCACGTCTGGTACATCCACGTGGCGAACGCGTGCAGCTGGATGAGCGCGCTGAACACCACGATGGCGATCACCGAGGCCCACAGCAGCTGATCCGGGTCGCGCTCCCACGCGTCGGGCACGATCGCTGCGATGACGGGCGCCAGCTCCTTGCCGCCCAGCACGCCGTCGACGACGACCTTGATGGGCAGGGGAATGAGCAGCGCCAGCGGCGCCCCGATCAGACTCACGAAGAAGAGGGCCACGAGGTGCCGGCCGTACGGGCTGGCAGCCGTGCCGAGGCGGCGGTAGAGCTGCGAGTCGGCGTACGTGCGGTCGGGGCCCCTGCTCATGCGGCAGGCAGGCTACCCCCGGGCGGCCCGCTCGCGTACCCTCCCGGCGTATGGAAGTCGTATTGGCCTTCGCGGCGCTCGCCGTCGCGGCCCTGACCCTCTATTCCGGCTTCGGCCTGGGCACCCTGCTGCTGCCCGTGCTCGCGCTCTTCTATCCCGAAAACGTGGAGGTAGCGGTCGCGGCCACGGCCGTCGTGCACCTGCTGAACAACATCCTGAAGTTCATGCTGGTGGGCAAGCACACCGACTGGGGCATCTTCGGGCGCTTCGCTCTCCCGGCGGTGCCGTGCGCGTTCCTCGGGGCGTGGATCCTCAACCAGCTGGCGGGCGGCGAGGCGGTGGCGACCTACGAGCTCGGCGGCAAGGCCTACACGCTGACCTACGTGGGACTGCTTGTGGGCGGCCTCGTGCTGATCTTCGCGGTGCTCGAGCTAACGGGGGCGCTCAAGGGCCGCGCGTTCCCGCCGCGGCTCATCCCGCTCGGCGGCGGGCTGTCGGGCTTCTTCGGCGGCCTCTCGGGACACCAAGGCGCACTGCGGAGCCTCGTCCTGCTGCGCTCCGGGCTCTCCAAGGAGGGCTACATCGGCACAGGCACGGCGGCCTCGACGCTGGTGGACTTCACGCGCCTCGCGGTCTACGGCGCGGCCTTCTTCGGCGACTGGGCGACCTTCGCCGAAGAGCACTCGATGCGGCCACTCGGCATCGCCGTCGTGTTCGCGTTCCTCGGGACGTTCCTGGGCACGCGGCTGATCGGCAAGATCACCCTCGACGCGCTGCACGTGATCGTGGGGTGGTTGCTGTTGGCGGCGGGGCTGGCGATTGCGCTGGGGTTGTCGGCGTAGCGTCGGCCGCCTCTACCCCTTGGTCGCATCGCTCCGTATGTGCAGGTCACGCTGCGGGAACGGGATCTCGATGCCCGCCTTGTTCAGCGCCTCGAACACACGCACGCGCAGATCGTGGATCATGTCCCAGCGGTCACCCACGTCGCGCGTCCACACGCGTAGCGTGAAGTCGAGGGACGACTCACCGAAGTTCTGGAACCGCACCACGGGCGCCGGATCGTCGATCCAGCGCGAGTCCTCCTTGGCGCACGCCAGGAGGATCTTCTCGACGTCACGCGGATCGCTGCCGTAGCTGACACCGACGTCGATCTGCATGCGGGCCGTCGTGAGGCCGTACGAGAGGTTCGTGAGCCGCTCCCCGATGAGGTGCGTGTTGGGCACGATCACCGACGTGCCCTCGAAGTTCCGGATCGTCGTGGTGCGCAGCCGGATCGCCTCGATCTTGCCCTTGACGCTGCCGACGTCGATCGTGTCGCCGACGCGCACCGGCCGCTCGATCAGCATGATCAGGCCGCTGAAGAAGTTCGAGAAGATGTCGCGCATGCCGAACGCGAGGCCGAACGTCGCAGCACCGGCGAAGATCGCGAGCGACGACGTATCGACGCCGAGCGCGCCGAAGAGGAACAGCACGACGAGCACGATGGCGGCGTAGCGCAACACAGTGAGCATCGCGTACCGCGCACCCACCTCGACGTTCGCACGCGGGAACACGAAAAAGATCAGGATGTTCTTGATCAACGCGAGCAGCACGAGGACGACCGCGACCTTGGCGAGGCCGCCGAGCAGGGTGCCCCACAGCGGACCCACGGTGCCGAACATGGGCTTGTCGAGGAACGCGTGGATGTCCGCGGGCGCCACGTGCCAGATCGACAGCAGCACGAAGTACGTGGCGACCGCGATGGCGATCTTGAGCGCGCCGCCGAGGATGCGCTCGAGCCCGATCCACCACGGCACGACGTCCTCGCCCTCCTCGCCGCTCTGATCGTCGCGTGCGAAGGAGACGGCGGCGTGCAGGCGGCGCCGGAGCGCCCGGTAGAGCAGGCCGACGGCCAGGATCAGCACGGCGGTCCAGCCGGCGCTGCCCACGACCCAGTACGAGAGCGCTTCGTAGCCGAGGGCGTACGCCACGGCGAAGAAGAGCAGCGTGAGCATGGCCAGCGGCACGACGCCCTTGACGAGCAGCGCGCGCAGCAGCTGGGGGTACGTCTTCGTCTGCTCGGGTGCGAGGCGCTGCAGGAAGCCGCTGCGGCTGAGCGCCGACCAAGCGAAGAGGATCAGCCCGACGTTGCGCAGCACGCCTAGCAGGGCGGCGGCGGACTCGCTCCAGCCGTTGGCCCGCACGAGGTAGATGGCCAGCTCGGTGCCCAGGAGCACGAAGAGCAGGCCGCGCACGATCGCGGTGAGGCGCTCGGCGCGATGATCTGCGACCGGGATGATGCGCAGCTCGGCGTTCGTCGGAGAGAGCAGCTCCTGGATGATCGAGGCGAGCAGCGTGAAGCCGGCGATGAAGGCGCCCGTGACCAGCGCCTGGTGCTTGAGGTCGTCCGAGCCGCCGAGCAGCCAGGTCGCGGCCACGATGTTCGCGGCCACGGCGAGCGGCGCGAGCATGCGCCAGAGGATGCGCAGCAGGCGAATACCCGGCACGAAGGGGACGGGCTTGCGCTCGGGGGTCGTCGCGTCGGTCATGCGCCCTCCCCTCCGCCGTAGCCGCCCTCACCCATCTTCTGCTGCCGGTCCGCCTCCTCCTTGGAGACCTGGCGCAGGGCCTCCTCCTCGGCGGCGCGCGCGGCGGCCTCCTGCTCGGCCTTCTCCCGCCGGGCCTGCGCCTCTTCAGCGCGCACGGTGACGGGCTCGCTGCGCAATGCGGGGACGTGCGTGGCCATGTGCCGAACCATGCCGTCCAGGCGGTGGCGCCCCACGCGCACGATGAGGACGCTCACGGCGAGGACGCCGAGGCAGGCGAGCAGCATCAGCCAGTTGCGTTGCACGAACGTGCCCGCGTGATCGTCACCCTGGAACGTGATCCAGCGCCCCGTGCGCTCGACGGTCGCGTCGAGATCGTCGTACGCCGCCTCCAGACGCTCGGGGTCGAGCGTGCGCTGTACGCGGATCTGGAAGCTGCGGGAGCCGAGGTCCAGCAGCTGCCGCCGGTAGTCGCGGAACAGCACGAGCTCCTCGCCGATGCGTTCGCGCTCGACGTCGATGCTGCGGACGGTCTCCAGGAAGGCGGTGCGGTCGGGCTCGAGGATCTTCTCGCGCCGCTCACGAACACGCACGTACCAGTACCACTGCATGCCCTGGGCGCCGGCGCGTTCGAAGACCTGGCTCAGGCCTTCCTCGGCCGCCTTGTCGGCTGCGGCGAAGCGTTCCCGCAGGGACGCGGTGTCGCGCACGAGCGTCAGGGCGCCCTCGAGCGCCTGGATGCGGTCGTCGACGGCCACGAAGTGCTGGGCGGCCAGCGGCGCGTCCCAGCCCGGATCGTCGAGCATCGCGGCGGCGTCGCGGACGTAGTTCGGGTCGATGCGCTCCTCGCGAGGATTGCGGAAGCGTCGCAGCGGATCGCTGGCTTCGGGCGCGGGCTCGGGGGACTCGGCTGCGGGCGGTGCTTCCTCCGGCGCGTCGGGCGGCAGGCAGCCTTCGTCGTCATCCGCGCAATCGGGCTTCGCGCGGGCCTCGAGGCCGCGGCGCAAGGCCACCGCCTCGCCCGTGAGGCGGTTGACGTCACGCAGGTGATCCAAGGCGCCTGCGTAGACCTTCCAGACCGGCCGCTCGCCCTCGGGACCCTCGGCGGCCTGCTGGTTGGCCTCCTCCAGCGCGCGCTCGAGGTCGGCCGCATGCGCGGCGAGACGCTGCAGCTGGCTCTCGCGGCGCATGCGACTGAGCTCGGCCTCGAATGCCTGCGACATCTCCTCGGCCGCGAGCGCCTCTTCCTTCGCGTGGCTCTCCATTTCCTCGAAGTGGCCGCGCATCAAGTCGGCACGCCGCGCCGCGATGTAGAGCAGACGCAGCAGCTGCTGATTGACGATCTCCTCGAGCTGCAGCTTCGCCAGCTCGTCGCTCGGCGGCTGGTCACCCTTCGCGTCCTCGCCCTCCTTGCCGCGAATCTCGTCGATGAGGAAGCCCAGCCGACCGGCATCCACCTTGAGCAGGCGCTCGGCGCGCGCCATGCGGTCGAGCGCCTCTGAGGTGGCCTGGGCCCTGGCCTCGTAGTCCTCGGCCTCCTTGCGCAGGCTCTGGGCGATCCTGGCCTTCTCCGCGACCGTGCTGTCGATGAGCAGTCCGCGCGGCGGCTCCGCAGCCTGGAATGCGCGCACGCGCTCGGCGACCTCGGCGCCGCGTGCGTCCACGGCGGCTCGCTTCTCGACGACCTCGAGCTCCCGGCCGTCGACGAGCGCCAGCACGCGCGGATCCAGCCAGAGCGAGTTCGCGATCTCGGCCGTCGGGGAGGCCTGCGCACGCTCCACGAGGCCCTGCCAGGCCTGACCGGCTGCGCGCAAGCCCGCGTAGCCGGTGGGACTCTCGGCGGGCCCTTCGGCGCCCTCGCCCTCGGCAGGTGCGCTCGCCAGCCAGCGATAGAGGCGCGCGCCCTCACGGATGAGGCCGGGCTCCTCGCCGCTGCCCAGGAGCTGGAGGGCGCGCGCGTACACCTCGGGCGCGAGCTCGCGGTAGCGCTCGGCGTTGGTAGCCAGCGTCTGCTTGAGCTCGTCGAGGCCGCCGGCCTCACGATTCGCCGGGTTCACGCTGATCCGCGCGCTGCGCAGCAGCTGCTCGCGGGCGTAGGTGCGCGCCTCGTCGGCGGCTCCCTCGTCCTCATTCGCGTGCGCCGTGGTCACGCCCACGAGAGGCAGGAGAAGCGCAAGCAACAGGACGCTACGTCGGATCCGGTCCTTCGGCCGCATGGTCGGGAGTCTACGAGACGGGTAGCGTATGGCCCGTCGATGCCCCACTGCCGAATCCAACTCCGGGCCTGCGTGCCGCTCCTCCTCGTGCTCCTGCCCGCAGTCGCAGCCGCCGGGCCGCGCACGCTGGCCCCCGAGGCCGACGACACGGCCGTGGCCGGCGACGTCCGCCTCGCCCCGGGCACCCACAGCATCCGGGACGCCAACGGCAACGGCGTGCTGCGCATCACGGCCGACGGCACGACGCTGGATCTGACGGGCGCCGCCCTGATCGGGGCGGCGGACGACGTCCCGGCGGACGCTTTCGCCGGCGTCGGCGTGCTGGTCGAGGGAGCCAAGGGCGTGACGATCCGCGGCGGCGTCATCCGCGGCTTCAAGATCGCGATCAAGGCGGTCAATGCGCCGGGCCTGGTGATCGAGGGCGTCGACGCCTCCGAGAACTTCCGCCAGCGGCTGGGCAGCACGCCCGAGCGCGAGGACGCCGGCGACTGGCTCTGGCCCCACACGAACGACGGTGGCGAGTGGGAGAGGCGCTACGGCGCGGGCTTCTCCCTCACGGCGTGTGACCGAGCCCGCGTCCTGCGCTGCCGGGTGCGGGACGGGCAGAACGGCCTGCTGCTCACCCGGTGCACGCGAGTCCACGTCGAGGGTTGCGACTTCTCGTTCAACTCGGGCTGGGGCATCGCCCTCTACCGCAGCAACCGCTGCAAGGTGCTGCGCAACCGCTGCGACTGGTGCGTGCGGGGCTACAGCCACGGCGTGTACCACCGCGGGCAGGACTCGGCCGGCATCCTCGTGTTCGAGCAGTCCTCCGACAACGTGTTCGTCGGCAACTCGGCGACGCACTCCGGTGACGGGTTCTTCCTCTACGCCGGCCACGAGACGACCCAGCGCACGGGCAAGGGCGGCTGCGACCGCAATCTCGTGTTCGACAACGACTTCTCGCACGCCGTCGCGAATGGCATCGAAGCGACGTTCAGCACGGACAACGTGTTCGTGCGCAACGACTGCAGCGACTCCGATCACGGCGTGTGGGCCGGCTACAGCAGCCAGACCCTCATCGCCGGCAATCGCATCCACGACTGCCTCACGGCCGGCATCTCGATCGAGCACGGCCAGGGCAACCGCATCGTGCACAACGACATCGTCGGCGCGCGCGTCGGCGTGCACCTCTGGTGGGATCACGACAAGGCGTTCGTCGACGGCGTCTTCGGCAAGCACCGCGACACGTCGTCGTCGGGCAACGAGCTGCTGGGGAACGACATCCTCGGCGCGGACGTGGCCGTGAAGCTCGTGCAGGACACGGGTACGACGCTGCGCTGGAATCAGCTTTACGGTCGCAAGGCGTGCCTGCACCTGGGAGCGGGCACGAAGCCCGGCGCCGTGGTCCGGAACCTGTTCTGCGGCTCGCGGCTGCGTTCGCGCGAGCCCTCGCTCACGGTGCTCGACGAGACCGGCACCGGCTGGGCGCTATCCTCCGACAACGCACGCCGCGGGCGGTTGCGCGGGACGGGTGCCGTCGACCCGGCCCTGCTGCCGGAGAGCCTCACGCTCATGCGCCCACGGGCGCGTCTGCCGGCCACCCCTGCGGGCGTCGATGGGCCGCCGGCGCGTCTCAGCGAGGAGATGCCGCGCGGGCGCAAGGAGATGCGCATCGGGCCCTGGGGTCCGCTCGATCCGCGGCGGCCGCACGTCTTCCCGGCCGAGATCCTCGTAGGCGGACGCGAGGCCGCCTTGCACCTGTCAGGGCGTGGCACCTGGGCGCTGCTCAGGACCGTCGGTCGCGTCGAGCTCACGCCCGATCGCGGTGAGCTGCCCGCGACGGCGCGGGTCCGTGTGCTGCCACTGCCCGGCGATGCGGGCGTGAGCCAGCTCGTGCCCTTCGCGGTCGAGCTGCGACTCGGGGATCAGCGGCGGAGGGTGACGGGTCACCTGCTCGAGGTCCTCTGGGACGTGCGCTGGTTCCAGTGGACGACGGATCCGCGCGAGGACGACGCGGCGTGGAAGAGCGGCAAGCCCGTGCGCGTGGCGAACGTGGAGGCGCTTGCCTTCCCCTGGAAGACGAAGGGTCCCGAGGGCTTGAAGCCGGACCGCTTCGGGACCGTGGCGCAGGCGAGCCTCAGACTCGACAAGGGGCGCTATCGCATCCGCACGGTCAGTGACGACGGCATCCGAGTGTGGGTGAACGACAAGCGCGTGATCGACAACTGGACGCACCACGCCCCCACCGAGGACGTGGCCGAGGTGGCTCTCGAGGCCGGCACGCACGTGCTGCGCGTGGAGCACTTCGAGATCGACGGGTGGGCGCACTTGGAGCTCAGGATCGAGCCGGTGACGCGCTGACTGGCGTATACTCCCGCCACCTACGCGCGAGGAGATCGCATGGACTACATCATCGAGGACGTGGGCACGGTATCGATCGTGCGCTTCGACGGCGATCTGGGCGGCGGTGACGATGCCGACCTGAAGCACCTCTTCGTGCTGCTGCGCCAGCAGGGCAAGACGAACGTCGTGGCCGACATGACGAAGGTCGGCTTCATGGACAGCACGGTGATCGGGCTCTTCGTGTGGGGCATGAAGAACCTGCGCGAGGTCGGCGGCGACTGGCGGATGTTCGGGATCTCGGGTGCGGTGCTGAAGATCTTCGAGATCACGCACCTCGATCGGGCCTTCCAGATCTTCCATTCGGAGTCGGAGGCGCTGGAGAGCTTCGCCTGATCGCGCCGTCCGCCGACATGGGATGACGTGAACGTGGACGTGAACGTGAACGTGCACGATCAAGGGGCGGTCACATGGCCAGATCCCTGACGACGCCCTGAGGATCGCGCTCGCGATCTCGCTCCCGCTCGAATTTCGGACGTCAACAGAGAACGCCCGATGAGCGAGCGCGTGAGCGAGCGAGAGCGCGAACTCAGACGCTCCGCGCCGTCGCGAACAGCGTCCCCGCCGGCAGGCCCACACCCCGGTGCCGCAGGAACGGCGGCACCAGCGCCGCCGGTACCGGTGACTTCGCCACGAGCGTGCCGAACGACAGCGGCGTGCACGCCGGATGGAAACGCACCTGCTCGAAGCCCGCCGTCGCGAGCGCGGCCGTGAGCGTGCGCCGCGTGAAGTAGAGCACGTGCTCCCACGGCGTCAGGAACGGCCAGCGCGATCCGCTCAGGTGCGCCCACAGTCCGCCGTAGTCGGGCACCGTCACCGCGAGCAGTCCACCCGGCGCGAGCGCAAGCCGCAGACGCCTCAGTGCAGCGCGCGGATCCACGAGGTGCTCGAGCACGTCGAAGAGCGTGATCACGTCGTACGCACCGGGTGCCAGCAACGCGTCGCGCAGCGCGACCGCCGAGACCGGACACCCGCTCACTTCGGCCGCTCGCCTTGCCGTCGCCGGCGCGGGCTCGAGTCCGCTGGCGTCGAATCCACGCGCCTTCGCTTCCGTGAGCAGCGCGCCCGACGCACAGCCGACGTCGAGCAGCCGGCCCTCCGCCCCGAGGCGCGCGAGCACGCGCAGCCGTCGGCGGAACTCGGAGCGGAAGACACGCTCGTCCGCCACGTAGTCCACGTAGCCGCGCTCGGCGTCGCGGAAGTAGGCATCGTCGTAGAGTCGCTCCGCTTCAGCGGCCGTCGGCAGCGGATCGACCCGGACCAGGCCGCAGCGCCGGCAGCGCACGAGCGTGCTGCCGTGCACGTCGAGCTCGTGACGCGCCGGGCGCGCATCCAGGCACAGGGGACAGCTCAAGGCCGGTACCCGATCACGGTGCGGTCGGCGTACGGCGTGAGGAGACGGCGGGGCAGGATGCGGGCCTCGAGGCCCTGCTCCTCGAGCTGCGCAGCCCAGCCGCGCACGCTGCGGAAGTGGCCTAGCGAGGCCTGCGTCCAGCCGAAGCGGGTCGCGATGCGCTCGTGCAGACGCGTGAGTCGGAAGCGCCAGCCGCCGCTCGCGTCCGGATCGCGCAGCACGATCACCCCGCCGGGCTCGAGCGCGTGCGCGCAGCGAGCGAGGAGGTCGTGCTGCGACTCTTCCGGCAGGTAGTGCATGACGTCCACCAACGCGACGCCGCTGCAGCGCGGGAACGTGAGTCCCTCCATCGACTCCGTGCGGACCTCGATCGGTAGCGCGTGTGCGCTCTCGCGCAGCGCCTGCATGCGCTCCTCGCTGTGGTCGATGGCGAGCACCTGCCGCTCCGGCGCGTC
>JASJDY010000091.1 GCA_030065025.1 Planctomycetota bacterium
ACGATGCCGTCGGTGGCGGGAATGCCGACGCCGGCCAGAGCCAGGGAGGCGGCGCGGAACGCGGCGTCCACCGAGGTCATGGTCTTGAGCCCACAGCCCATCTTGGCGCCGTCGCAGATCATGCCCGTGACGTTGCCGACCATGTTGTTGACGGCGAGCGACATCGCGTCCTTGTCGCCGCCCTGGAGCAGCACGAGCCCGACGGCCAGGCCGATCCCCGCGGCACTCGCGCAGCCGCAGGCGGCCGACAGGGTGCCGAGGCGCAGCGTGGTCTGCGAGGTGATGAGGCACGCGAGGGCGAGCGCCTCGTCGACGGCCTTCTGGTCGACGAGCGCCTCCTGCCCCCACAGCGTCAGCGGCACGGCGACCGTGATGCCCTTGTTGCCCGAGCCGGCGAGCGTCATGACGGTGAAGTCCTCGCCCGACATGCGCGCGTAGACCCCCGCACACACCAGACGACTGATGCGCGTGAGCTGATCGAGACCGATCAGATCCATGAACGCCTTGGGGAAGAGACTGAGCCCGTGACGAGCGATCGCGAGGTTGAGCTCGCAGCCGCGGCGCAGGCGCTCGCGATCGGCCGCGCTGATGCTGCGGGCGACGTCGGCCGCCGCGTCGAAGTCGAGCTGCGAGAGCGCCTCCGCAACCCACGATCCGGCGCTGGTGTCGCGGGCGCCTTCGTCGGCGGGCAGCGGGCGCTCGAGGCCATCGCGCTCGAGCTGGACGACGTTCGTGTGGCCGCCCTCGAGCACGGCGCGCCCGACCCCATCCGCGCGCACGACGCGGCAGTCGACATAGATGTCGCCGCGAGCGGCGTCGACGCCGACCGTGATCGTGCCGGCGTCGATCAGGCGCTGGGCCTCGGCGAGGACCTCGGGCGTGATCTGGCGGAAGCACTCCAGCTCCGCCCCGGGGTCCGGCAGGAGCGCGCCAATGGCCGCGGTCCACTGGATCCCCGTCCTGTGCTCGCTGTGGGGTATGCCCACGGCGTAGCAGTTCTTGTACATGCGTGGATCGCAGACGAGGTGCACCGAGCGCACGGCGCCCGCACCCTCCGCCGCGGCCAGCGCTGCGGCGTACGCGATGGCGGCGGGCTCCGTACACCCGAGCGCAGGCTTCCACTCCGCGGCGAGGTAGCGCGTGAAGTCCATGACGGCGTTCAGGGTAGATCCGCGCGCGTGCGAGCGGCCCTTTTCCGGACCGCTGCGCAGGCGTCGGTCACGCTGCGGGCTGGTTCCAGGTAGCCCGCCACGCGGGCCAGGCATCGCGCAGGTACAAGCCGAAGGGCACCCACCAGATGACGTCGTTCGTCAGGATCAGCAGGCCGGTCTCGATCGGCCACGCTCCCGTCAGCACCGCGATCAGCCAGCCCGCCGGCCCGAGCAGCTTGCCGCTCATGCCGATGGCCGCGATCGCGAAGCCGTGCTCCGGGCGCCGGGCCACCTCCAGGTAGAGCAGCCCGTACACGCCGATCACCATGCCGAGGCAGGCGAACACCTGCGGGTGATTCAGCTCGGGCATGTCCGCGAAGCGGAACAGCCACTGCGGATCGAGACCCGTCCACAGACCCCACACGAGGTTGTAGATCCCCGCGACCAGGAAGGTCCGGCGGTGCAGTCGTCGGCGCGGCAGCATGGGCGCCCCGGAGGGCACGGTCCGGCCGCCCTACGAGGGCTGCGCGACCCGCGGGCCGGCAGCGCTGATGTCGGCGCTGGTGCCTTCGGCGAAGCGCTCGAAGTTCGTCTGGAACATCTCCGCGAGCGCCGCGGCCTTCGTGTCGTAGCCGGCCTTGTCGGTCCAGGTGCTGCGCGGATCCAGGATGGAGTCCGGAACGCCCGGGCAGCTCATGGGCACGGAGAAGCCGAACACGGGATCCGTGCGCATCTCGACGCCCTCGAGGTCGCCGCTCAGCGCCGCGCGCAGCAGGGCGCGCGAGTGCTGGATCGCCATGCGCGTGCCGGCGCCGTAGGGACCACCCGTCCAGCCCGTGTTGACGAGCCAGCAGGTCGAGCCGTGCGTCGCGGTGTGCTCGCCGAGCAGCTTGGCGTATACGCCCGGGTGCAGCGGCATGAACGGAGCGCCGAAGCACGCGGAGAAGGCCGCGCGCGGTTCGGTGATGCCGCGCTCGGTGCCCGCGACCTTGGCCGTGTAACCGCTGATGAAGTGGTACATGGCCTGCTCGGGCGTCAGGCGCGCGATCGGAGGCATCACGCCGAAGGCGTCACACGTGAGCAGGATGACGTTCTTCGGATGAGCACCGCGGCCGCTCTCGACCACGTTCGGGATGCTGTCGATGGGGTACGACGCGCGCGTGTTCTCGGTGAACGAGGCGTCATCGAGGTTCAGGTGGCGCGAACCCTCGTGGAACGCGACGTTCTCGAGGATCGTGCCGAACATCTTCGTGGTCGCGAAGATCTGGGGCTCCGCCGCGGGCGAGAGGTTGATGACCTTCGCGTAGCAGCCGCCCTCGAAGTTGAAGATGCCCTCGTCGCTCCAGCCGTGCTCGTCGTCGCCGATGAGCTGGCGCTCCGGATCGGTGGAGAGCGTCGTCTTGCCCGTGCCGGACAGTCCGAAGAAGAGCGCGCTGTCACCATCGGAGCCGATGTTGGCGGAGCAGTGCATACCGAGCACGCCCTTGAGCGGCAGGAGGTAGTTCAGGGTCGTGAAGATCGACTTCTTGATCTCGCCGGCGTACTCCGAGCCGCCGATGAGCACGGTGCGCTTGGCGAAGTTGAGGACGACGAACACCTCCGAGCGCGTGCCGTCGCGCTCGGGGTTCGCCTTGAAGCCGGGCGTGTGGATGACGGTGAACTCGGGCGCGAAGTCGGCGAGGTTCGCCTCATCGGCCTCCTGGATGAACATGTTGCGAGCGAAGAGGTTGTGCCAGGCCTTCTGCGTGACGATGCGCACGGGGAGCCGGTGCGTGTCGTCCGCGCCGGCGTAGCAGTCCTGCACGTAGACCGAGCGGCCCTGGAGGTAGGCCTCCTGCCGCATGCGCAGCGCCTCGTACTGTTCGTCGGTGAACTTGTGCGCCTCGCCGCCGTCCCACCAGATCTGCTCATCCGTGGTCTCGTCGACGACGATGTACTTGTCCTTGGGCGAGCGGCCGGTGTACTCGCCCGTGTACGCCACGATGGGGCCCTGGTGCGCCACCCGGCCCTCCTGCTTGCGGACGATCTCCTCGTAGAGCTCGGCAGCGCTCAGGTTCCAGTGGATGTCCTTCAGGTTGGGCAGCACGGTGGTCGGCAGCTGTAGGTCCATGGGGCCTCCTCAATCCGGGGATGGTACGGCAGGCGCAGGCCCGCGTCGTCCCAGGTAGGAGCGAACTGCGACGGAGCGCGGCGAGGCTCGATCTACGCGGTTCGCGAGGGCCCCAGCCGGGCCGCCAGACGCGCCGCCGCAGCCTCGACCAGGCCGGCCGCGCCGGCCCGGGCGGCGTCCCAGCTCATGTCGGGCGGGGTGGCCTGCTCGAGCGCTGCGATGCCGTGCTCGGCGGCCCCGGCCTCGTCCAGCTCCAGACGTCCCGCCAGCACGGCCACTTGCGCGCCGGCCGCGGCCGCACGGGTGGAGACCCCCGAGACGACCTTGCCGTGTACGGACTGGCCGTCGAAGCGGCCCTCGCCGGTGATCACCCAGTCGGCGCCGGAGAGCTGCTCGTCGAGACCGCAGGCGTCCATCACGGCGTCGATGCCCGAGACGAGGCGCGCGTCGAGAAAGGCGACGGCGCCGGCGGCGAGGCCGCCGGCCGCTCCCGCCCCGGGGACCGTGTCGACATCCTTCCCCAGCTCGCGCCGCACGACCTCCGCGAAGTGGCCGAGATTGGCCTCCAGCTGGTCCACCTCGGCGGGGCTCGCGCCCTTCTGCGGCCCGAAGACCGCGGCGGCTCCGCGCGGTCCCGTCAGCGGGTTGTCCACGTCGCAGAGCACCTCGACCTCGGCCGCGAACGCCTCCGACGGCGGCACGATCCGCGCGAGCCTGTCGAGCGCGCCGCCGCCGGGGGGCAGCTCTTCACCCTCCGCATCGAGGAAGCGCCAGCCCAGAGCCGCCGCGGCCCCGGTGCCACCGTCGACGGTCGCGCTGCCGCCGACGGCGAGCCAGAGGCGTCGCGCTCCGCGGGCGGCGGCTGCGGCGAGGAGCTCGCCGGTGCCGTAGGTAGTCGTGCGCAGCGCGTCGCGTTCGTGCTCCTCGAGCAGGGGCAGGCCGCTGGCCGTTGCCATCTCGACGAGCGCTCCCGGCCCTGCGGCCGGCAACCAGACATAGCCGGCCTCCGCCTTCCGGTCGGCGAGCGGCCCGGTGACCGTGACAGGCACCCATGAGCCGCCGCGCGCCTGGAGCAGCGTCTCGGCCGTGCCCTCTCCGCCGTCGGCGAGGGGCACCAGGGCCACGTCGACACCGGGGATCGCCGCTTGGAGTCCACGCCCCACGGCTTCGCACGCCTCGACCGCACGCAGGCTGCCCTTGAACGAGTCCATGGCCACGACGATCTTCAAGCCGGCACCTCCCTTGTCGTGTCGGCGCCGCGGCCCCCCTACCCTGGGTGCGACCCGCCCCCGGGATGCGCCCCCATGGACCTCATCGTCTTCACCGACCTCGACGGCAGTCTACTCAACGAGGCCGATTACTCGTACGAGGAGGCCCGGCCGGCCCTCGCGCAACTCGAGACGACCGGGGCCCTGCTGGTCATCGCGACGAGCAAGACCCGGGCGGAGGTCGAGGCGCTCCGGGCCGAGCTCGGGAACGACGCGCCGTTCATCGTGGAGAACGGAGGCGGGCTCTTCGTCCCGGCCCATCGCACGGACATCACCGGCGGCGAGGAGGTCCCGGGAGCGGACCTCCGCGTGGTCACGGTCGGCCGCCCCTATGCCGAGCTGCGTGCGTTCCTGACCGAGGCCGCGGGTCGATGGCCCCTACGTGGGTTCGGCGACATGGACGACGCCGAGGTGGCGGAGCGCTGCGGACTGCCGCTGCCGGCCGCGGCCCTGGCGCGGCGCCGGGAGTTCAGCGAGCCGTTCGTCTGCGACGACCCGGAGGCGATCGCAGCGCTGACCGAGACGGCACGGGCCGCCGGCCTCGACGTGACGCGCGGCGGGCGCTTCCATCACCTCATCGGCGCGGGCCAGAGCAAGGGCCGGGCGCTGGAGACGCTGCTGGCGGCCCTCCCGGACTCCCCGGAGGGGCGGCGCACGGTGGCGCTCGGGGACAGCGAGAACGACCGCTCCATGCTGGCCGCGGCGGACGTCGCCGTCGTGATCCCGCGGCCCGACGGGCGGCGTCTCGACCTGGCGCACCCCGGAAGAATTGACGCACCCGCGCCGGGTGCGCGAGGCTGGGGCCTCGCGGTAACGGGCCTGCTCGCGCAGGGCCAGGGGTAGGAGGCAGGGCAACGTGTCGATCGCAGAGAAGTTCCTCACTGAAGACGCCGAGCGCACGGCCGAGCAGCTGCGCTACACCGGCGCAGCCGACCTCGTCATCGGGATCCCCTCGCTCAAGGAGGCCGACAACATCGCCTTCGTGGCCGAGCAGGTCGACGAGGGCGCGCGCAAGTACTTCCCGGACGCGCGGACGGTCATCGTCAACGTCGACAACAACTCGCCCGACGGCACGCGCGAGGCGTTCTCGGCGGCCCGCATGGTGTGCCCGAGCATCTACCTCTCGACGCCCGAGGGCATGCTGGGCAAGGGCAACAACTTCTACAACCTGTTCCGTGCCGCCGAGGTGCTCAACGCCAAGGCCGTCGTCGCGGTCGACGCCGACCTGCGCAGCGTGAGCCCGGAGTGGGTCTATCGCATCGCCACGCCGGTGCTGGAGCACGGCTGCGACTACGTCGCCCCCTACTACTCCCGCAACGAGTACGACGGCACGATCACGAACCACCTCTGCTATCCGCTGCTCCACGGGCTCCTGGGCAACGACGTGCGCCAGCCCATCGGCGGCGACTTCGGCCTGTCGGCCAAGCTCGTACACCACGCACTGGAGCAGGACTGGCAGCAGAGCACGCGCGAGTACGGCGTCGACATCTTCCTGACGATGAACGCGCTGCTCGGTGACTTCGCGATCTGCCAGACGGGGCTCGGGGCGAAGATCCACAAGCCCAGCGCGCCGAAGCTCGGGCCGATGTTCCTGCAGGTCGTGACCACCCTGTTCAACTACCTGTGCGACAGCATGGACACCTGGCGGGAGCGCAAGGTGCTCGAGGATCCGCGCTCGTTCGGCGACCTGACCCTGGGCGAGCCGCAGGGTCTGGCCGTGGACTACAAGGCGATCAAGCGCCAGGCCATGGCGGAGTACCAGGAGCGCCGCGACCGCATCAAGGACTCGCTGCATCCGGAGACGTTCTCGATCCTCGACCCGATGATGAAGCACGATCGCATCCTCATCGACACGCGTTGCTGGACGTACGTGCTCTACGACATGCTGCACGCGTTCGACCGCTCGGGCCGCGATCCCGAGGTCGTCGCCGGCCTCCGGCCGCTCTTCTTCTCGCGCGTAGCCTCCTTCATCCGCGACACGATCGACCTCACGAGCCCGGAGTCCGAGGCGATGATCGTGAACCAGGCGAAGGAGTTCCGCCGCTCCCGCGACTACCTGCTCGACCAGTACGACGGAACTCCGCGCCAAGCGGAGTAGAGGGGAAACCACGACATGGCCGACTTCTTCCAGAACGGCGTCATCACCACGCTCCAGGATCTGGGGCGACGGCCGCTGGAGGAGATGGAGGACGAGATCCGGCGCTACACCGAGCGCCAGAAGCTCGCCCTCCTCCTGCCGGCGCTCTACAGCGAGTTCGAGGGCCCGGCGATGCCGGGCATCATCGAGCAGCTCAAGGGCGCGGACTACGTCCACCGCATCATCCTGTCGCTCGATCGGGCCGACGAAGAGCAGCTCCGCAAGGCGTACGAGGCCATGCAGGAGCTGCCTTCGCAGGTGCGCTTCGTCTGGCACGACGGCCCGCGCATCCAGAAGCTCTACGATGAGCTACGTGCGGCCGAGTTCCAGATCCCCGAGGGCGGCAAGGGCCGCGGCGTCTGGCTCTCGATGGGCTACGCGCTGGCCGACAAGCAGATCGAGACGATCGCGCTGCACGACTGCGACATCGTCAACTACGACCGCTCGCTCCTCGCGAAGCTGGTCTATCCGATCGTGCATCCCGGCACGGACTTCGAGTACTGCAAGGGCTACTACGCGCGGGTCAACGCCAAGCTCCACGGCCGCGTGACCCGCCTGTTCTTCACGCCGCTGATCCGCTCCCTGAAGCACCTCAGGGGTTCCTCGCGCTTCCTCGACTACCTCGACAGCTTCCGCTATCCGCTCGCCGGCGAGTTCGCCTTCGTGCGCAGCCTCGCGAAGGGCATCCGCATCGCGTCGGACTGGGGTCTCGAGATCGCCACGCTGGGTGAGGTCTTCGAGAACACGACCGTGCACCGCGTCGCACAAGCCGAGATCGCCGAGACCTACGAGCACAAGCATCGCGAGCTGTCGCGCGACGATCCGAGCGCCGGGCTCGTGCGCATGGCGACCGAAATCGCGAAGTCGCTCTTCCGGGCGCTGGCGTCGTCCGGCGAGATGCTCTCGGTCTCCTTCTTCCACTCGCTCTTCCTGAACTACGAGATGCAGTCCCGTCAGGCGATCGAGCAGTACAACTCGCTCGCGCTCTTCAACGGCCTGAAGTACTCGCGCCACGACGAGATCGAGGCCTCCGAGGCCTTCGTGCAGGCGCTCAAGCTGGCGATGGAGGAGTTCCACGCCGATCCGGTCGGCGAGGCGCCGCTCGTCGCCTGGGTGCGCGTTCGTGCGGCGATTCCCGACTTCCCCAAGCGGCTGGCAGAAGCCGTACGCCTCGACCACGAGGACCTCGAGCGCGTCGTCGGCCTGCCGGCGGGCGTGCGCTAGGCGCTCAGAACCAGCCGTCGACGGCCCAGAACCAGATCCAGGCGGCCGGCCCTGCCAGCAGCATGGAATCCACCATGTCGACGATCCCGCCCATGTGCGGGATCAGCGCGCTCGAGTCCTTGGCATCCATGCGCCGCTTCCAGCCGCTCCACGTGACGCCGGCGAGGATGGACGCCGCGCCGAGGAGCAGTCCGAAGAACGGCAGCTCGAGCCACGGATAGTCGCGCCCCTCGAACAGCCCGAGCGCCAAGGGCAGCAGGGTCGCAGCGATCGCGCTGGCGAGGAGCCCGGCGATGGTGCCCTCCCACGACTTCCCCGGGGAGACCGAGGGAATCATCTTGTGCCGCCCGAACGGCTTGCCGATGGCCCAGCCCGCCATGTCGCTGAACTTGGCCGTGAGGACGATGAAGATGAGCACGCGCCAGTCGGGCACGAAGTCGGCCATGAACGAGAAGAGGAAGCCGACGTACACGACGGGTACGAGATGGAACGCGATGTCGCCGGCCGCCTCGGGCCGCGTGTCACGCAGATGGTCGAGCAAGACCCAGAGCAGGATGGCGAACAGGACCAGCACCCTCGCGGTCATGGCGTCGCCCGGCCAGTCGCTGACGAGCCCGACGGCGCACAGCGCCCCACAGCCGACGGCCGCCACCCTCACGTCCGCGGCGCGTCCCGCCGCGCGGAACATCAGGGCCATCTCCGCCCCCGCGACGGCGGCGAACGCGGCGAGCACGAGGTGCGTGCCCGTGGCGTTGCCGGTGAACTCCTGCAGCGCGAGCACTCCGCCGATGACGCCGAGGATGATCGGGGTCGCGATCAGGCGCGCGCGCGTGTCGCTGGCGCGCTTGCGCTCCGGGGGCTCGCCGACCGGACTGATCACGACGACAGCAATCCGCCGAAGCTGCGCTTGCGCGAGCCGTAGTCCGCCAGGGCGGCCTCCAGGGCCGCCTCGCGGAACTCGGGCCAGGTGACGTCGGCGACGTGGAACTCGCCGTAGGACATCTGCCACAGCAGGAAGTTGCTGAGACGCTGCTCGCCGGCCGTGCGCACGAGCAGATCCAGGGGCGGCATGTCCGGCTGATAGGTGCGCGCGTCCAGCTCGCGCTCGATCTCCTCCGACGACATCGCCGCCACGTCGATCCGTCCCGCAGCCGCGTCGAGCGCTAGCGTGCGCGCGGCATCGGCCAGCTCACCCCGCGCGCCGTAGTTGAGCGCGAGGCAGAGCGTCATGCCGCTGTTGTCGGCGGTGAGCGCCTCGGTCTCGGCGAGCGTGCGCTGGACGTCTTCGGGCAGCTCCTCGATGCGGCCGATCGCTGTGAGGCGGATGTCGTTCTCCATCAGCTCGTCGCGCTCCTCCACGAGGTAGTGCGTGAGCAGCTCCATCAGCCGATCGACCTCGGTCTCGGGACGCCGCCAGTTCTCCGTGGAGAAGGCGAAGAGCGTGAGCTGCTCGAGGCCGAGGCGGGCAGCGTGCCGGGTGATGGCACGCACGCTCTCGACCCCGTGCTCGTGGCCGCGCACGCGGGCGAACCCGCGGGCCTGCGCCCAGCGGCCGTTCCCATCCATGATGATGGCCACGTGCCGCGGCAGCCCTGCCGGCTCGGAGCGCAGCCCACCCTGGGCGGTCTCGGCGTGTGTGCTGACGGGGCGCATGCGCCTGGGCTCCCTCCCGTGGGCTCGCGGGAAGCTACCACGGGGGTACGCCGCTAGACGGGGACGGGGATGCCACCCTCCAGCGGGATGAACTGCTCGCGCTCGGCGCCCACGCTGATCACCTCGACGGGCGTCTCGAGCACCTCCTGGACGCGGCGCACGTAGGTCCGTGCGGCCGCCGGCAGGTCCTCGAAGCGGCGGGCGCCGCTGATGTCCTCGCTCCAGCCTGGGAACGTCTCGTAGACCGGCGTGCAGCGCTCCCAGTCGCCGGCCCACGCCGGCGGCGCGTCGACACGCCGGCCGTCGAGCTCGTACGAGGTGCAGAGCTTGATCTCGTCGAGGCCCGAGAGGCAGTCGAGCTTCATGAGCGAGATGGCTGTAGCGCCCTGGGTGAACGCAGCACGGCGTGCGAGCACGCCGTCGAACCAACCGCAGTCGCGCGGCCGCCCGGTCGTGGCGCCGAACTCGTGCCCCGCTTCGCCGAGATGCCGGCCCGAGGGCCCGGTGTCCTGCGTGGGGAAGGGGCCGGCGCCGACGCGGGTCGTGTACGCCTTCACGATGCCGACGATGCGATCGAGCGCAGTCGGCGGCAGACCGGTCCCGGCGGAGACGCCGGCCGGCCCGGTGGTGCTGGAGGTCACGAAGGGATACGAGCCGTGGTCCACGTCGAGGCCGAAGCCCTGCGCACCTTCGCAGAGGATGGCGCGGCCTGCCTTCATCGCCTCGAGCAGCACGGCAGCCGTGTCGGCGGCATAGGGACGGATGCGCTCACCGATCGCGCGCGTCTCGTCGATGACGGATGCGACGTCGATCGGGTCCATGCCGGCCTTGTCGAGGATGGCGTTCCAGGCGCCGATGTTCGCCTGGAGGATCTCCTCGTAGCGGTCGGGATGGAGCAGATCGGCCACGCGCATGCCGGCGCGACGGAACTTGTCGCCGTAGGCGGGGCCGATCCCGCGGCTCGTCGTGCCGAGGGCGTCGGCGCCGCGCAGCGTCTCGAGCGCCTGATCCATCGTCTTGTGGTGCGGCAGGACGACGTGCGCACGGTCACTGACCAGCAGGCGCCCGTCGAGGCTGATGCCGCGACCCGCGAGGTGATCGACCTCGTGCATGAGGATCCACGGATCCACCACGACGCCGTTGCCGACGATGTTGATCGTGTTGGGCTGGATGACGCCGGACGGCAGCAGGTGGAGGACGTACTTCTCCTCCCCCACGATGACCGTGTGGCCCGCGTTGGCGCCGCCCTGGTAGCGGACGACGATGTCGGACTTGGCCGCAAGCAGATCGACGATGCGGCCCTTGCCCTCGTCGCCCCACTGCATCCCGTACACGCAGGTGACAGGCATGGCCGGAAGCTCCCCGGTTAAAAGCCCATTCTATAGCCCGAGAGGCGCCAAAGTCCGCCGAAAGGCGCGCCTGGCCGCCTCCTGACGCCTCAGGCGGGGGCCGTGCTCCCGCGGATCAGCCGCCGGAAGCGGCCGAAGAGGTGCTGGGCGTCGTGCGGCCCGGGGGCGGCCTCGGGGTGGAACTGCACGCCGAAGGCCCGCCGCTCCTCGCACGCGATCCCCGCGTTCGTCATGTCGTTGAGGTTCGTGTGGGTCGGCTCGAAGCCGGTGTCGCCGAGGCTCTCCGCATCGACGACGAAGCCGTGGTTCTGGCTCGTGATCTCGATGCGGCCCGTCGCGTGCTCGCGCACGGGGTGGTTCGCGCCCCGGTGGCCGAACTTCAGCTTGTAGGTCTTGGCGCCGGCCGCGAGGGCCATGATCTGGTGGCCGAGGCAGATGCCGAACATCGGCACCTTGCCGAGCAGCGTGCGCACCGTGTCGACGCCGTACGTCACGGCGGCCGGATCGCCGGGGCCGTTGCTGAGGAACACGCCGTCGGGCTCCATGGCCAGGATCGCGTCGGCCGAGGTCGTCGCCGGCACGACGGTCGGCTGGAGGCCGAAGGTGACGAGCGAGCGGAGGATGTTGCGCTTCGCGCCGAAGTCGATGGCGACGATCTTCAGCGGCGCCATGTCGTCGCCCTCGAAGGCGTCGGGCTTTCGGAACCACGGCTCGGGCCAGGGTGTGTCCCACGCATAGGGCGCGTCACACGTGACCTTGCCGGCGAGGTCCTGCCCCTCCATCGAGGGCAGCGCCTTCGCCTTCTTCAGCAGGCTGAGCTCGTCGAGGTCGACACTCGACAGCACGCCATTGACGGCGCCGTCCACGCGCAGGCGCCGCGTGAGGCGCCGCGTGTCGATGCCTTCGATGCCGACGACGCCGGTGCGCTCGTACCAGTCCTCGAGCGGCTGATCCGAGCGGAAGTTGCTGGCGATCGGCGAGAGCTCCCGGACGACCATGCCCTCGATCCAGGGCCGGCCGGCCTCGAGGTCTTCGTCGTTCGAGCCGTAGTTGCCGATGTGCGGGTAGGTCATGCACACGATCTGGCCGGCGTACGAGGGATCGGTGGCGATCTCCTGGTAGCCGGTCATCGCCGTGTTGAACACGACCTCACCGGCGCGTTCGCCGGAGGCGCCGAAGGCGCGGCCGCGGAAGACGCTGCCGTCGGCGAGGACGAGCAGGGCGGGGCG
>JASJDY010000092.1 GCA_030065025.1 Planctomycetota bacterium
GAGCTCAACGAGAGGTTGATGACGTCCACCCCGATCGACTTGGCGAACTTCAGCCCGCGAATCGTCTCGGCGTTGGTGCCGTAGCCCTCGTCGTCGCGGACGCGGATGGGCAGGATCATCGCGTCGGGCGCGGCCAGGAGGACCATGCCCGCAACGAAGGTGCCGTGGCCCACGCCGCTGTCGATGAGGCCGTCGAAGTTGTCGTCGAAGCCGTTGCCGGTGTCGTGCGCATCGAAGTCGTCATCGATCGCGTCGTAGCCGCGTCCCATGAGACGGCCGGCGAGAGCGGGATGGTCGAGGTTGAAGCCGCTGTCGAGGACGGCGACGACCATGCCTTCGCCGCGCGTGATCGTGTGGGCCGCGTCGGCCCCGATCTGGGCCCGCGTCACCTGGACCATGAACTGCATGTCCTCATCGATGATGGGGACCGTCGTCGGATCGATGCCGCCGTCGCGCGTGCTCTTGTCGAACGTCAGGACTGCGGCATCCTCTACAGTGCTCTTGCTCTTGCTCTTGCTCTTGGCGATGGCGTCCGATGCGCCGAGCGCGAAGCACAAGACGGCCAGCAGAGCAAGCAAGGCCGCAAAGCGCGGCGTCTTCGAATTCGTGGACATCACTGCGTCACCACCTTCCACACGTCGAGGCGCCCGGTGCCGGGCAGCGGGTTGCCTTGGTCGTCGTAGGCGGGCTGCGTCGCGAGCCCGAGGGCCTGGTAGAGCGCCAGCGGCTCGACAGTGGGATCCAGCTCCACGGCGAGCGCCGCCGCACCGGTCACGAGACCGGCCGAGAAGGACGTCCCGCTCCAGTACGCGCTGCTGGTGTCCTCCGGGAAGCCGAAGGCGCCGTAGAGGTTGCAGCCGGGCGCGAAGATCATGCCGGGCGATGTGTCGAAGCTGTGGTTGCTGAACCAGGCGAGGATGTCGTCCTTGTCCGTCGTGCCGACCGCCAGCGTGTCCGGCGAAGCGGCGAGGTAGCCAAGCTGGCTCACGCCGTCGTTGCCCGCCGAGGTGATCACGGCGATGCCGGCCGCGCGCATCTGCGCGATCAGGTCGAGGATGCGGCGATCGGGCTCGTACACGGCCCAGCCGGAGATGTTGACGATGTCGGCGCGGGCCTTCCATGCCATGTAGAGGCCGCGGTGGAGCTCGGAGTTGAAGCCCCAGCCCTCGTCGTCGCGCACGCGGATCGGAAGCAGGATCGCGTCGGGCGCCACCAGCCGCACCATGCTCGCGACGAACGTGCCGTGCCCGAGACCGTTGTCCACGATGCCGTCGCCATCATCGTCGATGCCGTTGCCGAGATCCTCGGGATCCCAGTCGCCGTCGATCGCGTCGTAGGCGAGCGGCGAGAGGTTGTCGGCGATGTCCGGATGCGCGAGGTTGAAGCCGCCGTCGAGCACCGCGACGATCACGTTCTCCCCCGTGGCGAGCGTGTTGGCGTCGTCGATATTCAGGTGGTCCCGCGTCCACTGGACCATGAACAGCATGTCCTCGTCGATGATCGGCACCATCGTGGCGCCCGAGCCGCCGTGGCCACCGCCCTTGGACGGAACGGAGAGTCCGTAGCGGTCGGGATAGTCCGTGCCGCTGGTGGTGATGGGCTTCGTGGAGATGAGCGTAGGCTCCGCCGTGATCGTGCGCGGCGCACTCAGCGTGGCTAGCTCCTTCGCCTCCGCGGCGGATGTGCCGCCGAAGCAGAGAGCCAGGATCGCGGCCAGCGCCAGCAGGGCGCCTCCGCGCTTCGTCATTCGGTTCGTTGTCAGCATGGTTCCTGATTCCGTTGGTTGGTGCCGGGCCCGCTCACCCGCTACGGGCCCGGCTGAGGTTGGCTTCCGGAGGACCTAGTCCACGACCCGCTCGAGGTTGATCCGCCCGTTCATGGGCAGGAGGGCGCCGTTCTCGTCGTAGGCCGGGTCGGCCGTGGAGACGAGGCGTCCGTAGAGGTCGTAGGGCGCGATGCTCGGGTTCTGCTCGAGCACGAGCGCGGCCGCTCCGGCGACGAGGCCGGCCGAGAACGACGTGCCGCTCCAGTAGCCGCTGCTGGCGACCTCGGGGAAGCCGACGGCGGCGTAGAGCTCGACACCCGGCGCCATCACCATGGCCGTGGGCATCGTGTCGTTGAAGTTGCTCCAGTACGCGAGACGGTCGTACTCGTCCGTGGACGCGACGGCCAGTGTGGCCTCGACCTCGGCGAGCGGATCCATGACGTCGACGCCTTCGTTGCCGGCGGAGACGATGATCGCGACGCCGTCCTCACGCATCTCCTCGACGAGCTCGATCAGCGAGCTGTCGACGTCAGCCATGGCCGTGCCGGGGATCATGACGATGTCGGCGCCGTGATCCTGGGCCCAGCGGAGGCCGCGACGCAGCTCGGAGTCGTAGCCGAAGCCCTCGTCGTCGCGGACGCGGACGGGCAGGATCGTGGCGTTGGGCGCCGCGAGAAGCACGAGGCCGGCCGCGAACGTGCCGTGGCCGAGACCGTCGTCGACGTAGCCGTCGCGGTCGTCGTCATAGCCGTTGCCGAAGTCCTCAGGATCGTCGTCTTCGTCGATGGCGTCGTAGCCGGGACCGACGTGGCCGACGAGGTCCGGGTGGCTCAGGTTGAAGCCGCCGTCGAGCACCGCAACCGCGACGCCGGCGCCGGTCGCGCGGGCCTGCGCCTGGTCGGCGCCGATGTGGTCGCGCGTCCACGTGACCATGAACTTGAAGTCCTCGTCGATGATCGGGACGTGCGTGGCGCCGGCGCCGCCGTGGCCGCCGCCGTCCGGACGCTCGTCCCACTCGCCGTCGTCCCAGTCGTAGCGGTCACCGGCGTAGGCGTTGGGGGTGGCGCCCAGGCACAAGGCCAGGAGGGCGCAGAAGCTAAGCACCAGGAAGGTGCGCATGGTCAGGTTGGTAGTCATGATTCTTTCCATTGCTCGGGGGTTGATGCGGGGATGGTTCTGGTAGTGGTTCGGACGGGTGCTCATTGCGTCACCGCCCGGTAGAGGTGGGGGCTGCGGCCGATCGGGAGCCGATTGCCGTCGCGGCTGAAGACCTTCCGGCCCGTGTCCCGCAGCTTGTGGAAGATGTCACTGGGGCCGAACATCGGCTGGGCTTCGAGCACGACCGCGGCGCCACCGGACACGAGTCCGGTGGCGAAGGACGTGCCGCTCCAGATGGCGTAGGAGTCGGCGCCGTACGGGCCGATCAGGTCCTGGCCGGGTGCACAGAGAACGGCCGCCTCGGTCGTGCTCTGGAAGTTGGTCCACGGCGTGAGGGTCCGCTCGGCGTCCATCGCACACACGGCCACGGCCGTGCGCTCGAAGAAGATGTTCGCGATCTCATCGAGACCGTCATTGCCCGCGGACATCACGACCAGGATTCCCGCGGCGTGGAGCTCCTGGAGCAAGGCGACGTTCTCGGGCTCGTCATCGGCGAAGCTGCCGGAGAAGTTGAGGATGTCGACGCCCATCTCGAGGGCGTACCGCATCCCGGCGCGCGTCTCGGCGTCGGTGCCCCAGCCCTCGTCGTCACGCACGCGGACGGGCAGGATCATGGCGTCGGGCGCGGCGGCAAGGACCTGTCCGGCGACGAACGTGCCGTGACCGACGGCGCGATCGCGAACGCCGTCCCAGTCGTTGTCCCACCAATCCCCGCCGTCGTTCGGATCGTTGTCGTCATCGACTGCGTCGTAGCCCAGCGGCAGCACGTTCGCCGCGATCGCGGGATGATCGCAGTCGAACCCGCCGTCGAGCACGGCGACGACGACGCCGGTGCCGGTGGCGACGTCACGTACGCGGTTCGCCCGGATCATGACCACGGCCGGATTCACCGAGAAGAGCAGATCCTCGTCGATGATCGGAACGGTCGTGGGGTCGATCCCGCCCTTCTCGGGCGTGTGGCAACTGCCCTCCGTGAACCAGTCCGTGAGCCAGCATGCATCCGCCGACGGTGCACCTACGGCAACGACGGCGAGCGCCAGCAGGACCAGCGGCACGCGCAAGACAGAGTGGCGTGAGGCGGTCACGAGGAGCTCCCTTCGGATACGGAGGCGTCGTCTTCCACCACGGGTCGCGAGGGTTCGCGCGCGGCGGCCTCGGCAGGGCGCTTCCCAGGTACGCCTTGCCGGACGGGGCAGCCCGTCAGGAAGAAGGGCGCCCAGTAGTAGGGATGGGGATGCGTCTCGCGCATCGTCTTCATGGCCACCGCGTACGCGGCGCCGGCGTCGGGCAGCCGGCCCAGGGCTTCGTAGAACGCATCCATGAACTCGACCGTCGCGCCGTCGTGGACGCGCCACTGGCTGGTCAGCAGCGCCGGCGCGCCGGCGTAGATCAGGCCGCGCGTGAGGCCGATGATCTCGTTGCCGGCCGTGACGGCGGCGGTGCCGCTCTCGCACGTCGAGAGCACGACGAGCTCGCCGCGGACGTCGAGCGAGTAGAAGTCGTAGAGGTTGACCCACGTGTCGCCCATGCGCACGGCGGAGAGCATCGGATGCTTGCGATGGAACATGCCGTGGGTGGCGAGGTGCAGCACGCGCGCCTTGGGCGCGGCTGCCTGCAGACGCTCGAACGTCGCGCCGCTGCCCAGGTGCAGCTCCTTCGTGCCGAGACGCAGCGCCACCTGGCGCGCTTCGTCGCGGATCTTCGGCGCGCGCTCGTCCGGGATGCCGAAGACGGCTGCGTCGCCCTGAGCGCGCCCGCTCGCGTGCACGCAGTGGTGGTAGACGGACGCGCTGGGCGCGTAGCGCACTTCGAAGCGATCGGCGAGCCAGCCGTCGCCCCACGGCAGGGCGTGGAAGGGCACCTTGTGCAGCATGCCGTGCGGCACGATGACGAGACGACGCTGCGTCAGCTTCTCGGCGACCGGATCGAGGAGCACCTCGCGCAGACGGGTGAGGTTCGCGCGGGTCGCCTGGAGGCCGATGTCCTCCCCCACCACCTGCGGGCGCTCGTACTTCGCCAGGTGGAAGTGGAAGCGTTGCATGCACGCCCGGAGCTCTTCCTCGTCCACGTCGCCACAGACGGCGTGGATGTCGTCGCGCGTCACGACGAAGGTGAACAGCCGGTCCTCGGCGATGAGGTACTCGACCAGCGCGGTGTCCTCGTCGAGATCCGCCTGGATCGTGGCGAGGTCGTAGGCGTCCACGACGTCGATCGAGCCGTCGGTGCGCTGCTCGCCGAGGCGCCGGGTCCTGAGCGCCAGCGCCATCTCGTCCTCGAGCTCGGCCGCGCGCTTGTGGGCCTCCGGAATGCCGCGGCCGACGGGGATGATGCCTTCGGCGTTCGCGCGGAAGAGGCTGCGGTAGATCGTGTTGAGTGCCGAGCGCAGGTAGCGCATGCGCGCGGGCGTGGGCGTCTTGTGGCGGGCGCCGCGCTCACGGCCGGCGAGCAGGTCGACGAGCGAGCGGGCCTTGGCGCGCTCGGTGAACTGGAAGGCGACGTCGCTGTCGCCGCGCGCGACGAGCAAGTCGACGATCTGGCCGTAGAGGTCACAGCGCGCACCGAGGAAGGCGGCCATGTACTCGTCCGGCGGCACGCCGCCGCGGTAGCGCTCGAGCTGCTCGATGGCGGAGCGGTACGCGAGGATGGCGTGCTCGCGCTGACCGCGCTGGGCGCACGCCTTGCCGATCAACCGCTGGGCCTCGATGTGCAGCCACGGCGTGTGGATGCGGCGGCACTCCATCACGACCTCGTCCGCGGCATAGAGCGCGCGGCTCGGGCGGCCGAGGGAGAGTTCGATGGTGGCGCGCAGCAGCCCGACGGAGGCGCGCGCCAGCGGGTTCATCTCGTCCTCGAGCAGGAGCGAGGCTTCCTTGACCAAGCGACGCGCGGCGTAGAGATCACCGCGACGGTTCGCGAGGTAGGCGCGCTGCACGATCGAGCCGAGGCGGAGCTCCGTGAGGCCGAGTGCCGTGAGGCCCTGCTCGGCGCGCGCGTAGTGGTCCTCGGCCTGCTCGAGCTGGCCCGCCATCTCCGCCGCCCGCCCGCGGAAGTATGCGGCCTGCGCCTGCTCCTTCTTGAGATCGAGGGCGCCGAAGCGCTCCTCGGCGCGCTCGCCGTAGACGGCCGCGTCGTGGGGCAAGTTGAGCCGGAGGTGGATCTCGGCGCGGTCCAGATCGACGTGCGCAATGTGGAGGTCGTCCTGGATGCGCGCGAACTCGGCCTCCACCATGGCGAAGCGGTGCAGCGCGTCGTCGAACTGCCCGCACAGCATGCTGGAGTAGGCGAGGTTGTAGCTCATCTGCGCAACGGTGTGCTCGCAGCCCTCTTCCTGACGGAAGAGCTCGCGTGCGCGACGGAACCAGCGGCGAGCCGCGCGGTAGCGGTTGCAGCCCTGCAGCGCGTTGGCGCGGTTGGCGGCGATGGCGGCGATCAGACGTGTCGACGCGGTCGGCGGCAGCGCGCGCTCGACGGCGTGGTAATGCCGGAGGGCCGCGCGCGGGCGATCGCGCCGGATGGCGAGCTCGGCGAGTGCCATGCGCGTTCGCAGGACACCCTTCAGATCCTCGAGTCGGTTGAAGGCCTCGAGGATCTGGTTGCCCTCGGTCTCGGCCTCGTCGTACTTCTCGAGATACGTCAGCGACTGGAGGCGCAGGACGCGCAGCTCCGTGGCGACTTGCTCCTCGGCCTCTGCGTCCGTGAGATCCAGGGCCTGATCCAGCGTTGCGATGGCGTCGCCGTGGCGGCCGGCCAGCGTGAAGGCCTGCGCCTGCGCGCGGAGGCTGTCGCGGCGGCCTTCCTTGCTGTCGAGCGTCTCGGCGATCACGAGGGCGAGACGCGTGATCTCCTCGGCGTCGACGGGACTGACGCGCATCGTCTCGTACGCGCGGCGAAGAGCGAGCTGAACGAGATCGTCATCGAAGGCTGCGGCGTGCTCGAGGAGCGCGTCACGACGAGCCTGGAAGCCCGTCGGGGCCAGAGCCGCATCGAGGATCGAAGCCGCGTCCGAAGCCAAGCTTGCCCGTCCTACTTGAGGTAAAAATCCGTTCCCCCAACAGACTCCGTAGGACGAAACCTAGCCCTTCGTTACGTGCTGGCAACGGACCAGAAGAAACGTGACTCAGCCTGAGAATCGACTGTCGCAGGCCGTTGTGTGCGAATGTCCATTGGGCACAACATTCGGTTTGTGCGACACGAACAGGAGCCTTGGAGAACGTAAGCGGCTCTGAACGATTCGGGCTCTGGGGCGGTCGTTGGGCTTGGAGGGGGTTGGGGGGCGTACGGAGACGGACGCGGCCGCAGAGGAGTGGTAGGGGCATCCCGAGCGTGCGCGTAGCGGACGCGAGTGGTTGCCCGGCCCGTCCTACGACCAGGGCCCTTGCCTATGCACGGGTCGGGCAACCACTCACCCTCGCTGCGCTCGGGATCGGGATGCCCCTACAGCCCTTCGGATTCGATCGTGCACGTTCACGTTGATGTGAACGGGTGCGTTGTAGGGGCGACCCGCGCGCGAGACTCCGAGCGCGACGCAGTCGCGGCGAGGTGTCGATGCGCAGTGGTCGCCCGCGGGCTTACGCATTTGCGTCCGGACCTACCCGGTAGGGGCGGGCTCACATGCCCGCCTTCGGAAATGGGGAACGTGCACGGACACGGTGCGGCGGGTCGGGACCGTGACCCGGGCCTAGTCCACGTCGGAAACGGAAACGCGTACGGAAACGGAAACGGTGGGTTAGGTGTGAGAGACGCCCTTCGAACGAGCCCCTACCCCAACTCCAAGATCCGCTTGTAGAAGCGCGGGATCGCGTCCGGGTCGTCCGTGACCAACACGTTCTCCGTCAACCACGGCGGCGCACGCCCCACCTCGACCATCGTCGCGAACTGACGCTGCAGCTCCGCCCAGTAACCCTCGCCGTCATGCCGCCCGTAGAAGACGAGCGGCGAACGCTCGATCACACCGAGCTTCATGTCGGTCAGCGTCAGCCCTACTTCCTCGAGCGTGCCCACGCCCCCCATGAAGAACAGGTGGAAGGACGCGACCTCGAACCAGCGCTGCCTGGCCTGCCGGCTGCGGCCTTGGAAGGTCTGATAGAACTCCGCCGTCTGGTTCGTCTCCTGGTCGACCGTCTCGATGAAGCTCGCGCCGACCAACATGCCGCGCGACTGCGCGATGTCCGTCGCCTGCTGCATCGCGCCGGGCCCGCCGCCCGTCATGATCGCGATGTCCTCGCCGAACAGCCCGTGCAGGTTCTCGATCAGTCGGTCGACCTTCGACGCTTCGGACGGATCCAGCAGCTTGCTGCTGCCGTACCCGGCGAAGATCAGCGACGACTTGAAGCGCTCGACCGTGTGGGGCTCCATGAAGAAGCCGCGCAAGCCCCGGAACACGTGCGTGACGACGTGCTGCCGGTCGTCGTGGCACCAGAAGACCTCCAAGCCGAGCGTCTCGTAGTCAGCCAGGCGGCCATGGTCGCGGGCCGAGAGGAAGCTGCCGTGCTCGTACGAAGCGCGGCGGAAGATGATGCGCTCGATCTTGCGCTCGAGGGCGGCCTGGCAGATCTGCGTGTGCTCGACCAGGTTGGGGAAGTACCCGAGCAACAGCGTCGCGCGTGCGCCCTTCGGCACCTCGCTCAGGATGCACGTGCCGTAGGCGCGCGGGTCTCCGCCGTCGAGGGCGTCGCGCGCCTCTTCGGCCGACACGTCGGCGCCGGCCGCCGGAAGACATGCGTCGTTCGGCCGCCGCCAGACGAGGCTCGGCTCGGCGCCGTCGAGGAGGCCGGGCAGGTCGTCGCTCACTGCGACCAGTCGGTGCGAGTAGCGGTGGTCTTCGGACGACGCCTCGAGCTCGTCGAACACCGGCGCGAGCCGCTCGTACTCGGCCTTGGCCTCCACCTTCGGCTCGGCCGCGGCTGGCTCGACGGCGGCGCTGCCGTACCAGCGCCGGGGCTTCGCGTCCGCGCGCACGGCGTGATACAGCGTCGCGGCCACCGTCGGGTTGACGATGCGCCGATCGCCGTGGTTCGCGAACTCGAGGAAGATGTTCGTGCCGCGCGTGCTGATCGGATCGAGACAGACCGCCTCGAGGTGGCGGCCGAGCGGGCTGTCCTCGCTCTCGAGCACGACGTAGTGCCGGTGCAGGAACATCGAGCACGACGTGATGATGCCGCCGCCCGGCTCGAGCACGAGGCGATCGACGGCGCGCCGCGTCTGGATGCGGTTGAGCAGGTCCTTGCCGTCGGCGCGCGTGAGGATCGTCGTCAGCGCGGCGCGCGTCATCGGCTCGGCGAGGTCGTAGACCCAGCCCTCGGGACGGATGCGGAAGCGCCCCTCGTAGTCGATGGAGTACGCCGCCGGCAGCTGCAGCGCGTTGTCGAGCACGGCCTGGTCGATCTCGTCGGACCCCAGGCGCCGCTCGGCGGGACAGAAGACCAGCCGCCCGACGCGCACGCCGGGCTCGAGCACGTCGGCGAGGAACGGCTCGATGCCATAGGCGGGGACGCTCGCGGAGACCTCCGCCGCCAGACACAGGTTGCCGTCCACCCAGGTGAGGTCGGAGGTCGGCGAGACGTCGATCCCCAGGCGGGCAATCCGACTGCGGGCCGCGAAGATGACCTCGGACTCGCGGCCCTCGATCTCGGCGCGGAACGCCGGATCGACGCGGAACGAGACGTCGATCCCGATTCCGCCGTTCTCGCCGGGGCGCACCGCCGTGACGCGGCCGTCGGGAGTCTGCGGGGCGATATACATGGGCTCTCTCCGCGGGCTCGCGACGATACCGGCCCGATCGGCAGGCGCAGCCGCCCGGCCGGGGAGCCGAGCGATTTGTCACGCCGCACGCCGATCGCTACCGGCCGGTAGCACCGACGAACGTCCCGAATCACGACAGGGCCGGTTCCGCAGCGGGGTGCCGTCGTCGTAACCTGTGGGCTTCCAACGTGTTCGGGACCGGTGCCGGCATCGGTCCATGAATGTGCCCGAAGCGTATCCCCTGGGAACCCGGTGTGCATTCGACACGGCGAACGAGTTCCCGTGATCGCGGGCCCGCCAGCGGTGGCCACCCCCGGGGTGCGCGCCGTAGGCTCTGCGCTCACGTTTTCCCAGAGGAGTTGAACCGATGAAGCGAATCCTGATCGGTGCCCTTCTGGTCACCGTCGCCCTGTTGGTCTTCGCAGACGACCTCATGGCGCACGGCGGTCAGTACCGTGGCCCCGGCGGCGCAGTGCCGCCGAACCAGCGTGAACCCAGCGACCCGACGCCGCCCCAGCCGCCGCCTCCGTCGGGCCCGCCCGTAACGCCGCCGCCGACGACGCCGGACAGCAAGCCGACGGCGCCCACCCCGACCACCCCGGCGCCGACCCCCACGACGCCGCAGCCGACCACGCCGAACCTCGACCCCAAGACCAAGGGTGCCCGCGGTTCGCTCGGCTTCGAGAACTGGGTGTTCTGGTACCACAACAACAAGGCGGACATCGAGAACCTGAAGAAGGCGCTCTACACGCGCGTCTCCTCGGAGAACCCGCTCTTCCAGATCGGCGGCAAGAACCGCTCGAACCGCTCGGACGCCACGCACGACATCCGCGCGAAGGTCGAGAGCGACATCCTGCCGGCCCTCATCTGGGCGATGGATCCGAAGAACGGCCGCCACCAGGACGTCACGTCCGCGACCTACATCGCCATCGGCAAGATGGCCAAGACGCCCGAGCAGATCGAGCTCATCAAGAAGGGTCTCGACCCGAAGATGAAGCACGACCTGATCGTGCAGGAGTCCGCGTGTGTCGGCCTCGGCATGCTGCGTCGCGCCAACCCCGACCACCAGTTCGACGCTGGTGAGCTCGACAAGGTCCGCGAGTTCCTCTTCGGCGTCTTCGAGGATGCCGGCGACGACTACCAGACGCGTACGCGTGCGTTCGCCCTCATGGCGATCGGCCTGCTCGGCGACCAGCCCAGCGGCTCCGGCTCGTACTCCGGCCACGCCGCGACGACGGCCCGTCTGTTCCAGCTCATGGAGCAGGACTACAACCACCCCGACCTGCTGATCTCGATCCTCACGTCGATCGGCCTCCAGCCGCCGACGTCGATCACCGAGGCGCAGCGCGACGTGCTCCGTGAGTGCCTGGCCAAGGGCCGCATCGGCCGCAACGACGTGCAGCCGATCCACCAGAGCTACGCGTCGCTGACGCTCGGCCGTATCGGCACCGCGAAGGACCTCATGGTCCTGCAGCGCGCCATGACCAACCGCCGCATCAAGGACAAGAACATCCAGCGCTCCTGCGCCATCGGCCTGGGCCAGCTGGGTCGTCTCGTCAGCGGTGAGGACCGCATCGCGGTCGCCCAGACGCTGCTCAGCAGCATGGGCAAGGTCAAGGACCCGAGCGCCCGCAACTTCGCCATCATCAGCCTGAGCGATCTGATCATCGCCGACGTCAAGCAGGGCAAGACGGACGTCATCGGCGGCACCAAGGCCGGCGAGTTCCTGCTGCAGATGGCCGAGGACGGCAAGTACATCCAGCGCCCGTTCGGCGCGCTGGCGCTGGGCCTGGTCGGTCGTGCCATCACGGACGAGACCACGGTTCCCGTCTACGGCGAGTTCCGCTCGAAGTCCCTCGAGATCCTGCGTAACGGTCTGCAGACCAAGAAGCTCGACAAGCGCGGCCGTGCCGCCTTCGCGACGGCGCTGGGCATCATCAAGGACATGTCCTCGGTGAAGGACCTGGTGAAGATCGTGGCGGACGAGAAGGGCGACACCGAGTTCCGCGGCTACGCGGCCCTCGCGCTCGGCCTCATCGGCCAGGGCACGCGCGACGTGCTGACGCCCATCCGTGAGGCGCTCAAGGAGCGTCGCTCGGAGGAGCTGCGCCAGCAGACCGCTACCGCGCTGGGTCTCCTGCAGGACAAGGAAGGTGTGCCGCTGCTCCTCGAGGAGCTCAGGCGCGCCAAGAGCCAGAACGTGAAGGGCCAGGTCGTCCTCGCGCTCGCGAAGATCGGTGACGCCCGCGCGGTGGCTCCGATGATCGCGCTGCTGAAGGACACGAAGGGCATGGACCTGACGCGCGCTCTCGCGTGCGCCGGTCTCGGTGTCATCGGCGACCTCGAGTGGCTGCCGAGCCTGTCGCGCATCACGCTCGACCTCAACTACCGTGCTTCGACGGACGCGATCAACGAGATCGC
>JASJDY010000093.1 GCA_030065025.1 Planctomycetota bacterium
CCGGGCCCGGCGCGCGGCTCGGTCGTGCTGCGCTTCACGTCGCCCCCCACCGGCGGCACGCCCGTGACGGGGTACGAGATCCGACGCTCCGTACGACTGCTCGAGTCGGAAGCCGACCTCGCGAGCGCGACGGTCCTGCCCCAGGCGCACGTACCCGCCGCGGCGGGCACGCTGGAGACGATCACCCTGACCGGCCTGGAGCCGGGACAGACGCTGCAGTTCGCCGTGAGGCCCATCCAGGGCGGAACGCCGGGGGCCTTCACGTATGCCGCCGCATCACGCGTTGGTGTCGGTGCCGGCCCGACCGCCGCGGCGGGCGCCACCACGCTGACCGCACCGGGCATCATCTCGACGCCGGGCACGTACGTGCTCGATCGCGACATCACCGCGACGGGCACGGCCTTCCGCATCACGGCCGCCGACGTGACCCTGGATCTGGGCGGCCACACGATCACTTACGGCACGGGAAGCGGCCGTGCACACGGCGTGCATGCCGACGGCGTGAACGGGCGTCTCGTCGTGCGCGGAGGTGCGATCGTGCAGGGCGGCGGCGGCGGCAGCGCGTGTCACGGCGTCCGCCTCATCGCGGTCAACGACGTCCGCGTTTCCGGTTTGAACGTCACGGTGACCGGCCGCGACGCCGACGGCATCTCGATCGTGAGCGTCCCCCAGGCCGTCCGCGTCGACCACTGCGTGGTCCACTGCGGAACGACGGTCGTCTCGGACCGCCACTGGCCGGGCGTCGCGGCCATCCGGATCGACGACGCGCGGGGCAGCGCCCAGATCGACCACAACCGCATCACGGCCAGCCCCCAGTGGGGCCTACGACTGCAAGGAGACAGCTCGAGCGGCGACGTGCTGGTGCACCACAACCAGGTGCTCGGCACGAAGGCGCTCGTGGCCAACGGCTACATGCTCGGCATCTACAAGCGAGGCGCCGACGTGTTCGAGAACCACCTCGAGGGCGAGTCGCGCGGCATCCACGTCGCGAGCAGCGGCAGCGACGGCATCGACTGCCGTGTGCACCACAACGTGCTGCGGGTGCAGGACCAGACCAACGCCGAGTACCCCGACCACCACTGGGTGCACGGCATCAAGATCGAAGGTGCGCCCGGCTGCAAGGTCCACGACAACGTGATCACCGGTGTCGCCGACGACGAGCATGCCGAGGTGCGGGCGATCGACGTGGGGCTACAGAACCAGGCGAATCAGAACGTCCAGGGCGTCGAGATCGTGCGCAATCGCGTGAGCGCTTTGGCGCGCGGCGCGCGCTTCCGCGCGAACGCGCTGATGTGGAGCCAGGGCACCGCCGGCAGCACGAACGACCTCGTAGTGCGTCACAACGTCTTCACCGCCACGGACCGCGTGATCATGCGCGAGTGGGGCGGCGGCCGCGGCGCGCTCATGCGCGACAACGTGCTGCGCCGCGACCTGGGTCTCGGCGCCGGGCACGAGTTCTACGTCGAGGAGTTCGGCAACGGCGGCACCCCGAACCCGGGCAATCGGCTGCTCGACACCGTCACCGACCTCGACCTCCTGCAGGTGACCGAGTACCACGGTGCCAAGCCGTGGGACGCCACGCGCGAGTGGACCTTGGCGCTCCTCGTACGGGACGCGCGCGGTGCCGCGGTGCCTGACGCCGTCGTCACCGTGACGGACGCCAAGGGCGAGCGGGCCTTCGAGACGCGCACGGACGCCGAAGGCAGGGCCCGTGGGACCGTCGTGCAGGCGCGCCTTGCAAACGGCCTGCGCCCTGATGCGCGCGGGCCCTTCACGGTCCGCGTGACGAAGGGCGGCGTCGGCACGTGGGAGGAGGCCGTGCCGATCGCCGGACGCACGGCGCTGATCGTCGACCTCACCGCCGCGACAGCGACGATCGACAGCACCGCCCCCACCGCGCCGGTCACGTTCTTCGCCAGCCCCCTCTCGGGCAGTCGCGTCCTGCTGCGGTGGTCCGCGGGCAGCGACGCGAGCGGCATCGCGGCCTGGCTCGTGTACGTGGACGGCGAGCCGGCGGGCATCACGGATGCGCAACGGTTCACGGTGCCCGGACTCACGCCGGGACGCCGCTACACGTTCGCCGTGCGCGCGCTCGACTGCGGCGGCAACCGCTCGGAGCCGGTGAGCGCCGAGGCGACGACCCGGCTCGAGGACCGCGGCCCGGGCCGCTGAGGCTCGCCCTCGTCAGGCGGGGCCCTGGTCCCTATACTCCCCTGCGAGGGGACTCCGCACACGCGGGGAGGGCGCATGACGGACAGCGACCTGGATCCCACGGATCCCCTGCACCTCGAGGATCTCGAGCACTTCCTCTCCACCGAGCGCTCGATCGAGCCCGAGTCGGAAGCGCTGCTGCGTCGCATCGCGGAAGAGGGCTTCAACGAGAACGTGCGCGCGCACGGCAAGATCGTGCTTGCCACGAACGTGCGCCGCCAAGGCCGTAGGCAGGAGGCCGAGCGCCTCTACCGCGAGGGCCTCGCGACGCTGCGCGGCAGCAACTCGGTGGCCGAGATGCGTGGCTGCGTGAACTACGCGCTCACCTGCCTGCACGCCCGCCGGGTGCTCGAGGCGCTCGTGCTATCGAGGCGAGCCGAGGCGATTGCGGTCGAGCTCGACGAGCCCTTCGCCCTGGCGGTGGCGCGCGGCCACATGGTCGGCGCACTGCTGGATATGAAGGAGTACGTGCGCGCCCGCCGCGTCCTCGAGGCGCTCGAGGCCGGCATACCGGACCTGACGCCGACGCGCCGCATGCAGGCGGGTCGCCGTGCAGCCGCGTACCGGCTCGAGCTGGCCATGGTGGACGGAGACGGTCAGGCCGGCGCGGCCGCGCGGGCCCAGCTCGAGAAGCTCGGCACCGGACCGGACCCGCGGGCGGCGCCCTGGGCTCGAGCCATGGCGGCCTACGCGGCCGGGCGCTACACGGAAGCCCTCACCGAGATCGAGGCGTTCCGCCAGGTCGAGCAGCAACGCGACCGTCAGTCGTACCGCCTCGACCTGCTCGCCGTCAGCGCCTTGATCGCACTGGGCGCTGAGGGAGCGGTGCCCGCCGCGCGCGAGGCCCTCGAGCGCATCGCGGACGCGTCGGACGACGCACTCACGCCGGGCATGCGCATGGGGCTTGCGTACCAGCATGGCCTCATCCTGCTCGAGCACGCCGGCCGCGGCGCCGACACGAACCGCGCCTACGACATCACGGGCGCGGCGGCGCTGCAGCGACTGGGCGAGGTCGAGCACTTCCTCGCCGAGCAGCCCGGCTTCCTGGCCGAGAACGACGATGGACTCGACGAGCTGCGTGCGTATCGCGCGCGGTTGCTGGACGAGCACCGCGCGCTCCTGCGCGCGTTCGGCACGATGGCCGACGGCGATCCAGACCTGAACCGCTTCGAGGGCGCGGCGATGTGCGTCTGCGCGTGGTGCGAGTCCGTGCGCGGCCCGGACGGTGTATGGCTGCCACTCGAGCACGCGCCGAAGCCCCGGCGCCTGACCACGGTTACGCACGGCATGTGCACGCCGTGCCGTTCCCGCCACCAGCGCGGCGCCCTGCAGCGCGCCGAGGAACCCGTCTGACAGACGCCCACCGCTGGAGCAAGGGTAGGCTGTGGCGATGAGCGAGAGCATGCCGCGCTGGGCGCAGATCGAGAAGTGGCTGGAACTGCAGCACGGGATGTCGGAGAGCGACGTCCTCGAGCGGCTCGGTCCGCCGACCACGGCGAATCAGGGCGGCCGGGATGCCCGCCGCTACCGCTACGGCGTGATCCGCGAGGGCGGCAACGAGCTGCGCTCGTGTGGCTGGGTGGATTTCGAGGGCAGCACGGCCAAGGGCTTCCGCCTGACGAAGTGGAGTGCGCCGGATCTCTCCGAGCTCGAGCCGCCGGGAGGCGTGGCGCCGGACGAGGCGTAACGCACGGTCGGCCCCATGACGGGCGCGGGCGGGCCTTCGCCGACACCTGCGGTGCCGGCTCGGGCCGCCCCTACGGCGTCATCGCCAGGCGCACGCGCTAGCGCAGGAGCTTGCGCAACGCCTGGATCGTGCGCGGATCCGTCCCGCAGCAGCCACCGATCAGTCGTGCGCCGAGCGCCAGCCAGCGACGCGCCTCACGCACGTAGGCGCGCCGGCTCGTGCCCCCGCGGAAGCGCCACCCCTCAGCGTCGTCCGGCCCGCCGCGGCCGTTCGCGTAGACGCCCACCGGGAGGTCGGTCGCTGAACGCAGCCGCTCGAGGGCGAGAGTCGCGTCACGAGGCGCGCAGCAGTTGACGAGGACGGCGATGGGCTCGAGCTCCTCGATCGCGCGCGCTGCGTCTTCGATGGGCTCGCCCGAAAGCAAGCGGCCCTCGCCGTCGCAGACGAACGACACGAGCGCAGGCAGATTGCCCGCTCGACACGCACCGAGCGCAGCGCGAGCCTCACGAATCGTGTTCATCGTCTCGACGAGCGCTAGAGGCGCGCCGGCAGACACGAGGTGGCCCACACGGACGCCGTGCTCGATCACGAGTGTGCGGTCGTCGGGGACGGAGCCGGGGTCATAGCAGTCCGCGACGGGCGCCACCGAACCGGCCACGAACACGGCACCTGACGGCCGTGCCTGGGCGACCCCCTCGCGCGCCAGCCGGAGCGCCAGCTTGTTCAGCTCGCGCGTGCGGTCGGCGAGGCCGGCACGGGCCAGCGTCACGCGGTCGGCGCGGAAGGTGTTGGCAGTGACGATCTGCGCGCCCGCGCGCACGTACTCGGCGTGGATCTCGCGCACCACGTCCGGTGCGCGCAGAAGGGCGTCGGTCGACCACAGGGGAAGCGGCGTGGCGACACCGCGCCGCAGCAGCTCGGTGCCGAAGCCGCCGGACAGGAGCATCGGGCCCCGGGCCAGCTCGGCTTCGAGACCGGCACGTACCGGGTGCTGGTCTTCCCCCATGCCGGGGTCTACTTCTGGGTCGGCCGCTCGATGGTCGCGCCCTCGCGCAACTTGGCGATGTAGTCGGTCTGTGCGCGCTGGCGGTCGCCGCTGCTGAGCTCCGCCTTGAGCTGTTCCTTGACCTCTTCGAAGGGCTTCGTGCGCGCCTCACGCTTCTCGCGCACCTCCATGATGTGGTAGCCGAAGTCCGTGCGGAACGGCTCGCTGACGACGCCGATCTCCAGGTCGAAGGCGAGCTTGTCGAACTCGGGCACCATGCGGCCGCGTCCGAAGAAGCCGAGGTCGCCACCCTGCGCCCCGCTCGGGCAGCCGGAGTGCTCCTTGGCGAGCTCCTCGAAGCCCTTGCCGCCCTCCTTCATCGCCTCGGCGCGGATGGCGGCCAGCTTGGGCTCGAGTGCGGCCTTCTCCTCATCCGTCATCTTCGGCTCGAACTTGAGGAGGATGTGACGGGCACGCACCTCGGCGGGCACCTTGAAGCGGCCGACGTTCTTCTCGTAGTGCTCCTTGGCGGCCTCGTCCGTGACGGGCTTCACCGTCGTGTGCTTCTTCAGCAGCTTCTCGAGGCGGATGCCGAGCGCGATCTCCTTGTCGGCCTGCTCCTGGGTCATGCCTTGCTGCTTCAGCGCAGCGTCACGCGTTCCACCGCCCGCCGTGATGCGCGCGTCGATCTCCTTCCAGCGCTCCGCCAGCTCCTCCGCGCTCGCCTCGATCTTCTCCTTCTCGACGGCGGCGACGAGCAGCTTGCGCTCGACGAGGATCTTCTCGGCCTGCTGGCCGAAGCGCCCCCGGACCATCGGAAGCTGGTTCGCGGGGATCGGACGGCCACCCAGCACCATCCGCGCGATCTCGGTGTCGACCTCGCCCTGGGTGATGCCCTCGCCGTTGACCGTCACGATCACGGTGTCGGCGCTGACAGCGGGCGGCATCTGGGGCGGCATCTGGGGCGGCGTCTTCGAGGTCTTCCCCGGAGTCGGGTCCGCCGCGCCCGCAGGCTGACCGTCGTCCTTGACGGTCGCGTTCGGAAGCGTCGGGTCAGCCTCCTTGTCGCCGCACGCCGTCAGGACGAACGCGGTCACGAGAAGGACGGGCAGAAGCCGGAGCAGGCTCCGGAAGCGCGGGCTGGAATGCGTCATGATCCCCGTAGTGCAGCAGGGAGAGCAGGGTCTGCCACCTTCTGCGCCGCCCCGCCGAGGACGAACGCGACGATCGGGCCTCCCCACCCCACGAACCCGGATTGTCAGCGAGCCGCCAACCCGCATCCGGGCAGCCTCCCGGCCCCTGCCCCTGAGGTCGAGAGGAAGGGGCCAACGTGTGCAAGGAGCACAAGGGACATGCGGGAAGAGAGGCTGGACTGCCGTGGGCTGGCGTGCCCGATGCCCATCGTGCGCATCAGCCAGGCCATGAAGACCCTGGCTGCGGAGGCGATCCTCACGGTCGAGGCGGACGACCCCGCCTTCCCGGCCGACATCCGGGCGTGGGCCCAGATGACCGGACACGAGCTGATCGAGCTCGACGAAGGGGACGTCATCCGGGCCAAGGTGAGGCGTCGTGGCTGAGCCGCTGACCACGCCCCGACTGGCTCCTCCGGCCCCCGATGCGGCCACGCAGCGCCTCACGATCGTCGTGCACAGCGGCGACCTCGACAAGCTCATGGCGGCGCTGATCATCGCCACGGGTGCGTCCGCGATGGGCACACGCGTGTCGCTGTTCTTCACGTTCTGGGGCCTGAACGCACTCAAGACCGGCGAGCGCGCCAAGGGCAAGGGCCTCCTGCAGCGTCTGCTGGGCTGGATGCTCCCCTCCGGACCCGAGCACGTCCCGTCGTCCCGCATGAACTTCCTGGGCCTGGGCCCGCGCATGTTCCGCCTGCTCATGCGGCGCGGCGGCGTGCCGTCCCTGGCCGAGCTGATCGACACCGCCCGCGAACAGGGCGTCACCTTCGTCGCTTGCACCATGTCGATGGACCTGCTGGGCATCGACCGGCGCGAGCTGATGGACGACATCGAGTACGGCGGCGTCGCCAGCTACCTGCTGGCGGCCCAGGAGGCCGACACGAACCTCTTCATCTAGGGAACGCGCGATGAGTGAAGCGAAGCAGCGCCTGCAGGTCCTGATCACGGCGGGTGCCGAGGATCCGCACAAGGCTCGCCAAGGGCTCGAGACGGCCATGACCGCCTGCGCGATGGAGGTGGACGTCGTCGTCTTCCTGACCTTGCGTGGCGCGTTCTGGGCGCGGCCGCATGTGCACGGCAACTGCGTCGTCCCGGGCTGTGACACCATCCCGGAGATCTTGGGCCAGCTGATCGAGATGGGCGCAACGGTGCTGTGCTGCACGGCGTGCGCACTCCAGTTCGTCGGCTCGTGTGAGGTGGACCAGGACCTGATCCAGGGGGTGAAGGTCGGCGGTCTCACCCAGGTCGTCGCCGAGACGATGGCCGGCACCCCCACCCTGACCTTCTGAGCGGAGCCGCCATGACCCCCGAGAGCCTGCAAGCCATGGCTACCGAGCTCACGCGACTCCGGCGTGAGAACGTCCGCCTGCGGGCGGAGGCTGCCGGCGTTGCCCGCGCGAATGCCTACGCTGCGGAGCTCATGGCTCAGCTCGACGACGCGCGCGCAGAGCTCACGGACAAGAACCGGCAGCTCGGCGCCGCGCTGGCCCGTGCGGAAGCCGCGACGGCCGCCAAGTCCTCGTTCCTCGCGAACATGAGCCACGAGATCCGTACGCCGATGGCCGGCGTCATCGGCATGCTCGAGCTCCTGCTCGACACCCCCATCGACGGTGAGCAGCGCGACCTCGCCGGTACGGCCCTCGCATCCGCCGAGGCACTCCTCGGCCTGATCAACGACATCTTGGACTTCTCGCGCATCGAAGCCGGCAAGCTCGTGCTCGAGCAGATCCCGTTCCGCATCGACGACACGTGTGAGCAGGTCATCGACCTGTTCCGGCGTCAGGCCGAACAGGCGGAGATCGAGCTGTCCTGGTCCATGCAGCCCGACGTTCCGCCCGCCGTCGTCGGCGACCCGACGCGGCTACGCCAGGTGCTCGTCAACCTGGTCGGCAACGCGCTCAAGTTCACGAAGGCAGGCAGCGTGAAGCTCCGCCTCACGCCTGCAGAACAGCGCGAGGACGACGTCCTGGTGTGCTTCGAGATCGAGGACACCGGCATCGGCATCAGTGCCGAGGCGCAGGCTCGTCTCTTCGACACGTTCACGCAGGCGGACGATCACACCTCGCGCTGCTTCGGTGGCTCCGGACTGGGGCTGTCGATCTGCCGCGAGCTGACGGAGCTGATGGACGGCTCGATCGGCGTGCAGAGCCAGCCCGGGGAAGGCAGCACGTTCCACTTCACGGTCCGCCTGCAGCGGGCCGCGCTCGAGGACATGGAGGGCCTGGACGACGTCCGCGACCACGCGTGCGAGGCCGGCCGGCCCGCGGAGCGCGCCGACGGCGCGCTGACCATCCTGGTCGTCGAGGACAACCCCGTGAACCAGCGCGTTGCCCGTGCCGTGCTCGAACGCCTGGGCTATCGGGTCGCCGTTGCCGAGAACGGGCGTGAAGCGCTCGGGCAGCTCGAGTGCGATTCGTTCGACCTCGTCCTCATGGACTGCCAGATGCCCGAGATGGACGGCTACACGGCCACGCGCTGCTGGCGGGAGATCGAGGCCCAGCGTGGGGCCGGACGCCTCCCCATCATCGCCATGACGGCCCACGCCATGCGGGGCGAGCGCGAGAAGGTCCTCGCGGCGGGCATGGACGACTACCTCACGAAGCCCGTCAAGCGCGACCTCCTCGCGCGCACGCTCTGCCGCTGGCTGCCCGCGGCGGGCGACGAGCGCCGCGCCAGCGCCTGAGGCGGGGTGCGCCGCCGAAGGCGCAGCCGGGGACACCGCGCCATTCTGTACAGATATATATCTTGACAGACCCTGGGCGCGTACCGACCGTGCGCCCTTCATCCGACTCCCCTCCCTCCCCTGAGGAGCTCCCATGATCCCCTCCCTCCCCCGCATCGCGGCCCTGGCCGCCGTCCTCTTCGGCAGCGCCCTGTTCGCGGCGCCCGCCGCCCAGGCCGAGACCACGGCCGACGTCGTCGTCGTCCACGCGGTCCCGAATCTCACCGTCGACGTCTACGTAAACGGCGACCTCAGGCTCCCGAACTTCGAGCCGGGCACGATCACCGATCCGATCCCCCTCCCGCCGGGCACCTATGACGTGGCGATCACCGCCGCGGGCGGGGATCCGATGATGCCGGCCATCGCCGGCAGCGCCACCGTCGCCGCAGGCGACCGCGTGACGCTCGTCGCCCACCTCGCGGCCGACGGCACGCCGACGCTCACGCCCTTCGCCGACGACCTCGATCTGGCCGCACCGCACGACGGCCGGCTGATCGTGCGTCACGTGGCCGCTGCGCCGGCCGTGGACGCCGAGCTCGTGCGCCGCATCTGGCGCTGGCGCAAGCCGGTTGGCGTGCTCGAGGACCTCTCCAACGGCGGTCAGACGCAGATCGACGTACGCCGCGGCCGCTACGAGGCCTCGCTGCTGCCCGCCAACACCAACACGACGGTCTTCGGACCGGCGCCGGTCCGCATCAAGCGCGGGCAGGCCACCATCGTCTACGCGTTCGGCGATCTCGCCGGTGGCACGTTCGATCTGCTGGTGGAGAACCGTGAGCTGCGCAGCCAGACGGCCAACCTCACGGTCGTCCACGGCGTCCTGGGCCTCACGGTCGACGTGTACGTGAACGGCGATCTGAGGCTGCCGAGCTTCGAGCCGCGCACGATCACCGATCCCATCGCGCTTCCCCACGGCGACTACGACGTCGTCATCGTGGCCGCAGGCGGCGACCCGAGCGCGCCCGCGATCTCCGGCAGCTTCAGCCTGGCCGCCGGCGTGGACTACACGCTGGTCGCGCACCTCGCGGCTGACGGCACGCCCACGCTGAGCCCGTTCGTGAACGACCTGTCGTCGCTCGGCTTCCGCTCGCGCCTCACGGTGCGCCACGCGGCCGCGGCCCCCGCGGTGGACGTGCGCCTCATCCGCAGCTTCTTCTTCTGGCGCTACCTCGCCGGCACCCTCTCCGGCCTGGAGAACGGCAAGGAGCAGTCCGCGGCCGTGCGCGGTGGGCGCTACGACGCAGTCGTCTCGCCCGCGAACGTGCCCAGCATGCCCGTGCTCGGGCCGGCGCACCTGACCATCCAGCCGCGCAAGGCCTACTTCATCTACGCGATCGGCTCCCTGGCCGGCGGCGATCTCGAGCTGCTGGTGAGCGCGCGCAACCTCCGTTAGCGCGAATCGGGGATCCGGGGTGCCGCACTCCCACGACGGGTTGCGCACCCCGGATCCCGTATCATCCTCCAGTGGGCCCCGACCCACCCGACACGACATGAGCACGACGGACACCCGCAACCCGAACGAGCCGAGCACGCCCCTGGCGCTGCGCGTGACGCTCTTCAGTCTGGGCTCGGTCTCGCTCGCGCTCGGTGTCCTGGGTGTCATCCTGCCCCTCGTCCCGACGACGCCCTTCGTCTTGCTGGCGGCCGGCTGCTACGCCCGCGCCTGGCCACCGGCGCACCGCTGGCTGCGGCAGAATCGTTTCTTCGGCCCCGTCGTGCGCAGCGGAGCCGAGGGCCGCTACCTACCCGTACGCGCGAAGGCCGTCGCGATCACGATGACGGTCGCCTCCTTCGGCGCCACGATCGTGCTGGCGCCCATCGCGTGGCCGGTGAAGGCCGTCCTGGCCGTGATGTGCATCGGGGTCACGACGTGGTTGGCGCGTCTACCGACCGAGCCTCGCGCCGCGCCACAGCCGGTTCGGAACACCACGGACGCGCGCGCCTGACGCCCATCCGAGCGCCTCACCACGAGCACCGTAGCGGCGTCGGTCCCGGTCGCCTTGCGCCACCCGGGAACGGGGCGACACTCGTCGGATGAGCAAGACCGCAGCGCCCTTCCTCCTCGTCCTCACCTCGTTCCTGACCTTCATGCTGGCCCTTCCGCCCGCGCCTCTGCGTGCAGAGGAGAGCAAGAAGGGCGCAGTCGCTTCCGTATTCACCCATCGCAAGGGCGGCCGGATGGCGGCCAAGGGGAAGCTGGCCAAGCCCGCGCCCATCCGCCTCGGTCGCGGCATCACGGGCACGGCCAAGCCGCGCATCACCGACTGGTTCGGCCGCGCCGCCGTCAGCGGGCAGGTCGACGTCGTGAACACCACCGACAAGAAGCTGCACGCCGGGGTCACGTTCGTGCTCTACGACAAGGACGGTGCCGTACTCGCGGCCACGAGCCAGAACCAGGATCTCGACCCGAAGGAGGAGACGATCTGGGGTGGGTTCGTCGTGCAGCTGCCCAAGAGCCAGCTCGCGCGCATCGCCTCCTACGAGTACGTCTGGTACGAAGACACCAAGCCCATCGGAGCGCGCTGATCCCGTGACCGCACGCATGCACACCTGGGTCGGCGCCATCCCGTTCGTCGCCCTCTGCTTCCTCGCGGCCGCTGTCGGATCCGCCACCACCGAGACCGGCGCGTCGTCGTGGTACCGCGAGCTCGAGAAGCCGTCGTTCCAGCCGCCGGGCTGGGTTTTCGGACCGGTCTGGACCCTGCTCTACACGCTCATGGGCATCGCCGCCTGGCGCGTGTGGCGCCTCGGCACGTCGCGTCCCGGTGTGAAGCGCGCGCTGTCGCTGTTCGGCCTCCAGCTCGTGCTGAACGCGATCTGGTCGCCCATCTTCTTCGGCGCCCACTGGCTCGGTATCGCCTTGATCGTGCTCGTGGCGCTGTGGCTGGCGCTGACCGCCACGATCGTGGCGTTCCGGCCGCTGGACCGACCCGCGACGCTCATGCTGGTCCCCTACTTGGCCTGGGTCAGCTTTGCCACGGTTCTCAACGCCGCCATCCTGAACCTGAACTGACCCCCGGCACCGCCGTAACCTGCCGCCCGCTCGGCGCGTCATGACCGCACCACCCGAGGAGACGACACCCCCATGGATCCCGTGAGCCAAGGCATGCTCGGCGCCGTCACGGCGCAGGCCGTGCTCGGGCCGCGGGGTGGGCGCCACGTGTGGCTCGCAGGTCTCGCCGGCGGCATGCTCCCGGACGCCGACATGGTGCTGCAGCCGCTTTCGGATCCGGCGCTGCCCTGGGAGCTCCACCGCCACTTCACGCACGCCTACGTCATGGCCCC